>CAZTIF010000153.1:0-5624 GCA_964613635.1 uncultured Bifidobacterium sp. | reverse complement strand
AATGAGTAGTGCATGAACACTCCGTGAGTGACAGGAAGGATAGAGAATTCAGGACTCGTTGAAGATCAAGGTCTTCGTCTGAGAATCCTCAAGTCTTTGCCCTTCTGATACGACGCTACGACCATCGCGAACTGCAAATGTTGCATGAGACCGCTTCCGGTCCGTCTTTCCGGGTACCGCACCGGATCTTCAGTGTGGCCCACCGCATGAAACGCCAAAAGAGCCAAAAGCAGGACCCCGCCTTTCGGCTGGGCCCTGCACTTTGACTCGTACGCGGCAGACGCGCAGAAACCGAATTACTTGAGGTCGGCCTTTGCGCCGGCTTCTTCCAGCTTCTTCTTTGCTGCTTCTGCGTCGGCTTTTGCAATGCCTTCCTTGACGGGCTTCGGAGCACCGTCGACCAGGTCCTTGGCTTCCTTCAGGCCCAGGCCGGTGATTTCGCGAACGGCCTTGATGACGCCGACCTTGTTCGCGCCGACTTCTGCCAGCACAACGGTGAACTCGGTCTGCTCTTCAACTGCAGCTGCGCCTGCGCCGCCACCTGCCGGACCTGCGACTGCCATTGCTGCAGCGGAAACGCCGAACTTCTCTTCGAATGCCTTGACCAGATCGTTCAGGTCCATCACGGTCATCTGACCGACGGCTTCCAGGATGTCGTCTTTGGTGATTGCCATTTAAAAACTCCTAAATATTGGGATGTATCGGGTATTGGGCTTGACTTTGCCGGGCAAATTCGCAATCGCGAATTACGCTGCCTCGGCCTGCTTTTTCTCTGCCAGGGCAGCGAGTGCGCGCGCAAATCCGGAGACCGGAGCCTGCATGACGCCCAGCAGCTGGGCGATGAGGACTTCCTTGGTCGGGATGCTTGCCAGCGCGGTCACGCCTGCCTTGTCCAGCGATTTGCCTGCGTAGTTGCCTGCCTTGACGACCAGCTTGTCGTTGGTTTTGGCAAAGTCGTTCAGGACTTTGGCCGCAGCCACCGCATCTTCCGAGATCGCATAGATCAGCGGACCGGTCATGTCGGTCGCGAGAGGCGCAAACGCAGTGCCTTCCACAGCCCGGCGAGCGAGCGTGTTTTTCAACACGCGAAGGTAAACCTTCTGCTTGCGGGCCTCGGCGCGCAGTTTCGTCAACGCTCCAACCTCAATGCCACGATATTCGGCCAGCACGATGGTCTGCGCCGTTGCAACCTGGGCGGAGACTTCGGCGACTACGGCCTTTTTGTCATTCAGATTGAGACTCACGTTCAACCTCCAAAAGTGACGTTCGGCGCCTGCACGGCCGGGTGACCGTCTGCCTCACATCGTTTCGAACACGGCGTCCGAAGTCAGGAGTTCATGTCACATACCTTGACGGCATGCAGCATGGAGACTGCATAACTTGATCGGGCTCGCCATCTGCGTTGGGCGCTTCCGGATGACTCCTTCAGCCTTTAACCTTCCGCCGACTGCTTCCCGGCTTCGGGCCCAACGGTCTTTGATTGCCTGGCCACCCCGCATTGCTGCACGGTGGCCAGCCCAAAGAGCTGCCCTGCGCCGAAACGCAGGGACTTGATTCTTTCTTAAGCGACCAGCGTTGCCTGGTCGACGCGCACACCGGCGCCCATGGTCGACGAAATCGCGACCTTGCGCAGGTAAACGCCCTTGCTCGTTGCCGGCTTCGCCTTGTTCAGCGCGTCCAGCAGGGCCAGCAGGTTTTTCTTCAGGTCGGCGTCTTCGAACGACTTGCGGCCGATGGTGGCGTGCACGATACCCGACTTGTCGGTACGGTACTGCACCTGACCTGCCTTCGCGTTCTTGACGGCGGTAGCGACGTCCGGCGTCACGGTACCGACCTTCGGGTTCGGCATCAGGCCGCGCGGGCCGAGCACCTGACCGAGGGTACCGACGATACGCATGGTGTCCGGCGAAGCGATCACCACGTCGAACGGCATGTCGCCGCCCTTGATGCGCTCAGCCAGGTCTTCCATGCCGACGATTTCAGCGCCGGCGGCTTTTGCCTGCTCGGCCTTTTCGCCGGTGGCGAACACCGCAACGCGAACGCTCTTGCCGGTACCGGCGGGCAGCACGACGGAGCCACGAACGACTTGGTCCGACTTCTTCGCATCGATACCGAGCTGGATCGCGACGTCGATCGACTCGTTGAACTTGGCGGTAGCCAGCTCTTTGACGAGCGTGATCGCGTTATCGAATGCGTACGGCTTGGTACGGTCGACTTTTGCCTTGATTGCTTGTGCGCGCTTGGACAGCTTAGTCATTACAGACCCTCCACCGTGATGCCCATCGAACGAGCGGAACCTGCAATCGTACGCACGGCTGCCTCGAGGTCAGCGGCGGTCAGGTCCGGTTGTTTCTGGGTTGCGATCTCTTCTGCCTGCTTGCGGGTGATCTTGCCAACCTTGTCGGTATGCGGCTTCGACGAACCCTTCTGGATACCGGCAGCTTTCTTGATCAGAATGGTTGCCGGCGGCGTCTTCATCACGAACGTGAAGGACTTGTCGGCGAACGCGGTGATCACGACCGGAATCGGCAGGCCCGGCTCGACACCCTGGGTCTGGGCGTTGAACGCCTTGCAGAATTCCATGATGTTCAGGCCGCGCTGACCCAGTGCGGGACCGATCGGCGGGGACGGGTTTGCTTTACCAGCCGGCACCTGCAGCTTGATAAAGCCAATGATTTTCTTTGCCATGAGGGCTCCTGTTGGTGAGTGGTAGCGCCCTTTCGCCGAAACTACTTGGGCTCCTCGGTTTGCCGTGTGGCGCCATCAACGGCACCGCGCCACGGCGGGCGCTTGAACATTGCGTGTCGCTGATCAGGCCTTTTCAACCTGACCAAACTCCAGCTCCACCGGCGTTGCACGGCCGAAGATCGTGACCGAAACGCGAACGCGGGATTTTTCGTAGTTGACTTCTTCGACGTTGCCGTTGAAGTCGGTGAACGGGCCATCCTTGATGCGGACCAGCTCGCCCACTTCGTACAGCACTTTCGGGCGCGGCTTCTCGACACCCTCCTGCATCTGCTGCAGGATCTTGTCGACTTCGTGCGGCGGGATCGGCGTCGGCTTGTTCGACTTGCCGCCGATGAAACCGGTCACCTTGCTGGTGTTCTTGACGAGGTGCCAGGTGTCGTCGGTCATTTCCATCTCGACGAGCACATAGCCCGGGAAGAAACGACGCTCGGTCACGGACTTGTGACCATTCTTCATTTCGACGACTTCTTCGGTCGGCACCAGGATCTGGCCGAACTTGTCCTGCATGCCGGCGCGGTTGATGCGCTCCGTCAGCGCACGCTGCACGCTCTTCTCCATGCCGGAGTAGGCGTGCACGACGTACCAACGCTTGGAGTTGGCGCTGCTGGTGGAAGCCGGCGTCGCGCTGTCTTGCGTGTTCTCCGTCATCATTACCTCCAGCCCAGGATGAGGTCGTACAGAACGACCTCGAGTATCTTGTCAGTACCCCACAGGAAGATTGCCATCAGGACGACGAAACCGAAGACCACACCGGTGATTTGCATCGCTTCTTTGCGCGACGGCCATACCACCTTCTTGGTTTCGCGAACGGATTCCCGGGCAAAGCCGACGAAATCGCGGCCGAGTTGCGAGGTCCATCCAAATGCGACGGCGAGGACAAGGCCACCGACCAGCGCGGCAGCGCGCACCAGAGTCGTCTGTCCGGCCAGCGCGTAGAAGCCGACCACGCCCGCGGCAATCGCGCAAGCAGCCAGCACCAGCTTCGCCTTGTCAGCCGAAGTGGTCACGGTCTGCACGGGTTGATTAGACATTTGACTTTGCTTTCGGTGTCAGGCACCAGAATTCGGTGGCAGGGGCGGAGGGCCTCGAACCCCCAACCTACGGTTTTGGAGACCGTCACTCTGCCAATTGAGCTACGCCCCTGCGGTGAAACTTTGAATTTTTAGACGCCGGACCGCGGAAATTGGCTCACGCGGTCACGGCGGTTACTGCAGTTTAGTCGAGGATCTTGGCCACGACACCGGCGCCGACGGTACGGCCGCCTTCGCGGATTGCAAAGCGCAGACCTTCTTCCATCGCGATCGGGTTGATCAGCTTGACCGTGATCGACACGTTATCGCCCGGCATGACCATCTCTTTGCCTTCCGGCAGTTCGATCGCGCCCGTCACGTCCGTCGTACGGAAGTAGAACTGCGGACGGTAGTTGTTGAAGAACGGCGTATGACGGCCACCCTCGTCCTTCGACAGCACGTAGATCTCGCCGGTGAAATGCTTGTGCGGCTTGATCGAACCCGGCTTGGCCAGCACCTGGCCACGCTCGACGTCTTCACGCTTGGTACCGCGCAGCAGCACGCCAACGTTGTCGCCTGCCTGACCCTGGTCCAGCAGCTTGCGGAACATTTCCACGCCCGTGCAGGTGGTCTTTTGCGTGTCACGGATACCGACGATCTCGATTTCCTCGCCGACCTTGACGATGCCGCGCTCGACACGACCGGTCACCACGGTACCGCGGCCCGAGATCGAGAACACGTCTTCCACCGGCATCAGGAAGGTACCGTCGATCGCGCGCTCCGGCGTCGGGATGTAGGTATCCAGTGCCTCGGCCAGCTTCATGATCGCGCCTTCGCCCAGATCGCCCTTGTCGCCTTCGAGTGCCAGCTTGGCCGAACCGCGGATGATCGGCAGGTCGTCGCCCGGGAACTCGTACTTCGACAGCAGTTCGCGCACTTCCATTTCGACCAGCTCGAGCAGCTCGGCGTCGTCAACCATGTCGCACTTGTTCAGGAACACGATGATGTACGGGACACCGACCTGACGCGCCAGCAGGATGTGCTCGCGGGTCTGCGGCATCGGGCCGTCAGCGGCCGAGCACACCAGGATCGCGCCGTCCATCTGCGCCGCACCGGTGATCATGTTCTTCACATAGTCAGCGTGACCCGGGCAGTCAACGTGCGCGTAGTGACGGTTCTGCGTCTCGTACTCGACGTGCGCGGTGTTGATGGTAATGCCGCGCGCCTTCTCTTCCGGTGCCGCGTCGATCTCGTCGTACTTCTTCGCTTCGCCGCCGAACTTCGCCGACAGGACGGTCGCGATCGCTGCGGTCAGCGTGGTCTTGCCGTGGTCAACGTGGCCAATCGTGCCGACGTTCACGTGCGGTTTGGTCCGCTCAAACTTGCCTTTTGCCATGATTCTTCTTCCTTCAAAAAGAACGATTCGCTTTGCTTTGGGCGACGCCGTCAGGGCGTCGCTTCGTTTTCGATTACTTCGCCTTGGCGCTGATCACGGACTCGGTGACGTTCTTCGGCGCTTCAGCGTAGTGCTTGAACTCCATCGTGTACGTCGCGCGACCCTGGGTAGCCGAACGCAGCGACGTCGCGTAGCCGAACATCTCGGACAGCGGAACCTCTGCCTTGATGATCTTGCCACCGCCACCAGCGATCTCGTCCATGCCCTGCACCAGACCACGGCGGGACGACAGGTCGCCCATCACGGTACCGGCGTAGTCTTCCGGCGTTTCGACTTCGACCGCCATCATCGGCTCGAGCAGCACCGGCTGCGCCTTGCGGCAGCCATCCTTGAATGCCATCGAGCCGGCCATGCGGAACGCGTTTTCGTTCGAGTCCACGTCGTGGTACGAACCGAAGGTCAGCGTGACC
>CAZTIF010000152.1:0-5653 GCA_964613635.1 uncultured Bifidobacterium sp. | reverse complement strand
TTGCTTCGCTGCGATACCTGCGCAGTACACCGACAAGACATCCCAATACCCGAACCACTCAGGTATTCAGCTGCAACTCCTCCGCCATCCAGTCCGCCAGCGCCTGCACATCAGCACGTCCGCGCACATGCGGATTCAGCCACAGCACCAGCCGGTAAGGCCCGCGCACGAAGCCGAACGGCGCGACCAGCCGGCCCGACTCGAGCGCATCCAGCACCAGCATGCGCGGCACATTGGCAATGCCCAGTCCGCACGCCGCCGCCTGGATCAGCAGGTAGAAATGTTCAAACTCCTCTTGCACCGCGAGGTTCGGCAGCTCGGCGCCGGTGGCCGTCGCCCACTGACGCCACGCCAGCGGCCGGCTGCGCGTGGCCAGCAGCCGCGCGCGCGCCAGGTCGGCCGGATCGCGCAGGCCGTGCTGCCGCAGGTATTCCGGCGTGCACACCGGCCCGACCCATTCGTCGGCCAGCTCGCGCACGATGATGTCCTCGGGCGGCGTCAGCATCGTGTTGCGGATCGCCACGCTGATGTTGTCGCGGATCGGGTCGCTGCCGCGGTAGTTCATGTTGAACTGCAGCGGCATCTCCGGATGCATGCGCTGGAAGCGCGCGATGCGCGGCAGCAGCCAGTACATCATGATCGACTCGGAGCAGGAGATCGTCGCCGGCCCCGGGCGCACCTGCTCCACGCTGGCCTGGATCAGGCCGAACGCCGTCGCCAGCCCCTCGGCCAGCCGCTGCCCCTCCGGCGTCGGCTCGCTGGTCTGCGCGCCGCGCTTCAACAGCAGCACGCCGAGCACTTCTTCCAGCGCGCGCACGTGGCGGCTGATCGCGCCGTGCGTGACGGCCAGTTCGTCGGCGGCCGCGCTCATGCTGCCCAGCCGGGCAACGGCTTCGAACGCGCGCAGCGCATGCAGCGAGGGAGTGGTCGTCATGCCGTGTCGGTGTCGGGGGTGTGAGCGAGGCTCAATGGGGGGCGAGTATAAATCGATTGTCCGCCGCTGCCGAGTTTTCCTACCATGCGCCATTCGATATTCATTGGCCCGGATCCCGACCGGAACGCGGCCAGGCAACAAGGCGGCGCCCGGGCACATGGGCGGCGCAGGGGAGACAGAAGTGATGCTACACAGTGGCGGCGGGCGCGAAGAATTCCGCGCACGCTATTTCGTGGAAAGCCCGGTGCCGTTGCAGCAGGCGGCCGAGGTCATCGCCGGCGAACAGTCCAGCGGAACCTTCCTGTCGCTGCCCGGCGAGACGCAGGAACTGAAGGACCGCTTCCGTGCCCGCGTCACCCGCGTCGACACGCAGCCACCGTCGATGGTGCCTTCGCTGCACAGCGCCTGGGCCGCGCGCAACGTCCCCGAGGCGCTGTTCCATCGCGGCGAGATCGAGATCGCCTTCCCGGTCGAGAACGTCGGCCCGAATCTTTCCTCGCTGATGGCGACCATTGCCGGCAATCTGTTCGAGCTCGGCGAAGTCACCGCGCTGCGCGTGCTCGACCTCGACCTGCCCGACAGCTACGCCCGCCAGTTCCCCGGCCCGAAGTTCGGCGTCGCCGGCACCCGCGAGATGGCCGGCGTGCATGGCCGTCCCGTCATCGGCACCATCATCAAGCCCAGCATCGGCCTGTCGCCGCAGCAGACGGCGGAGCTGGTCGATTCGCTGTGCACGGCCGGCATCGACTTCATCAAGGACGACGAGTTGATGGCCGACCCGCCCTATGCGCCGTTCGACGCGCGACTGGCGGCGGTGATGCCGGTGCTGCACAAGCATGCCGACCGCACCGGCCGCATGCCGATGTATGCGATCAACATCTCCGGCACCATCGACGAAATGCGCCGTCGCCATGACGCGGTCGTCGCGCAGGGCGGCACCTGCGTGATGGCCAGTGCCAACTGGATCGGCCTGTCCGGCCTGCAGGATTTGCGCGCGCATACCGCCGTGCCCATCCACGCGCACCGCAACGGCTGGGGCGCGATGACGCGCCACCCGGCGCTCGGCTATGAATTCCGCGTCTATCAGAAGGTGCTGCGCCTGGCCGGCGCAGACCAACTGCATGTGAATGGCGTGCAGGGCAAGTTCTGGGAGCCGGACGACTCCGTGATCGCGTCGGCCGCGAGCTGCCTTGCGCCTTTCGCTGGCGTGCAGCCGATCATGCCGGTGTTCTCGTCCGGCCAGTGGGCCGGCCTCGCGCCGCTCATCCATGAGCAGCTGCGCAGCGATGACCTGATGCACCTGGCCGGCGGCGGCATCATCGGCCATCCGGACGGCATCGCCGCCGGCGTGGACAGCATGCGCGAAGGCTGGGAGGCCGCGCGTGCGGGCATACCGCTGGAGCAGTATGCGCAAAGCCACCCGGCGCTGCGCGTCGCACTCGCCAAATTCGGCGGAGGCAAGGCATGAGCGAACAGCGCCATTCGCTGCGGCTCGCCTTCTACGGCGACGATTTCACCGGCTCGACCGATGCGCTCGAGGTGCTGGCCTTTGCCGGCATGCAGACCGCGCTGCTGCTCAGGCCGCCGACGCCGGATGTGCTCGCGCATTTCCCGAAGCTTGACGCCGTCGGCGTTGCCGGCGACAGCCGCGCAATGACGCCGGCCGAGATGGACGCGCAGCTGCCGCAGGTGTTCGCCGCGCTGGCCGGCTGCGGCGCGCCTGTCGTGCATTACAAGGTCTGCTCGACCTTCGACAGCTCCCCCGGCATCGGCAGCATCGGCCGCACGATGGAGATCGCGCAGCCCATCTTCCGCAACAGTTTCATTCCCGTCGTCGGCAGCACGCCGGCGCTGCAGCGCTACTGCCTGTTCGGCAACCTGTTCGCACGCGCCGGCACCGACGGCCGCATGTACCGGCTCGACCGGCACCCGATCATGAGCGTGCATCCGGTCACGCCGGCCGACGACAGCGACTTGCTGGTGCAGCTGAAGCGCCAGACCGCGATGGCGGTCGGACGGCTGGATTTCCCGGCCATCGAGCCTGGCCTGGAATCGGCCGTGGCCGCGCTGAACGACGCGCTGTCGCGAAAGCCGGGCGCCGTGCTGATCGACAGCGCGTCCGAGGGCCAGCTGACTACCGTCGGCGGCCTGCTGCACCGGCTGTCGCAAAAGGAAGCGCCCTTGTTCGTGGTGGGCCCGTCCGGCGTCGAGTACGCGCTCACGCAGTGGTGGCGCGAATGCGGCCAGCTCGGCGCGAGCGATCCCGCGTATGAAAGCTTTGATGAGGCCGACCGGGTGCTCGCGATCTCCGGCAGCGCATCGCAGCTGTCGATGCAGCAGATCGATGCCGCGCTGGCAGCCGGCTTCCACGGCATCGCGATCGACGCCGTGCCGCTGCTCGACGATGCGCGCTGGCAGGCGGCTGTGGCGACGCTGGTCGCCGAAGTGCTGGCGACGCTGGCAGCAGGCCGCAGCGTGATCCTGCATACCGCGCGCGGCCCGGACGATGCGCGCATCGAACAGACGCTGGACGCGCTGCGCGCCCGCGGCTGGAGCACCGAGCGCGCGCGCCAGGAAGGCGGCCGCCTGCTCGGGCAGCGCCTCGGCGAAGTCGCACGCGCGGTGCTGCAGCAGCAGCCGCTGCGCCGCCTGCTGCTGTCCGGCGGCGACACCTCGAGCCAGGTCACGCAGGCGCTGGCGCCGCACGGCCTGGTGGTCGCGGCGCGACTGACGCGCGGCGCGCCGCTGTGCCGCTTCGTCGCGCCCGGCAAGCCCTGGCTGGACGGTGTCGAGGTCGCGCTGAAGGGCGGCCAGATGGGCGACGCCGGCTTCTTCGAGGCGGCGCGCGCAGGTACGCGGCAGTCCGCTGCCGGCTGAGGGCCGGCGACGCAAAGATTGATTGACATCGCTTCGACAAGAAGCACGCAGGCCGGCCACAAGCCGGCCGATACACAGAGGAGCAAGCAATGACGAAGATCGTAATCCTGGGCGCAGGCGGAAAGATGGGCTACCGCTGCTCGTCGAACCTGCTGGACGCACCGTGGCAGGTGTCGCATGTGGAGGTCAGCGCGGCCGGACAGGAGCGCCTGCAGGCGCTCGACATCCGCTGCCGTGCCGCCGAAGAAGTGCTGCCGCACGCCGATGTGGTGATCCTCGCGATTCCCGACAACGTGATCGGCCGCGCGACGCAGCAGCTCGCGCCGCTGTTCAAGCAGGGCGCGATCCTGATCGCGCTGGACGCGGCCGCGCCGTTCGCCGGCGAGCTGCCGCAGCGCGAGGACCTGTCGATCTTTGTCGCGCACCCTTGCCATCCGTCGATCTTCAATGACGAGAGCGACCCCGAGGCGCGCCGCGACTACTTCGGCGGCGTGGCCGCAAAACAGAGCATCGTCTGCGCGCTGATGCGCGGCCCGGAGGCGCACTACGAGCTGGCGGCCGACATCGCCAAGCGCATGTACGCGCCCGTGATCGACGCGCATCGCGCCACCGTCGAGCAGATGGCGATCCTCGAGCCGGTGCTGTCCGAGACGATCTGCGCCACCTGCCTGACGGTGATCCGCGAGGCGACCGACGAGGCGGTGCGCCGCGGCGTGCCCGAGCAGGTCGCGCATGACTTCATCCTCGGTCACCTGAACGTCGAGCTGGCGATCCTTTTCGACCAGATGCCGGGCGTGCGCATGTCGGATGCTGCCAACCGCGCGGTCGAGCGCGCGAAGAAGGAAATCTTCGTGCCCGACTGGAAGAAGGTCTTCGAGCCCGCCGCGATCGAGGAAAGCATCCGCATGATCACCCAGGTCGAATCCTGAGCGATCGTCATCCGCAACAGAGGGAAAAGAACATGTTGAAGAAGCAGGCGGCCCAGGGCGAACTGGGCAAGGTGATCCTGATGGACTCGATCACCAAGGTATCGAAGGAAGACGAAGGACAGGTCGTGGTGTCGGCCTCGCACGGCGGCAGCAGCTCGGGCGAATTCGCGCTCGAGGTGCCGCTGAAGGCGGTGTTCTTCAATGACTCCGGTGTCGGCAAGGAGGACGCCGGCATCGCCGCGCTGCAGATGCTGCAGGCGCGCGCGATCGCGGGCGGCACGGTGTCGCACCTGAGCGCGCGCATCGGCGACTCGCAGGACATGTGGGACCACGGCGTGATCTCCCACCTGAACGACGCCGCGCGCGCGCTCGGCCTGTCGGTCAACGAAAGACTCGACGTGGCGCTCAAGCGCCTCGTGAAGGCCTGAATCCATCCATCGCAGCCATTCGTTCTGAAGGAGGATTCCCCGACCACCATTACCGACGTACCAATCGCAGTGCAGTTTGTGGAATAACAGAGGAGATACCGTGAAAGCAAAAATTTTTAGCCTCACCCTGGCCGCCTCCGTCGGCGCCGGGTTTGCCTCGGCCGCACTGGCCGCAGGCCCGTCGGTCGCCGATCTGGTGAATGACGCCAAGACCCCGAACAATGTCACCACCTACGGCATGGGCTACGGCCAGCAGCGTTTCTCGACGCTGACCCAGATCAACCGCAACAACGTCAAGAACCTGGCGCCGGTCTGGACCCTGAGCCTGGAATCGAACCAGCCGCAGTCGCAGCAGCCGCTGCTGATCGACGGCGTGCTGTACCTGCCGACCGTGAACGCCACGCTGGCGGTGGACGCCATCACCGGCAAACAGCTGTGGAAGACCCCGCTGGACCTGCCGGAAGACGTGTACAACGCCGTCTGCT
>CAZTIF010000151.1:0-5674 GCA_964613635.1 uncultured Bifidobacterium sp. | reverse complement strand
TCGCGCACGAGATCAAGAACCCGCTCGGCGGCATCCGCGGCGCCGCGCAGCTGCTCGAACTCGAACTGCCGGGGCAGGGCCTGAAGGACCTGCGCGAATACACGCAGGTGATCATCAAGGAATCCGACCGCTTGCAGACCCTGGTCGACCGCTTGCTCGCGCCGCATCGCCGGCCGCAGATCGTTGGCGATGTCAACATCCATGAAGTCTTCGAGCGCGTGCGCAGCCTGATCCTCGCCGAATTCCCGCAGGGGCTGGCGATCGTGCGCGACTACGATCTGTCCCTGCCCGAATTCCGGGGCGACAAGGAGCAGCTGATCCAGGCGGTGCTGAACATTGCCCACAACGCGGCGCAGGCGCTCGCGCCACGGATAGCCAAAGGCGACGCCGAGATGATCTTCCGCACCCGGATCGCCCGCTCGATGACGATCGCGAAGGTGCGTTATCGGCTGGCATTGGACTTGCATATCATCGACAACGGTCCGGGCATCCCGGCTGAGCTGAAGGACAAGATCTTTTATCCGCTCGTCTCCGGCAAGGATGGTGGCAGCGGACTGGGGCTGACGCTGGCCCAGACCTTCATCCAGCAGCACACGGGCGTCATCGAATGCGAAAGCCGCCCCGGATGCACGGATTTCCGTATCCTGATCGCGTTGCCCTGATCCACGGTGTGCCGGCTGCACCGTCCTGGCGCGCGCAGGATGAGTGAGCAGGCATCTTCCGATGCCTCACGATGGACTAGGCTGGCAAAACAAAACACACATGAAACCGATCTGGATAGTTGACGACGACGAATCGATCCGCTGGGTGCTGGAGAAGGCACTTGCGCGCGAGAGTCTGGCCACGCGCAGTTTTTCGAATGTGCGCGACGTGGTCGAGGCGCTGCAGACATCGACGCCGCAAGTGCTGGTATCGGATATCCGCATGCCCGGCGAATCCGGCCTCGAGCTGCTGCAGCTGGTGAAGCAGCGCCATCCGGGGCTGCCGGTCATCGTGATGACCGCTTTCTCCGACCTGGATTCGACGGTCGCCGCGTTCCAGGGTGGTGCATTCGAATACCTCGCCAAACCTTTCGACCTCGACAAGGCGGTCGGGCTGATTCGTCGTGCGCTCGACGAAAGCCTGCGCGAATCGGACGTCGAGCAGGTCGTGCCCGAGAATCCCGAGATCCTCGGTTCGGCGGCGGCGATGCAGGACGTGTTTCGCGCGATCGGTCGCCTGTCGCAGTCGAATGTCACCGTGCTGATCACCGGCGAGTCCGGCTCCGGCAAGGAGCTGGTCGCTCGCGCGCTGCACAAGCACAGCCCGCGTTCGTCGCAGCCCTTCATTGCGCTGAATACCGCCGCAATTCCGAAAGACCTGCTCGAGTCCGAACTGTTCGGCCATGAGCGCGGCGCATTTACCGGCGCGCAGGCGATGCGGCGCGGCCGCTTCGAGCAGGCCGAGGGCGGCACGCTGTTCCTCGACGAGATCGGCGACATGCCTTTCGATCTGCAGACGCGCCTGCTGCGCGTGCTGTCGGATGGCCATTTCTATCGTGTCGGCGGCCACCAGCCGCTGAAGGCGAATGTGCGCGTGATCGCCGCGACCCACCAGAACCTCGAGCAGCGCGTGCGCGACGGCCTGTTCCGCGAGGATTTGTATCACCGGCTGAACGTGATCCGGCTGCGCCTGCCCGCGCTGCGCGAGCGGCGCGAGGACATACCGGTGCTGGCGCGGCACTTCCTTGCGCAAAGCGCGCGGCAGCTGGGCGTCGAGGCGAAGCGGCTGTCGGATCAGGCGATGCGCTTCCTGGCGTCGCTGGAGTTGCCGGGCAACGTGCGCCAGCTGGAGAACCTGTGCAACTGGATCACCGTGATGGCGCCGGGCCAGACGGTCGAGATCAAGGATTTGCCGCCCGAACTGATCGAAGGAGCGGGTGCGGGCATGCCTTCGGCTTCGCTCGGCATGCGCGAGCCGGTGTCCGTCTCCACGCAGCCGCTGGCAACCGAGAGCGCCGCGTATGCGGCAGCGTCGCCAGTGGCAGGCGCGGACCTGCCTGCCGTGGTGGGCGCGGCCTACGGGCAGGGCAACTGGATATCGCTGCTGGAAGCCGAAGCGGCCCGGATGCTGGTGGCCGGCAAGCCGGAGGTGATGGATGCACTCGGACGCCAGTTCGAATCGGCGCTGATCAAGACTGCGCTGAAGCACACGCACGGGCGCAAGAACGATGCGGCGATCCGGCTGGGCATCGGCCGCAACACCATCACGCGCAAGATCCAGGAACTGGGCATCGAGGGCGGGAAGGACGACTGAGGACGGAGGCTTCATCGGCTGCGCAGGTGGCCGATGGGGCTTGCTCGGTCCGGTTTGCGCGTCACCTGCGCAGTTCGTAGCAGGTGCTGCGTCCCGCTGCCTCCGAGCGCAGCAGCAGCCCCTTCTGCAACAGGTCGTTGATGTCGCGCAGTGCGGTATCGGACGAGCATTTCGCGATGGCTGCCCACTTGCGGTTGGTCAGCTTGCCATCAAAGCCGTCGAGCAGCCGGTTCAGCATCTTCGCCTGCCGGGCATTGATCGGAATGCCGGCAGCGCGCCGCCAGAAGCTGGCTTTCATCAGCACCCGGTCGAGCACGCGGTTGGCCTCGGCCAGCGCCTCATGCAGGCGCTCGAGGAACCACGCCAGCCACTCGGTCGCGTCGAGATCGCCTTTCGAGGTTTTCTCCAGCAGCGTGTAGTACGCGTTCCTCTGCCGCTGTATCTGCTCCGACAGGCTGTAGCAGCGCTGCCGGCAACCGTCGGCGCGTGCCAGTGCCATGTCGCTGACGGCACGGCCGACCCGGCCATTGCCGTCATCGAAAGGGTGCAGCACTTCGAACCACAAGTGCGCCAGTCCGGCCTTGAGGAAGGGGTCGAGATCCTGTGCGTCGTTGAACCAGTCGAGGAAGCGAGCGATGTCCGCGTCCAGCCTGGCCGCCGGCGGCGCCTCGTAATGCACCCGGCGTCTCTGCACTGGGCCGGACACCACCTGCATCGGTCCGTCGCTGTCGTCGCGCCATGTACCGACGCGGATCGTCGCGAGTCCGCTCAAGCCCGTCGGAAACAGCGCCGCCTGCCAGGCGCGCAAGCGGTCCGCAGTCAGCGGTGCCTGCGCATTGCCGGTGGCATCCATCACCACGTCGACCAGCCCTTCGACACGCCGGTCGGCCGGCGGCAGCGCGCCGACATCGACACCGAGTCGCCGCCCCAGCGACGAACGCACCGAATCCAGTCGCAGCAGCTCGCCTTCGATCTCGCTGGTCTTCATCACGTCCTGCGTGAGCGCGTGCATTTGCGCATGGACCAGCGGCTCGCCCTGTTGCTCATGCAGCCGACCGAGCAGCTGCCCCACGCCCTGATGCACGCGCGTCAGTAGCGGCAACAGCCGTGTCGCATCATGACGCCATGCGGGCCAGTCGGATCGTTGCCATACGTAAAGAGGATCGCCGGGACTCATGCGGCGATTAGAGCAAGGAAATCCAAGGCTGTCCATCATAATCGCCGCAAAATATGCGGTGATTAGCGCGCCCAATCACCGCAACACCAGGCCCGCGTCCTTCAGTCGCCGCCACAGCGTCGTGCGGCTGATGCCGAGAAACGCCGCAGCCTCCGCACGATTGCCGCCGAAGCGCGCCAGCACACTCGCGAGGTCGTCGTCGCGCTCGGGTACCGGCGATGCGGCGACGGGCAGGGTGGTGCCGGTACCGATCTCGGGCGCCACCCGCGCGAGGAACGCCGGCGTGAATGCCTGCAGGGGTTCGACCGCCAGGAACAGCGCGACGCGCTGCATCAGGTTGCGCAATTCGCGCACATTGCCGGGCCAGTGCCATGCCGACAGCATCGGCGCGCAGGCCTGGCACTCCGCGTGCAGGTTCGCGTTCGGCCGCACGCCCATCTCCGCGAGCGCATTCTTCAGGAACCATTCAGCCAGCGTCGCGATATCGTCGCGCCGCTCGCGTAGCGGCGGTATCGTCAGGCGCAGCACGCCGAGCCGGTAGAACAGGTCGGCGCGGAACTTGCGCTGCGCGACCAGCTGCTCCAGCTTCCAGTGCGTGGCGCTGACCACGCGCACGTCGATTGCGATCGGCCGCGTGCCGCCGACGCGCACCACTTCGCGTTCCTCCAGCACGCGCAACAGCCGCGTCTGCAGCGGCAGCGGCATTTCGCCTATCTCGTCGAGGAACAGCGTGCCGCGATGCGCCGCCTCGAACAGGCCCGCATGGCCGCCGCGGCGCGAGCCGGTGAATGCGCCTTCCTCGTAGCCGAACAATTCGGATTCCAGCAGCGACTCGGCGATCGCGCCGCAATTGACCGCGACGAAAGGACGGTCGCCGCCGACGCCGCGCACGCTCTCGCGATGAATCGCCTGCGCAACCAGTTCCTTGCCGGTGCCGGTCTCGCCCTCGATCAGCACCGCGGCCGGCGATTTTGCGAACACTGCGACTGTCTGCCGCAGCGCCTGCATCGACTCCGATTCGCCCCGCAGCGCCGACAGCGCGTACTTCGCGCGCGGACTGTCCGCGACCGGATACGCCCGCCCCTTCGGTGCCTCCAGCTGTGTCGCGCGCGAGATGTCGAGCGCATCCTCGAAAGCCTGCCGGATCGACGCGGCCGAATAGACGAACACGCCGGCCAGACCGGCTTCCTCGGCAAGGTCGGTGATCAGGCCCGCGCCGACCACGGCCTTGACGCCGGCGGCCTTCATCTCATTGATCTGCGCGCGCGCATCCTCGGCCGTCACGTAGCTGCGCTGCATGACCGGCAGCCCGAAGGTCTGCTGGAAATCGAGCAGCTCCGGCGGCGGCTCCTGATAGCTGATCATGCCGATTTCGGGCGCGATCTTGCGCGCCCGCGCCAGCGCCTGCATCACGTCGAAACCGGTCGCTTTCGCCAGCACCACCGGAATCGCGAGCCGGCTCTTCAGGTAGGCGCCGTTCGAGCCGGCCGAGATCACTGCGTCGCAGCGCTCGGTCTGCAGCCGCGCGCGGATCTGCTCGACCGCATCTTCGAAGCCGAGCTTGATCAGCTCGACGTTGGCACGGTCGTCGTACTCCAGCATGATGTCGCGGAACATGTCGAACAGCCGTGAACTGGAAACGGCCCAGAAGACCGGCCGGTTGCCGGGGTCGCGTGAGGGCGGGGAAGGGCGAGCCATGTTTCAGTAATGTTTCATGTTTCAGAAAGTCGGTCGATTGAAACATGAATTGAAACATCGAGGCAAGTGCCGCCACATGCAACCCTGAAGGCCGTACGTCCAAGCGCTTGTTTTTTCGATGCATTCGAATGCTGCGTTGCAGCAGTGTGTGGCAAGCTTCCAGTGGCACGCCGATTGCAATGGTGCAGGGGCTTTATCCCCCTGAAACAGTTCCTACAGGACAGAACATGAGCATCCAATCTCCGGGCGCACGCTTCCGGCAGGCGATGAAAGAAGAATCGCCGCTGCAGGTCATCGGCGCGATCAACGCCAACCACGCGCTGCTGGCCAAGCGCGCCGGCTTCCGTGCCATCTACCTGTCCGGCGGCGGTGTCGCTGCCGGCTCGCTGGGTCTGCCGGACCTCGGCATTTCCAACCTCGATGACGTGCTGACCGACGTGCGCCGCATTACCGACGTCTGCGACCTGCCGCTGCTGGTCGACGTCGACACCGGCTTCGGTTCGT
>CAZTIF010000150.1:0-5685 GCA_964613635.1 uncultured Bifidobacterium sp. | reverse complement strand
TGATGATCTGCGGCGACATCATGACCATGCCGGGCCTGCCGAAAGTGCCGAGCGCAGTGCGCATCGACATCGACGACAGCGGCAAGGTGGTCGGGCTGTTCTGAGCCGGACGCGCTGCACCGTACGAAGACACACACCCACGAAGAACAACGGAGATATTGATGCGAGCAGCTGTCTACACCAGCCGCGGTCCCGCGGCCGAAGTGCTGAAGATCGTCGACAAGCCGGTACCCGAGCCCGGGCCGGGCGAAGTGCGGGTGCGCGTCGCCTTCAGCGGCGTCAACCCGTCCGACGTGAAATCGCGCTCCGGCATCGCCGCGCGCGCCGGCGGCTTCCCCGAAGTCACGCCGCACAGCGATGGCGCGGGCACGGTCGACAAGCTCGGTGACGGCGTCGATGCCGGCCTGGCCGGTCGCCGCGTCTGGCTCTTCAACGGCCAGTGGGAGCGGCCCTACGGCACCGCGGCCGAGTACATCGCGCTGCCGGCGTCGCAGGTGGTGCCGCTGCCGGACGGCGTGTCGCTCGAGGTCGGCGCATCGATCGGCATTCCGCTGATGACGGCGATGCACGCGGTGCAGGCCTGCGGCTCGCTGCTCGGCAAGACCGTGCTGGTGCCGGGCGCGGCCGGCAGCGTTGGCTTCTACGTCACGCAGCTGGCGGTTGCCGCCGGCGCGCGCGTGATCGCCATTGTCAGCAACGGCGACAAGGCGGCGCTCGCACGCGAACTGGGCGCGGCCGAGACCATCAACTACAAGACCGAAGCGCTGGTCGAGCGCGTGCAGGCACTGACCGGCGGCGCCGGCGCCGACTTCATCATCGACCTCGACGCGGCCGCGCATGCGCCGAACTACGGCAGCCTGCTGCGCTTCGGCGGCAAGGCGGTGGTCTACGGTACAAACCAGCCTCAGATCATGATGCCGTTCGGGCCGATGATCCTCGGCTTCGTCAGCATCTACTACTTCATCGTCTACAAGCTGCCCGCGCCGCTGCTGCGCGAGGTGCTGGCCGGCGTGTCGGCGGCACTGGCCCGCCCCGGCTTCCGCCATCCGCCGCTGGCGATCCATCCGCTCGACGGCATCGTCGCCGCGCACGAGCAGGTCGAGCGCGGCGCCAACGCCAAGGTGCTGGTCCGCCTTTGACGATGGCCGGCTTCAGCGATCACTTTGCGCCGGTCGCTGGCCAATACGCCGACTTCCGTCCCTGCTATCCGGCCGGGCTGTTCGCCTGGCTGGCATCGCAATGCCCGGCGCATGCGCTCGCGTGGGACTGCGGCGCCGGCAGCGGACAGGCGTCGGTCGCACTGGCCGCGCACTTCACGCGCGTGCACGCGACCGATGCGAGCGCCGACCAGATCGCGCATGCGGAGCGGCACGCCGCCGTCGATTACACGGTCGCGCCGGCCGAACGCAGCGGACTGCCCGACGCCAGCGCCGACCTCGTCACCGTCGCGCAGGCACTGCACTGGTTCGACCTGCCGTCCTTCTACTCGGAAGTGCGCCGCGTGCTGAAGCCCGGCGGCGTGATCGCCGCGTGGACCTATGGCGTGCACGTGACCGAAGGCGAAGCGGTGGATGCGGTTGTGCGGCACTTTTACGAGCACGTGGTCGGGCCTTGCTGGCCACCGGAGCGTCGGCATGTGGAGAACGGCTACCGCGAGCTGCCCTTCCCTTTCACGCGCATCGACGCGCCCGCGTTTGAGATGCAGGTACGCTGGCCGCTGGCTCAGCTGCTCGGCTACCTTGGCTCATGGTCGGCGACGGCACGCTACCGCAACGCGAACGGCAGCGATCCGCTGCCGGCGCTGCAGCAGCAATTGCTGCCGCTGTGGGGCGATCCGGCGCAGCCGCGCACGGTGAGCTGGCCGCTGTCGCTGCTGGCCGGCCGGCTGGACTGAGGACGCGCTTCCATCCGATAATCCGCTGCATTCCCACGCCACCCCCATGACCCTCGAACCCGAAGCGCTGCAGGCGATCTGGCTGACCGTCAGGCTGTCGGCAGTCGTCACCCTGATCCTGCTGCTGATCGGCACACCGATTGCGTGGTGGCTGGCGCGCACGCGCTCGCTGCTGAAGGCCCCGGTCGCGGCGCTGGTCGCGCTGCCGCTGGTGCTGCCGCCGACCGTGATCGGCTTCTACCTGCTGCTGTCGCTCGGCCCGAACGGTGTCGGCGGGCAGCTGACGCAGGCGCTCGGCCTCGGCCTGCTGCCGTTCACGTTCTGGGGACTGGTGATCGCGTCGGTGCTGTACTCGCTGCCGTTCATGGTGCAGCCGCTGCAGGGCGCGTTCGAGGGCATCGGCCGCCGACCGCTCGAGGTCGCGGCGACGCTGGGCGCGACGCCGCTGGATGCGTTCTTCACGGTCGCGCTGCCGATGGCGCTGCCCGGCTTCCTGACCGCGTCCGTGATGACCTTTGCGCACACGGTCGGCGAATTCGGCGTGGTGCTGATGATCGGCGGTAACCTGCCCGGCGAAACGCGGATGGCCTCGGTGCAGATCTACGATTATGTCGAGGCGATGCAGTATGCGCAGGCGCACCAGCTGGCTGCGGTGATGGTCGCCTTCTCCTTCGTGGTGCTGCTGGCGCTGCACCTGACGCGCGCGCGCTCGCGCAGCGGGGCCTGAGATGGACGGCATACACGCACGCCTGCGGCTGGGCTGGTCCGGTTTCACGCTGGATATCGACCTGTCGCTGCCGGGCCAGGGCGTCAGCGCGCTGTTCGGGCCCTCGGGCTGCGGCAAGACCACGCTGCTGCGCAGCCTTGCCGGCCTTGAGCGCGCCGAGGGCACGCTGCGGGTGAATGGCGAGACCTGGCAGGATGCGCACACCTGGGTGCCGACGCACCGGCGCGCGATCGGCTATGTTTTCCAGGAAGCGAGTCTGTTTCCGCACCTGAGCGTGATCGGCAACCTGCGCTACGGCCTGCAACGGTCGGCACGCGGCGCGCCGGCCGATCTCGACCATGCGATCGATTTGCTCGGCCTGCGCGCGCTGCTGGACCGCAAGCCGGAACGCTTGTCCGGCGGCGAACGGCAGCGCGTCGGCATCGCCCGCGCGCTCGCGGTCAACCCGAAGCTGCTGCTGATGGACGAGCCGCTGGCCGCGCTCGACCTCGCGCGCAAGCAGGAGATCCTGCCCTACCTCGACCGGCTGCAGCGCGAGCTGCGCATACCGGTCGTCTATGTCACGCATTCGCCGGACGAAGTCGCGCGGCTCGCCCATCATCTGGTGGTGATGCAGCGCGGCGAAGTGGTGGCCAGCGGCGGCCTCGCCGACACTCTGGCGCGCGTCGACCTGCCGATCAAGCTGGGCGAAGATGCCGGCGTGGTGATCGATGCGACCGTCGGCATGATTGACGCGCCCTGGCATCTCGCCCGCCTCGATTTCGACGGCGGCGCGCTGTGGACCCGCGATCCCGGCCTGCCGCCGGGCACGCCGGCACGCGTGCGCGTGCTCGCGCGAGACGTCAGCATCGCGCGCGAACTGCCGGGCAAGAGCAGCATCCAGAACATCCTGCAGGGTCGCATCGACCGCATCGTCGACGACGACAGCCCGGGGCTGGCGCTGCTGCGGCTGCAGGTGGGGCGCACGGCCCTGCTGGCACGGGTGACACGCCGCTCGCTGGCCGAGCTGGCGCTGAACGAAGGCGATCCGGCATGGGTGCAGGTGAAGTCGGTCGCGCTGGCCCGCTGAAATGATGCGCCTGCCCGCCCGTCCGAGCTGGTCCGCCTTCGCCATCGCACTGTGGCTGGCCACGTGCTGCGCGTCGGTGCAGGCGGCGTCGCTGCGCTTCAGCTGTCGCGGCTGGATGCCGGTCTACATCGACAGCTGGGTGCCGATCAATCCGGAGCCGGGCGAGTTCGATCCGCTGACCATCGAGGTCGACGAGGCAACCGGCACGACCACTTTCGTGCTGACGACCATTGGTCGCGCGAGCTTTGCCACGAAGATCAGCGAATCGCAGGTCAAGGGCACGCTGGCATTACGCCGGATCATGGTCGACGAGATGATCGACAACATCGACTTCTCGCTGCGGCGAGGCACCGGCGAAGTCAACATCACCGCGCTCGAAAAATCACGCCGCCCGCACCTGCTTTACCGAGGGCGCTGCAACCAGCACAAGGCGACGTTCTGATACCGTGCGGCGCTCTTTGCGGCCGAAGGAAAGCCGGTACTTACTGCACGCCCGGTTTCAGGCACGAAGACAGCAACCTGACCGCAACGCCATAACGGTTTCCCCTGGCCTCGACGCGCACGACCTGCGCCTGCGCGACCAGCCGCAGTGGAAATCCCTGCGACGGCAGCGTGATCTCGAAGTCCATCATGCTGCCGGGCTCTTGCTCGCGGTCCGTTTCGATGAAGAGACCTGAAGCGCTGACGTCCCGGGTCAAGCCCCGACCGCCGGCGCTCAGATTGACAGGCAAGACCACGTGTTCACGGATCTCGGTGCGTTGCTCGTATAACATCCGTGTAATGTCACCCAGGAGCGGCAGCGAAGCATGGGTGATTTCCATTCTTATTCAGGGGGGTACAGCCCGGCACATCCTGATTTGTTATAGTTGGAATATCCCAGAAGTGTCGAACTGTTCGGGATCGACCGGGAAGTTCGCACTCAGTGCCTCGTACAAAACGTCGATGGCAAGACGGCGCAACGACGCCAGCGGCGTTTTGTTGGAGGCACCAAATGACGATGGAAAAATCAACCACTTATACCAAGACCCCGCGCGTTCGAGTGCTGGTGGTGGCTTTGCCGCTGACCGCCTGGGGCTTGTCGCGCATGCTGGAGCAGCCGGAAGCTGCCGCCCTCCAATGTGTTGCGGTGGCGCCGACGGTCGCGCATGCGGTGCAATTGCTACCGCAGTGCAAACCCGACCTCGCGCTGGTGGACCTGGACAGCGAGGAAAGCCCTGAGGCACTGGCCGGACTGGGTTCGAACGGGTTGCTGAAAATTCTGGCGCTGACCAGTTCCGCCGACCCGACGGTTCATGATCAGGCCATCATCGCCGGCGCGCGTGGCGTGCTGGACAAGCGCGAGGAAGTCACGACGCTGCTCAAGGCGCTCGGCAAGGTCCACGAAGGGGAAATGTGGATGGACCGCAGCGCGACGAGCCGCATCTTCCTCGAACTGGCGCGGCAACAGGCAGCCAGGCGACCGGATGCGGAAGCATCGAAGCTGAATGCACTGACCAGCCGCGAACGTCAGACGGTGGAAGCCCTGATGTCGAGTCCGGCGTCGCCGGCCAAGGTGCTGGCCAAGGACATGTCCATCAGCGAGCACACGCTGCGCAATCACCTGACATCGATCTATTCGAAGCTGGGCGTGGGAAACCGCACCGAGTTGTACGCCTTCGTGCAGCAGCATCGGACCAACGGCAAGGCCTGAAGATTCGACGCCGCACTGCCCCGCCCGGACCGCCAAAACAAAAAGGCCGGTATCGCATCCGATACCGGCCCCTGATCTGGCGTCCCCACGGGGATTCGAACCCCGGTACTCACCGTGAAAGGGTGATGTCCTAGGCCTCTAGACGATGGGGACAAAAACTGAATTCTGTCCGTACTGCTGGCCTGTGTTTACTGCTCTACTGCATGCCTCAACGAAAAGGGCCGGAATCGGATCCGATGCCGGCCCCACGAATCTGGCGTCCCCACGGGGATTCGAACCCCGGTACTCACCGTGAAAGGGTGATG
>CAZTIF010000149.1:0-5804 GCA_964613635.1 uncultured Bifidobacterium sp. | reverse complement strand
AAAAAAAGGCCCGCGCAATGCGCGGGCCAAGCCTGACTTTCTGCACAAAAGAACAGGGAGGAGACTGGGTACCACTCTACTCCCGCGTTCCCTGTCCGACTCCCCGGAACAGCCGGGGTTTTCTTGACCAATTCACACCATCGCGGCGGCGGCAGTCGTCGGCGCAGCCGAAAAAAAACCCGCGATCGCTCGCGGGCCTTGTCATTCCTGCATCGCGCTTACTTGCCGCGCAAGCCGTCGAACACTTCGGCGAATCCCGGCTGGTTGTGGTGCGAGATCACGCCGCGCGCGGCCTCGATCACCAGCGGCACCGGATGGCCGCGCAGGGTGTTGACGATCATCTCGTTGATGACCTTGTAGACCTGGCCATCCTCGTCGATGATCTGGCCAAGCCGGTTGGCCAGCGGATCGAAGAAGCCATACGCGACGAACACCCCGAGGAAGGTACCGACCAGCGCCGAACCGATCAGACCGCCGAGCACCGGCGGCGGCTGGTCGATCGCGCCCATGGTCTTCACCACGCCCAGCACGCAGGCGACGATGCCCAGCGCCGGCAGCGCGCCGGCGATCGACTGCAGCGTGCCCTGCAGCTTCAGCTCGTCATGATGGTGGGTCTTGATCGCGTTCTTCATCACGTCGTCGACCGCGTCCGGATCAAGATTGCCCTGCGCGATCACGACCAGCCGCAGCGTGTCGCAGATCATGTGGACGATCGAATGGTCCTTCGCCAGCTTCGGGTATTCGGCAAAGATCGCCGACGAATCCGGGTTCTCGACATGCGCCTCGAGCGCGACCGCGCCCTCTTTCTTCATCACGTTCAGCAGCTTGCCGACCAGCAGAATCAGGTCAAGGTAGTCGGAACCCTTGTAGGTCGGCCCCTTGATGCATTTCACGATGCCGCCGAGCGCACCCTTGAAGATGGCGATGCTGTTGCCGATCAGTGCGCCACCGATCGCCGATCCGACGATGATGAAGCCCTCGATAGGCGCCGCCTTGATGATCGGCGCCATTTTCCCGCCCGCCATGATGTAGCCGCCAAACACGCAGCCAAACACGACCGCCAGTCCCACGAAAAAAAACATCTGCCTCTCCTTGTGCACTCCGGGCCGGCCCGGACAAGCGCCATCGAATGGTGTATCGGCACCAGCGCCGCAAATTCAAGCCGCAAGGGCTGAATTCTTGTTTCCCGGGCGTATTATTGCAATTGTGGAACAAAGTACCCGATTACGCCATCTTTGCCGGCATTTCCCGGCAGGGCGGGCGTGATTCGGGGTCGTCCGTCTCAGCGCAGCAGGTAGCACCAGAGGCCGACGCAGTCGCCGCTGAACCACTGGATCGCGAAGTCGAGCAGCGCGCCGGTCAGCATTGCCGGTACGCCGAGCCAGAGCAGCAGCAGCCGCCAGCCGGCAGCGGTCAGGCGCGGCTTGCCGAGGTCATGCCCGCGAATGCGGGCGGCGGACGATGGGCGTGGGGAAGGCTGGGTCATGGGCGGCCGATTATAAAGCCCGGAACGAACAAGGGAGTGCGGGCGGCAGCACGGTCGCCCTGCCCGACATGGACAACGACTTGCAGATCGTCTGGAACGGCAGCGCGCGCGAACGCTGGGACGCCGCTCACGCATCGCTGGCTGCGCCGCTGCAGCAGGCCTGGGCCTATGGCGAGAGCCTGCGCACCACCAAAGTCGGCGTGCAGCGTGCCGAGGTGCGGCTCGGCGGGCGCACGGTGGCGCTCGCGCAGTTCGTCTGTCGCCGCTACGCCGGGCTGTTCGGGGTGGCGCTGTGCACGCGCGGGCCGCTGTGGACGGCGGACGTCGCAGCGGACGATCAGGCGCGCATCCACCGCGCGCTGAAGCGAGGCCTGCCGCTGCCGCGTCCGCGCGTGGCGCTGTTCTCGCCCGACCTCGACGATCCGCAGCATCCCGGCCTTGCGGGCATGACCCGCGTGCTGACCGGCTATTCGACGGTGATCGTCGACATCGACCGGCCCGACGACCAACTGCGCGCCGCGCTGCATCCGTACTGGCGCAACCGGCTGGCCGTGGCCGAACGATCGGGACTGACGGTGTCGGAAGCCGGCCTGCGCCCGCAGGACACGCGCCGGATACTCGACGAGGAAATCGCGCAGCGACGGCGCAAGGGCTTCTATGCGCTGCCGGTGGCCTTCATCGACAACTACATCGCGGCTCATCCGGATGCGCGCGACGCGGCGCTGGTGCTGCAGGCGATGCGCGGGAACGAGGTGGTGGCGGCGATGCTGTTCCTGCGGCATGGCAGCGCGGCGACCTACCAGCTCGGCTGGTCGACCCCGGCCGGCCGCAAGGCGCAGGCGCACAACCTGCTGCTGTGGCACGCGTTCGGCTTGCTGCGCGAACGCGGCGTGACGACGCTGGACCTCGGCGGCGTGAACACGCGCGAGCTGCCCGGCATCTCGCGCTTCAAGCTCAGCACCGGCGGCCGCGTGCTTACCTACGCGGGCGGTTATGTCTGAGCAGGCGCACGGCCCGGCGCAGGCCTGAACGGCGCGCGGTACAGCCAGACCGGCTTGCCGCCGCCGTTGTCCAGTACCGCATCCGGCTGCAGCTCGTTCGCGACAAACTCCAGACTGGCCAGCCATGCGCCGGCACGCAGCTCCGCGCGCGCCTTGGCGACCGCGCGCGGCATGCTCTCGGGCCGCTGGAACAGGTAGACCATGTCATAGCCCGACCAGTCGTCCTTCCACATGTCGCCCTGCCGTATCCGCGCCCACGGGCAGGCCAGCGCGGCCAGTGCGCGCAGCGGCCAGCTCCATTCAATGCCATGCAGCTGCGCCTGCGGATACGCGCCGCGCAGCGCCCTGAGGCCGTGGCCGAGGCCGCAGCCGGCGTCGAGCACGCGCGCGCCGTCCGGCAGCGGCGCATGGCGCGCCAGCGACTGCAGCGCCGAGGCCGGCGTCGGGAACAGCGGCGCATCGCGCCACGCATTCATCGGATAGACCAGCGCGACCAGCAGCAGCGGCAGCAGCCAGGCCCAGGCCGGCAAGGACACCGTGCCGGACAACAGCAATGACAGCGGGAAGCCGGCGGCGACTGCAAGGCGGCGCGAGGTGGTGCCGGCCAGCACGCTGGCGAGCACGCCGGCCAGCGTCGCGACGCTCGCGCACAGCCATGCGGGCCAGCCGAGTCGCAGCAAGAGCGCATGCAGCAACCAGCTGCCGCCCCAGGCGAGCAGCGCAGGCAGGGGCCAGCGGATCAGGGAAGTGAAGGAGGAAAGCACGCGGGGATTATAGAGGGTGTCATGCACCGCCCCGGCGCGCACGCGGCGCGTCGCCGCTAAAATGGTTGCCTCTCATCCTTCCCCTTCGCAAAGGAAAACCGCATGAAAGTGAAGCAGATCCTGTCCGGCGTCGAACTCGTGATCGCCGACCTCGAAGTCGAACTGAACGGCGCGCTGCGCTCGGCCAACACGCTGTGCGCGCTGCTGAAGGATGCGAACGGCAAGGAAGTGATCATCCCGCTGAACACGCCGGACGGCCGCCCGATCTTCATGACGCCGGAGAATGCGATCGCCGAAGGACAGCCCGGCCACTGAGCCGCCGCAGCAACGGGCCGCCAGCGCGGCCCGGACGTCGATCAGAGGAAGCGGTCGAGCAGCTTGCGCGAGTGGCGGTCGAGCGTGCGCATGTCCATCACGCGGTAGGTCAGGCCGTGGCTGTCGGTGATCAGCAGGCCGCCGTTGCGCAGGCGGCGGATGTCCTCCTCGCCCTTCAGCACGAAGGTGGTCGTGCCGCGGTCGGTCTGCACCTGCCAGCTGCTCGGCGTGGCGAAGGTGCTCACGCCCACCAGCCGATGGATCACCGGCAGGAAGTCGCGCTGGGCGATCTCCTGCTGCACCATCTCGCGGGTGGCGGGATCGACCCCGGACAGCTGCGCGATGAAGGCCAGCTCATGGCCGTCCGCGCCGACCAGCGACACGTTCTCGCCGGGCGCATCGACCGGAAAGGCCTGTACCGGCACCACGCCGACATGCGCGGCGCCGGTTTCGTCAATGAACACCAGGCGGCCGAACGCATCGCGCTCAAGCCGGTGCGCCACCGGCATCCATGCCTTGCCGCTGTTTTCCATCATGCGTTACCTGCCTTCGCCAGCGGGATGTGCAGCGCCGGCGGCGCCTTGTCCTCGGTGTCGACGTTGCGCGCCTGCGCCTCGTACAGCCGCCAGTAGGCGCCCTGCTTTTCCATCAGCTCGTCGTGCGAGCCGATCTCGACCACCACGCCGCGCTCGAGCACGATCAGCCGGTCGGCGCGGCGCAGCGTGGACAGCCGGTGCGCGATCGCGATCGTGGTGCGGCCCTGCACGAGGTTGTCGAGCGCCTTCTGGATCTCTTTTTCGGTTTCGGTATCGACCGACGAGGTCGCCTCGTCCAGCATCAGGATGTGCGGATTGATCAGCAAGGCGCGCGCGATCGAGATGCGCTGGCGCTCGCCGCCGGACAGCCCCTGCCCGCGCTCGCCGACGATGGAGTCGTAGCCATGGCGCAGCCGCAGGATGAACTCGTGCGCATGCGCGGCGCGAGCGGCGGCGATGATCTCGGCGCGCGTCGCGCCCGGCTTGCCGTAGGCGATGTTCTCGGCGATCGTGCCGTGGAACAGGAAAGGCTCCTGCAGCACCAGCCCGATGTGCTTGCGGTATTCGGCGACCGCGTAGCGGCGGATGTCGGTGCCGTCGATCATGATCGCGCCGTCGGACACATCGTAGAAGCGGCAGATCAGGTTGATCAGCGTGCTCTTGCCGGAGCCGCTGTGGCCGACGAGGCCGATCATCTCGCCCGGACGGATGTCGAAGCTGATGCCCTTCAGGATGCGGCGGCTGCCGTGGCGGAAACCGACCTCGCGCAGCGAAATCGTGCCGGGCACCGGCGCCATCGGCACCGGGCTGGCCGGATCGGGCACGCTGGAACTGTGGTCGAGGATGTCGAAGATGCGCTTCGCACCGGCCGCGGCCTTCTGCGTGTGCGACACGATGCGGCTCATCGAATCGAGCCGGCCGTAGAAGCGGCCGATGTAGGCGATGAACGCGACCAGCACGCCGACGGTCACGCCGTGATGGATCACCAGCCAGATGCCGAAGGCCCAGACGATCAGCAGGCCGACTTCGGTCAGCATCGTCACCGTCGGCGCGAACAGGCCCCAGGTGCGGTTGAGCTTGTCGTTGACGGCAAGGTTGTGCATGTTGGCGTCGCGGAAGCGGTCCGACTCGCGCTGCTCCTGCGCGAAGGCCTTCACCACGCGGATGCCGGGAATGGTATCGGCCAGCACGTTGGTGACGTCGCCCCAGATGCGGTCGATCTTCTCGAAGCCGTAGCGCAGGCGGTCGCGGACGCTGTGGATCAGCCAGACGATCAGCGGCAGCGGCAGCAGCGTGACGATGGTCAGCCACGGGTTGATGGTGAACAGCACGACGGCGGTCATGATCAGCAGCAGCACGTCGGTCGCGAAATCCAGCGCATGCAGCGACAGGAACACGCAGATGCGGTCGGACTCGTTGCCGATGCGCGCGATCAGGTCGCCGGTGCGCTTCGCGCCAAAATAATCGAGGCTGAGCGTCATCAGGTGGTCGAAGGTGGCGGTGCGCAGGTGCGCGCCTATGCGTTCGGACACCAGCGCCAGCAGGTAGGTGCGCCACCAGCCCAGCCCCCACGCGGCCAGCGCGGCCACCAGCAGGCCGGACAGGTAGATCTTCACGTCGTGCATGTCGATCTGCGTGCCCTTCTGCGTCGGGATCAGGATCTCGTCCATCAGCGGCATCGACAGGTAGGGCGGCACCATCA
>CAZTIF010000148.1:0-5812 GCA_964613635.1 uncultured Bifidobacterium sp. | reverse complement strand
GATCGTGCTGGCGGTGCTGATGCCCATTATCGAAATCAACCAGCTGGTGAGATGACATGACGAACGCGGCTTCCCGCCTGCACGACCGCCTGCCGGCCATGGCGACCTTCGCCCTTTTCCTGACGCTCTGCGGCTCGGCGGCTTACTGGGCAACGCAACTCATCCATCCGGCCGACCGAAGGCCACAGGCTGCACAGGCCTCTGAGGACGCAGGCGCCGAATTGATGGCGAAGGCGACACCACCGACGCAGGATCTGCAACTGTTCGGAACCGCATCCGACGCGGGCGGCCTGGACATCGCGCTGCGAGGCACGTTTTACGCCGGCCGCCCGGAGGCGGGCGCGGCGCTGCTGAAGATCGGCGAACTGCCTGCGCGGGCCTTTCATGTGGGTGAAGAGGTCGCGCCCGGGACACGGCTGCAGCAGGTGCTGGCCGACGAGGTTGTCCTGCTGCGCGGCACGGCCATGCTGAGGGTGCCGCTGCCGACGCGGGAGAGCAAGGCCGCGGCGGCAGCGATCGCGGGCACAAAAGCCGCCCCCGACCGAGCACAGGAGCGAGTCTCCGCCATGCCCTCCGCTGCGCTGGCGGAAGCGCCGCCGGCGACGGCATCGACGGCCGCATCACTGACGGTTGCGCCTTCGGCGGCTGCGCAGGCTGTCGCCGAGCCGGTCGGAAGCAAGCGCCCCGCCGGCGAGCGGCTGCCGGCAGGCTACGAACTGCGTTACGACTGAGCGCCTGCAGCGTACTGCAGGCGGCCGTCCGGGCGCACCGCCGGTCAGTCGAGATAGTCGGAGTACGAGCGCTGCTCGTAGCCTTTCGTGGTGACCCAGCCCGGATTGCGCTGAAGGCCGGCGGACGGCGAGACGGAAATGCGGAAGTAGCTCTTGCCGTCAGCTGAGCCGCTCTCGAGCACCAGCGCGATAGCGCGCGACGCATCCCACAGGACTCGCTCATAGCCTTCGGCATACTGGCGTTCGTACCAGGACGCACCCGGGATTTTTGACGGACGCGACGACGGCTTCAGGCGCGACATCTCGGCAGGCGTGATCAGGTAATACGCGCGATGCCAGGAGCCATCGAAGCCGACATTCTCGAACTCCGGCATTGGCACGCCGACCACCAGCTTGCGCTCCGGCTTGATGTAGTCCAGCCGGGGCTTGTCGTTTTCCAGCGTGACGACCCGGCCGAATTCGATCGGGTTGAAATGGTCATGGCCGAATTTTTCAGAGCTTTTGGCCACCGCGCTTTTTGCCGCCGGCGGGTTGGCCTGTTCGCTGCCGTGGGCGTGGCCATGGGCCGGGTGCCGCAGGTTCAGGCGCATCTTCCACACCTGCGAGCCGCGCCGCATGAGGCTTTCTTCGAAGCTGTTTCGATGCGTCACGCCATCGGCGGTCGTGCTCAGGGTCTCGACCAGAATGCGTGCGTCGAGGTCGATGCGCTTCGTCAGGTCGGGATCGGCCGCGTGTGCCGGCGATGCGCACAGGGCCGCGCCCAGCCACAGTGCCAGCGACATCAGCACGGTCTTGTTCATTGAAAATCTCTGCATCGGTTCAAATGAGACGAAATGAATTGGGATGAAATGACATCAAACGACAAAAGGGGGCATACGCCCCCCCCCGTCAGCGCAGAAGCGCGGATCAGAAACCCATTGCGGATTTCAGCAGGTTGAAGATTCTCGTGTTGTGCATCGTCCCTTTGAAGCTGCTGCTTTCCGCGCCGATCGAGTAGAACGGAACGTCGCCGCCGCCGTGGGTTTCGCAGCCGGCGCAGGCGGCCCTGAGGACGCCCTCCTGCAGGTAGCCGGTCGCCGTCGCCTGTGCCGAGGTCACGTCAGCACGTGCCGTCGGACGGTTCGGGCTCTGGCCAAACACCAGCGTCGTGTAGGACTTGCCGCTGCTGTCGGTCGCCACGTTGCCGTCCGTGTAGTTGCGCACCACGTCCAGAATCGGGTTGCCGCGCACCGGATAGCCGTTGAAGACCATCGTGTGGTCATGGTCCGCGGTGACGACGACCAGCGTGTCCTTGAGGTCGACCTTGGCCAGCGCGGCCTTGATTGCATTGTCAAAGGCGATCGTGTCCTCGAGCGCGCGCTTCGCGTCGGTGCCATGCAGCGCATGGTCGATGCGGCCCGCTTCGACCACCAGATAGTAGCCCTGCGGGTCCTTCGACAGGATGTCGATGGCCTTGGTCGTCATCTCGGCCAGGCTGGGTTCGTTGGACGTGTTGCGATCGAGCTCGTAGGACATGTGTCCCTGCGAGAATGCCTGATCGAACAGGGCCAGCAGCCGCGTTCCGGCCGTCACCGGCGCGGCCAGCATGCCGGCCCGGTCGGTCACGTAGGTATAGCCCTTGGCCTTCATTTCATTGACCAGATGGCGACCATCCGGACGGCCCTTTTTCTCGGCGGCGCTGCCGCTGGCGTTGAACGGCACCCAGTACTGGCTGATGCCGCCCATCATGACATCGACGCCGTTGCCGAGCGCAGCATTGAAGCCTGCGCCGCCCGGCACAGCCTGGCGGGCGATCTCGTACTCGGTGTCGCGATGGCACACATGCGAGTAGTTCGCCGCCGGCGTCGCGTGGGTCAGGCGCGCGGTGGAGACCACGCCGGTGGCCTTGCCGGCCGCGATTGCGTACTCCGTCAGCGTCTTCACCGCCGCGCCATTCGACGGCAGGCAGTTGTTGACCGATTTGCTGACGCCGGTGGTGCTGTCGGTCGACGGCGCGACCGCGAGCGTTGCCGAAGACATCGAGACGACCTCGTTGTTCATGCGAACACCGGTCTGGAATCCTGCCATGCCGGGCGCCGAATCGGTCGTCTGCGCGTCACCCGAATAGGTCTTGATGCGCGCGGTACGCAGGCCGTCCATAGTCAGCTTGCCGGCTTCGCCGTATTTGTAGATGCGCGAAGCGGTGACGGTAGTCGGACCCATGCCGTCGCCGATAAAGAAGATCACGTTTTTGGCCGTGCCGGCAGCCTGGGTTGGCAGTGCCATGCCGGCGGCCGTGCCGGCCAGCAGTGCAGCGATTGCGATATGTTTCATAAGTTTCTCTCCTGATGTGCTGCTCAGAGGCCGATTGCCTGGCGAATCAGCTTGTAGACGTCGGTGTTGTCGATCGTGCCCGTGAACAAGTGGGCCTTTGCGCCGATCGCGCCGAGGAACACATCGGTGCCGCCGTGCGTTTCGGAACTCAGCTGGATGGCGGACTCCTGAAGGTAATCATTGGCGCCGACGACCGCATCGGTCAGGTCGGTCATCTGGGACCGATCGGTCACGCGATTGGGGCCATTGCCGAATGCGAGGATGGTGAACGGCTTGCCGTCCGCATCCTTGGCGACCTGGCCATTCGAATAGCTCTTCAGCAGACCCAGCACGCCGGGGTTGTCGGCCGTGGTTTTGCCGGTGAGCTTGGCGTAGCCTTGCATCATCAGCGTATGGTCATGGTCGGCCGTGACGACGATCAGGGTATTCTTCAGGTTCGGGTCGGTCTTCCTGACCTCGGCGATCGCAGCCTTGATGGCGGCATCGAAAGCCACGGTATCCTGCAGCGCGCGCTTGGCATTGGTGGCGTGAAGCGCATGGTCGATGCGGCCGCCCTCGACCATCAGGAAGTAGCCTGTCTTCCTGGCCTCGAGAATGCTGATCGCCTTGGTCGTCATCTCGGCGAGGCTCGGCTCCCTGGCCGGGTCGCGGTCGAGGTCATAGGACATGTGGCCTTGCGAGAAAGCCTGGTCGAACAATCCGAGCACCTTGGTCGTGGCCGTCACCGGGATCGCGTCGAAGGTGGTCTTGTCAGTGGTGAACGCGTAACCCTTGGCCTTCATCTCGTTGACGAGATGGCGACCATCCGGACGGCCCTTTTTCTCGGCGGCGCTGCCGCTGGCGTTGAACGGCACCCAGTACTGGCTGATGCCGCCCATCAAGACGTCGACACCATTGCCGAGCGCGGCATTGAAGCCGGCGCCGCCCGGCACGGCCTGGCGGGCGATCTCGTATTCGGTGTCGCGATGGCACACATGCGAATAGGTCGCTGCCGGCGTGGCGTGGGTCAGGCGTGCGGTGGTAACGACGCCAGTTGCCATGCGTGCCGCGACCGCGCGCTCGAGCAGGGTCGTCACCGCAGTGCCGTTGGCAGCGCCGCACTTGTTGACGGACTTGGACACGCCGGTCGTCGCATCTGCGCCCGGCGCTACGGCGACGGTATCGGCCGACATGGACACAACTTCGTTGTTCATCTTCACGCCGGTCATGTACGCTGCCATCGAGGGCGCGCTGTCAGTCACCTGCGCATCATTGGAAAAGGTCTTGACGAACGCCGTCTCCGGAAGGGTGTCGATGGTCAGGTCGCCATCTTCACCAACGGAGTAGATGCGCGCGGCGGTGAGGGTCGTGGTGCCCATGCCGTCGCCGAGGAAGAAAATCACGTTCTTCTTCTCGCCTGAGGAAGCCGAATCGTCATTGCATGCAGACAAAAGGCTCGCACTCAGCAGCAGGGTCGCCAAAAGCGCTTTTCTGGGGGTTTTCATGGTTGCTCCGGGGGGTTAATCTGCCGCGAAGATAACCAATCAATGTTTAGTGTTGATTACGAATTGACACCACCACGCCGGCGCCGCGCGAATTTGTTTGCGCTGCCTCCGCGTCATCGGGCGAACACATTCCGGAGGTAATCTGCATCGCATGAGCAGTGCCTGTGCCCGTCGCCATGCCGACCTCAATTTTATGGAGGACCAATCCAGTGAACCCCGAATGGATCGCGCAGCGCGCCAAAGCAGATACGCTGGACAGTTTTGACGAAGAGCTAGAGCAGGAGCTTGACGACGAGAGCTTCCTGTCCGGCGCCATCGATCCTTCACACACCCCGGAGCGCCTGGCCTATTTCCGCGAGCTCTTTCGCCTGCAGGGTGAGCTCGTCAAATTGCAGGACTGGGTGGTTCACAAAAAGCTCAAGGTAGTGGTGCTGTTCGAAGGGCGCGATGCCGCCGGCAAGGGTGGCGCGATCAAGCGGATCACGCAGCGCCTCAATCCGCGGGTCTGCAGGGTCGCTGCGCTGCCGGCGCCGAGCGAGCGCGAACGCAGCCAATGGTATTTCCAGCGCTATGTCAGCCATTTGCCGGCCGGTGGCGAGATCGTGCTGTTCGATCGCAGCTGGTACAACCGCGCCGGCGTGGAACGCGTGATGGGCTTCTGCTCGGATGACGAATACGAATTGTTCTTCCGCACCGTCCCCGAGTTCGAGCGCATGCTGATCGGCTCGGGCATCATCCTCCTGAAGTACTGGTTTTCCATCACCGACGAAGAACAGTATGCCCGCTTCACTATGCGCATCAAGGATCCGCTGAAGCAATGGAAGCTTTCGCCGATGGACCTCGAATCGCGCCGGCTGTGGGAAGCCTATACAAAGGCGAAAGAAACGATGCTTGAGCGTACCCACACGCCGGACTCGCCCTGGTGGATCGTTGCGGCGAACGACAAGAAGCGGGCCCGCCTGAACTGCATCCATCACTTGCTTTCGCAGATACCTTACGGCGAAATCCCGGCGCCGGAGATCATCCTGCCGGAGCGGGTGTACAACCCGGATTACCTGCGCGGACCGGTGCCGAAGGAGCTGTACGTGCCCGAGGTCTACTGATCGCGCTTCGACACGATTCAGGCGGATGGCGGGCAGGCGCGCGCTGAAATACAGAGACTGTCGCGGCGATCCCATCTGACGCTTCCCCCGCCCGGCCGAAGCGCCGGCGCAGCGCTCGCCTGATTAAAATTCCATACCTTTTCAGTCAACCGCACTCCCCTGCGCCACAGCGCGTGAGTTA
>CAZTIF010000147.1:0-5825 GCA_964613635.1 uncultured Bifidobacterium sp. | reverse complement strand
CGATCGAACATGGGTCCCAGCTTGCGCTGGGACGACGTGCGGAATGCAGCTGCCCTCAAAACCGTCACCCCGGCGCAAGCCGGGATCCAGTGTCTTCGAAGTACTTCGCCTTCACGAATGCGACCCGGCGTCCTGATGTTCGCCGTCAGAAAAAGCTGCAGCCGACCTTGCCCAGCACGCCGAAATCGGCTTCGACCCGGTCGCCCGGTTTCACCGTGACCGGCACGCGGCAGGTGCCGGTGGTGACCACCTGGTCCTGCTCGCACGCGATACCGATCGCGGACAGTTCATTCACCAGCCACGCCAGCCCGGCACGCGGATCGCCAAGCACATTGCGGCCAAAGCCCGAGCCGGTCGGCTCGCCGTTCAACGTGACCCGGATTTCCTCGTTCACATAGTCGAAGCCGCGCCAGTCGTCCGCGCGCGGGCCGAGCACGAACAGGTTCGCGCAGGCGTTGTCGGCGATCAGCTGCGGCGCGCCGGCAGTCACGAAATCCTCGTAGCGCGAATCCGGTACCTCGATCGACGGATGCACACACGCCACCGCATCGAGCACCTCATCCACCGTGTATGCCTGCGCGCGCGGCGCCAGCGTGCGCGCGAAACGGAAAGCGAATTCGATCTCGGCAACCAACATCAGGTTCTTGTCCAGCGTGACCGCCGCACCGTTCGGCAGCACGCGGTCCGCAAACAAGCGGCCGCCGAGCGGACCATCGACGCCGATGTGGCGCTGGCCGTCGACGCTGGTGGCGGCGATCTTCCAGCCGAATTGCGCATGGCCCTGCATGGCGGCCATCGCGCCCTGCACCACATAGCCTTCGACGCGGCTGCCCGGACGCACATCCGACGGCAGCGCGACACAGCGGCCGCGCGCCTGCCACATTTTCAGCAATTCGGATGCCGCAGCGGCGGTCTGTGCTTCATTCAACATGCTCAACTCCCTTGTTGTTCAATGCTTGCCGTGCGCGCCCGACAACAGGCCGCGAATCATCAGCAGCGCAATCAGGCTCATCAGCGCCATGCCGGACAGGTAGTAGCCGACATACTGCAAGCCATGGTGGGTCGCCAGCCAGGTGGCGATATACGGCGCGAACGACGCGCCGAGGATGCCGGCCAGGTTGAAGGCCAGCGAAGAACCGGTGTAACGCACTTCGGCCGGGAACAGGTCCGACATCAGCGTGCCGAACGAGCCGAAGCAGGTGCCCATCAGCGCCATGCCGACCGACAGCGCGATCACGGTCGACGTGCTGCCCGCCTGCAGCATCGGCCCCAGCAACAGCCCGAAGACGATGGTGCCGATCGACCCGATGATCATCGCCGACGCGCGGCCGCGTGCGTCCGACAATTTTGCCGACACCGGGATGAAACCGGCGAAGAAGATCGCCGAGATCAGCTGCAGCACGAGGAAATCGGCACGCGCATAGCCGAGCGAGGTGGTAGCCCAGCTCAGCGTGAACACCGTGGTGAGATAGAACAGCACGAACTCGCCGGTGCCGGCCAGCGTGCCGAGCACCAGCGCGCGCGGATGCCGCGTGATCACGGCCACCATCGGCACCTTCACGCGCTCGGCCTTCTTCAGCACCTTCTCGAACTCCGGCGTCTCGGTGATGTTCAGGCGCACGTACAGGCCGACGATCACCAGCAGCGCGCTGGCGACGAACGGTATGCGCCAGCCCCAGTCGAGGAAGTCGGCCTCGGGCAGGCGCGTAGTCAGATAGAGGAAGGCCGCGCCGGACAGCGCGAAACCGAGCGGGCCACCGAGCTGCGGGAACATGCCGTACCAAGCACGCTTGCCCGGCGGCGCGTTCTCGGTGGCCAGCAGCACCGCGCCACCCCACTCGCCGCCCAGGCCCAGCCCCTGGCCGAAGCGCAGGATCGCCAGCAGCACCGGCGCAAGGATGCCGATCGACGCATACGTCGGCAACAAGCCGATGAACACCGTCGACAGGCCCATCGTCAGCAGCGAAGCCACCAGCGTCGCCTTGCGGCCGATGCGGTCGCCGAAGTGGCCGAACAAGGCCGAGCCGACCGGGCGCGCAATGAAGGCCAGCCCAAAGGTCGCCAGCGACTGCAGCGTCGCCATCGTCGCATCGGAAGCCGGGAAGAACAGCTTCGGGAAGACCAGCACCGCAGCAGTGCCGAAGATATAGAAATCGAAATATTCGATCGCGGTGCCGATCAGGCTCGCGAACAGGATGCGGGTCGGTGAATTGGCGGGCCTGACGGCCTGCACGGCGTCGGCCTGTGCCTGTTCTTGCATGGGTTCATCCCTTTGTTATTGTCGTGAGCCGGCGGGCTCCGCTGTCTCCGCGGTGCGCGCCGGGCCGCTGCAGGCGGCTCCAGCCAGCGTCAGGCCGCTTTCGGCAGCTTCAGCCGCTCGCGCACCTCGTCCGCGGTCGCGGTGCGCGCACCGGCGGCCTCGATGCGGCGGCGCGCCTCGCGCACCTGCGCGACGTTGCCGATCTGGTGGCCCATCGGCACATCCTCCAGGCCGACACGCACATGGCCGCCGCGGTAGACGATCTCGTCGATCAGCGGGGCGACCTGCGCGCCGAGTCCGGCGACCATCCACGGCGCGTCCGGATCTTCTTCGGCCAGCAGCTCGAGGTAGGCGTCGATCGCCCACGGCTTCGGCGGGAAGCCGAAGGACAGCGTGTCGGAAAACATCAGCCGGTAGACCGGCTGCAGCACGCCCGGGTAGCAGCGTTTGAGCGCGGCGCCGAGCCGCATGAAGCCCGGCTCGTAGATCGCATATGACGGCACCAGTCCGTGCTGCCGGCAAAGCGACAGGCCATGGCGGATGTGCGACTCGGGATTGGTATAAACGAAGCCCTCATGGCCGGTCGGCAGCTCGGTGAAGGTGCTGATGTTGGTCGAGCCCGGATCCACCACCGACCATTCGAGCAGGCCGCTGGACGCGAGCTTGTCGACGGCGGAAAAGCGCTGCGCGGCCGTCATCGGCTCGAGCGCATCGACATCGCCGGCGAACGGCAGCGTGCCGTAGCAGACCACATCGACCTGCGCGCGGATGCGCTCGATGATGGGCGCATAGATTTCATAAGCATCGCGCTGCCTGCCGGTGAGCGGGTCATACGGATGGAAGTGAATGATCGACGCACCCTCGTTGGCGCAGGCGACGGCCTGCTCGACGATTTCGTCGGCCGTCACCGGAATTTGCGGCTGCCGTGCGCGCGACCACGGCCCGTTCAGCGCCGCCTCGAGCCATATCGCTGGCTTGCCCATGTGCTGTCTCCTGTCTGTTCTGATTGCCGCGCCGCGCTGCCGGTATGACAAAGGCGCGCGAGCGCTTTGTACGGCCAAAACCCCACTTCCATCAATCAAAATACCGTCGCGCAGCAACATTTGGCTTGCGCGGATATGATTTGGGGCGCGGTCGCCAGGGCGTCACGCGCGGGTTTGCACCAACCAGTGCATTCTTCGCGAATCGGTGAACAAGTCAAGTAATGACCGCTTGCGAAATACAGAAGACGATATCAATCCAGGAGATACTGATGCCATTCCCCATTCCCTCGAAACGACGGCTGCTGGCCGCCTTCGCCCTCGCCACCGCATTCAGCGGCTCCGCGATGGCAGCAGGCTCGGTCGAAATGCAGGTCGAGCACCTCGTCAAACAGGCGATGGCCGAGTACAACACCGCGATGGAGACCAGCGACAGCGCCAGCTTCGCCAAGTACTTCGCGTCGAACGCGACCTTCGAAACCCCGACCGGCCGCTTCTCCGGCCGCAAGGAAATCGCCAAATACTTCGAGGCCGAATTCAAGACCTTCAAGGCCACCTACGACGTGAAGAAGATGCTCGTGCAGGGCAGCTCGGCAGCGATCGTGATCACCTGGGACGGCGTCGACCGCAGCAGCGGCGATTCGATGAAGGTGGAGCTGGTGGGCGTGTATGAAGTCGGTTCGAGCGGCCAGTTCAGCTCGGCCCGCTACTACTATGATTCGGCCCGGGCGAAAGCGCTGGCCGATCTGGGCAAATAACCAAACGAGGATGCAATGAAGACTACCAGGAACCGGATCGCCGCAGCATGGCTGGCCACAAGTGTCGTTCTCGGCGGCGGACTGGCGTGCGCGCCGGCCCTGGCCGAGGACGCGTTCGTCTGCATGGAAGAGACGCAGGAAATCTGCGACCAGAAGAACAAGAACCTCGCAACCTTCATCAAGGCGCACGAGGCCTATGACCGTGGTCGCGAGACCGGCGACCTGTCCGAGGCCTACAAGCTGGCGAAGGAACTGGTCGCGAACGACGACGCCAAGCACGGCAAGGGCATCCTGCGCCAGATCTACATCCAGGCGGCGCTGGGCACGCACAAGAATTATGTGCAGGCCTATCGCTGGGTGGCCGAGGACGTCGCCGCCGGCACCACCTACAAGCAGCTGAGGATGGACAAGATCCTCGAATCGATCGCGCAGAAGATGACGCCGGAGCAGCTCGCCGAGGCGAAGAAATAAGCGTCACGCAATAAAAAACGGGCGCCGGATCTTTCCGGGCGCCCGCTTCAGCAGATACTGCGTCGCCTGCCTTCGAGCAGGCGACATTTTTTTCGGCCTTCTTCTTACTTCTTCAGCGCCAGGTCGCGCTTGATGTACTCGGCGAGCATCTTCAGGGTCTCGTCATCGATCTGGCCCTTGAACGACGGCATGCCGCGTGCGGTACGACCTTCGACGATGGTGTAGACGATCTGCTCTTCATTCAGCGGAGTCACGCGCAGGTCGGCGCCGTAGCCGCCTTCGTTATGGCCGCCACGGCCATCGGGCATGTGGCAGGTGGTGCACAGATATTTTTCGAACGCCAGACGGCCGCCGGCGCGCGGCACCCTGATGACAGGACGGTCTTCGGTCTCGGTCTGGGCGGTTGCAGTGATCGGCATGGACGCGGCCAGCGTCAGTGCGGACAGTGCGGCGATCGTGAGGGTCTTGGTCGTTTTGCTGAAGCGTTTCATTGCCTTCTACCTTGCTGATTGATTCATCTTGCAGTTGCTGACAGGCGGCTTACCTGTCACCGGGAAAAACAGAACGGGGCCGGTCGCCCGGCCCCGCTCCGTTCACGCATCGATTAGTCGAGCGAGAACACGTACAGCACGTTGCTCGGCACCTGGTACTTCAGGTCCGGCGTAGAGCTGACAAACCACTGCGGCCATGCACCGCCGAGACCGACTTCGATCGCGACATACTGCTTGCCGTCAGCCATGAAGCTCATCGGCGGCGCGTTGATCGCGGAACCGGTGTTGAACTTCCACAGCTCTTCCAGGGTCGTTGCGTCCAGAGCCACGACTTCACCCTCTGCGTAGCCGGCGAACACCAGGCCACCAGCGGTCGACATCAGGCCACCCAGCTGCGGGTGCTTGGTCGTGTGCTTCTTGGTCACTTTGCCGGTCGAGACGTCGATCGCGGTGATCGAGCCCCAGATACGGCCGCACTCCGGATCGTCGAAGGTCGAGAACGGTGCGCCACCCAGGAACAGGGCACGGCCTTTCAGCGAACCCGGCTCCGTGACTTCAGCGAAGGCCTTGTTGCAGCCGTCGATCGTCGGGATGTAGTAGCGGTTCGTCTGCGGGCTGTAGGTGGTCGGCGGCCAGTTCTTGCCACCCATGTGACCAGGACGCAGCACGCCTTCCTGAGTACCACGGCCCTTGGTTGCGGTGCCACGGCCAGCAGCCGTACCAGCGACGTAGGTCTGAACGTCCTTCTTCGGATCGTAGGTCTTCGGCTTGCACTTGGCATCCAGACCACCCGACCAGTTCAGCTCTTCGACGAACTGCGTGCACCACAGCGGCTCACCGGTCTTGCGATCCAGTGCGTAAGCGT
>CAZTIF010000146.1:0-5966 GCA_964613635.1 uncultured Bifidobacterium sp. | reverse complement strand
CGCGCTTCGAGGAGCACCACGGCGTGAAGTATTCGGCATCGGCACTGACTTCGGCGGCCGAGCTGGCCGCGCGCTTCATCAATGACCGCCACCTGCCGGACAAGGCGATCGACGTGATCGACGAAGCCGGCGCGGCGCAGCGCATCCTGCCGAAGTCGCGGCAGAAGAAGACCATTGGCAAATCCGAGATCGAGGACATCATCTCGAAGATTGCGCGCATTCCGCCGCAGTCGGTCAACCAGGATGACCGCACCAAGCTGCAGACCATCGATCGCGACCTGAAGAATGTCGTGTTCGGCCAGGACCCGGCGATCGAAGCACTGGCATCGGCGATCAAGATGGCCCGCGCCGGCCTCGGCAAGACCGACAAGCCGATCGGCTCCTTCCTGTTCTCGGGCCCGACCGGCGTCGGCAAGACCGAAGTGGCGAAGCAGCTGGCCTTCATCCTCGGCATCGAGCTGATCCGCTTCGACATGTCCGAGTACATGGAGCGCCATGCGGTGTCACGCCTGATCGGCGCGCCTCCTGGCTATGTCGGTTTCGACCAGGGCGGCCTGCTGACCGAAGCGATCACGAAGAAGCCGCACGCGGTACTGCTGCTCGACGAGATCGAGAAGGCGCATCCGGACGTGTTCAACATCCTGCTGCAGGTGATGGACCACGGCACGCTGACCGACAACAACGGACGCAAGGCCGACTTCCGCAACGTGATCATCATCATGACCACGAACGCGGGTGCGGAAAGCCTGCAGAAGCGCACCATGGGCTTCACCGAGACCAAGCAGGCCGGTGACGAGATGGCCGACATCAAGCGGATGTTCACGCCGGAGTTCCGCAACCGCCTGGACGCGATCATCAGCTTCCGCGCGCTGGACGAGGAGATCATCCTGCGCGTGGTCGACAAGTTCCTGATGCAGCTCGAGGAGCAGCTGCACGAGAAGAAGGTCGATGCGACCTTCAGCGAAGCGCTGCGCCGCTTCCTCTCGAAGAAGGGCTTCGATCCGCTGATGGGCGCGCGCCCGATGGCGCGACTGATCCAGGACATGATCCGCAAGGCGCTGGCCGACGAGCTGCTGTTCGGTCGTCTGGTCAGCGGCGGCCGTGTCGCAGTCGAGCTGGACGACAAGGAGCAGATTCGCCTCGAGTTCAGCGAAGGCGACACGCCGCCGGCAGCGCCGCCGCAGGAGGCGGCCGAGGTCGAGTAATACCCGCGTCGACAACCCGAGCGCTGTCATGTCAAACCCCCTGCCTTCGCCGGCAGGGGGTTTTTTCATTCCGGGGGGGCAGGTATCAGGGCGCCAGGGTCTTTTTCGACGCCTGCTTTTGCCGTATCTCCGCAAGCGTCGCCTGCATCAGCGACGCACGCTCGCTCGTCCACGGGTGCAGCGCGGTGTAGCCGTTCGTGACGTTCACGGGATAGGCAATCGCGAGCTTGTCGAGCGTGCGTGGTGCGAGCGCCGGATCGAGTCCGGCACGCGCCAGCATGTACAGCGACAGGCGATCCGCTTCCTGGTCGAGCTTGTCTTCCATCGGCTTGAGGCCGGCGCTGCCCGCAAAGGCGGCGAGGTCCGGGCGCAGCGGCAGCAGCGCATCGATCACGCCGGCGATGCTCGCTGCGGACTGCATCGTGCGTGCGTGCCGCAGCGTGCCATGCGCGATCTCGCGCGCGAGGATGGTGGACAGCTCGGCGTCGGACAGCACATCGAGCATGCCGGTCGTGACCATGATCCGCCGTCCGTCGCTGTAGGCATTGACGTGCGGCGCATTGCCGATCTCGACCGCGAATGCGCAGGCCGGCGTGAGCTCAACGCGGGTCGTGACCGGCGCGCCATTGCGCAGCAGCGCGACTTCGAGATCGCTGCTGTTGCGCAGCAGCGGTTGAACCAGTTTCGCCGCCTCGGTCTCGGCCTGCGCGCCCTGCGGCAGCGGCTGCCCTTCGATGGTTTGCAGCACGTCGCCGCGGCGGATTCCCGCGCGCATCGCGCCGCTGCCGTCGAGCACCTGCAAGACCTGCAAGGCCTCGCCGAGGTTCAGCCGCGACTCGGCCGCGGCGCGCAGCTCGGGAGGATAGGAATAACGGTTCTTTGCGGTGAAACCGAGCAGGGGCCGGGCCGCTGTCTTGCACAGCGCCGTGTTCTTCACCAGCAGCGGCGTGATCACGCGGTAGACGCGGTCCTGCCGGCGCAGCAGCGTATCGAAAGCCTGCTCGGCGCTGAAACGGGCGAGGTTGCCTGGCGCGGGTGCGGACGGACGGCCCGGGGCCGTTGCGCAGGATGTCAGCAGCAGCGCCGCCGGCACCGCGACGAGGATGCGCGAGGCGTTCGACAGGAGCGTACGGAGCGGCATCGTCACCGGCCTCCGGGGTTTCAGTGCTTGCCGGTGCTGCCGAAGCCGCCGGCACCGCGCTCGCTGTCGCCGAATTCGTCGACCACCTCGAAGCCCACCTGCAGCACCGGCACGATCACCAGCTGCGCAAGGCGCTCCATCGGGTTCAACACGAATGCGGCGCTGCCGCGGTTCCAGGTCGAGACCATCAGCTGGCCCTGGTAATCGGAGTCGATCAGCCCGACCAGGTTGCCGAGTACGATGCCGTGCTTGTGGCCCAGCCCGCTGCGCGGCAGGATCAGCGCGGCGTAACCCGGATCGCCGATGTGGATCGCCAGTCCGGTGGGAATCAGGTGCGTGCTGCCCGGCTCGACCGTCAGCGGCGCGTCGATGCAAGCGCGCAGGTCGAGGCCGGCGCTGCCGGGCGTTGCGTACGCAGGCATTTGCTCGCGCAGGCGTTCATCGAGAATCTTGACGGCGATGTTCTTCATTGTTTTTTTTGAGTCAGGCGCGCAGGCGCTGCGCGATTTCGGCGACCAGCCTCGCCGCGAGTTCTTCCTTGCTCGCGCGCGGCAGCGGATGCGCACCGGTGTCGTCGAACAGTACCAGTTCGTTGTCATCCTTGCCGAAGGTCTGGTGGCCGATGTTGCCCACCAACAGGGGAATGTTTTTCCGGAGTCGCTTGGCCGCGCCGTGCTGCAGCAGGTTTTCCGATTCGGCGGCGAAGCCGACGCAGTAAGGCGGCGACGGCAGCGCAGCGACGGTCGCGAGGATGTCGGGGTTTTCCGCAAATGCCAGCGACGGCATGCCGCTGTCCTGCTTCTTGATCTTCTGCGTGCTGGCTTCGGCCACGCGCCAGTCGGCCACCGCGGCAACGGCGACGAAGACCTGCTGGCCGGCGACGTTCGCCATCACGGCGTCATGCATCTCGCGCGCGGTCGTCACAGGCAGCAGGCGCACGCCGGCCGGCGCGGGCAGCGCGGTCGGGCCCGACACCAGCGTCACTTCCGCGCCGGCCGCACGCGCCGCGCGCGCGATCGCGTAGCCCATCTTCCCGGAAGAGAGGTTGGTAATGCCGCGCACCGGGTCAATCGGCTCGAACGTGGGGCCGGCAGTGATCAGCAGCTTGCGGCCCTGCAGCAGCTTCGGATGGAAGAAGGCTTCCAGCGCATCCAGCAGGTCTTCCGGCTCCATCATGCGCCCCAGCCCGGTTTCGCCGCAGGCCTGCTCGCCGGCGACCGGGCCGAGCAGCGTGATGCCGTCGGCGCGCAGTTGCACGGCATTGCGACGGGTGGCGGGGTTCTCCCACATCTCGACGTTCATTGCCGGAGCGACCAGCAGCGGCACCGACGCCGGGCGCGCGAGACAGAGCGTGGACAGCAGGTCGTCGGCTGCGCCATGCGCGAGCTTGCGCATGAAGTCGGCCGAGCAGGGTGCGATCACGACCGCGTCAGCATGGCGGGTCAGGTCGATGTGCGCCATGTTGTTGGCGATGCGCGGGTCCCACTGGTCGGTGAACACCGTCTTGCCCGACAGCGCCTGCAGGGTCACCGGCGTGATGAAATGGCTGGCCGCGTCGGTCATCACGACCTGCACGCTGGCGCCGGCCTTCATCAGCCCGCGCGCGAGCTCGGCCGCCTTGTAGCAGGCGATGCCGCCGGAGAGTCCCAGCACGATGTTCTTGCCAGCGAGTTTCATGAGGTCTGCGCGTCAGCGGTTGACGCGCCGCAGTTCGTCCAGCACGAATAATGCCGCACCGATCGTGATCGCGCCATCCGCGACATTGAATGCCGGCCAGTGCCAGCCGCCGATATGGAAATCGAGGAAGTCGATCACATGGCCGTAGGCGATGCGGTCGATCAGGTTGCCGACCGCGCCGCCGAGGATCAGCGACAGCGACCAGCAGAACATCCGCTGGCTCGCGTTCTTCTTCAGCATGAAGACGATGAACACCGACACGCCGAGCGCCAGCGCGCTGAAGAACCAGCGCTGCCAGCCGCCCTGGTTCGACAGGAAGCTGAAGGCCGCGCCCTGGTTATAGACCATCACCAGGTTGAAATAACTGGTGATGGTCTCGGACTGGCCATAGGCCAGCAGCCGCGACATCGTGATTTTCGACAGCTGGTCGAGCAGCACCGCGACGGTCGCGATGCCGAGCCACAGCATCAGTCCTGAGCTTTTCTTTGCCATCGTTTGCCTTTGCGATCAGGCCACGCGGCGCGCTTCGCCGCTGCCGAACAGGTTGGACACGCAGCGGCCGCACAGCGAAGGGTGGCCGGCATCGGCGCCGACGTCCGCGCGGTAATGCCAGCAGCGCTCGCACTTGCGGTATTTCGACGCATTCACTACCACCTTCTCGTCGGCTGCGCCGGCGGCCGGGACGACCTGCGCGGCCGACGTGATCAGCACGAACTTCAGGTCGTCGCCGAGCGCCTGCAGCAGCGCCAGCCGGTCGCCGGTGGCGTGGATCTCCACGTCCGCCTGCAGCGACGAGCCGATTGCTCCGGAGACGCGCACCTCTTCCAGCTGCTTCAGCACGCCGGCACGAATTTCGCGCAGCGTCGCATACTTGTCGAGCAGAGCATCGGCATCGCCGACGGCCGGCAATGCGTAGAAGGTCTGCGTGAAGATGGTCTCGCCGGACGCTTCGTAGACGGCCTTGTCGGCAAACACCGACCAGGCTTCCTCGACGGTGAACGACAGGATCGGCGCCATCAGGCGCAGCAGCGACTGCGTGATGTGCCAGATCGCGGTCTGTGCCGAGCGTCGTGCGGCCGACGTCACGCCGCTGGTGTACAGCCGGTCCTTCAGGATGTCGAGGTAGAAGCCGCCGAGGTCTTCCGAGCAGTACATCTGCAGCTTCGCGACCACCGGATGGAATTCGTACTCGTTGAAGTGCGCGCGGATCTCGTCCTGCAGCTGCGCCATGCGCGCAATCGCGTAGCGGTCGATCTCCAGCAGCGAATCGATCGCGACCGCATCCTTCGCAAAATCGAAGTCCGACGTGTTCGCCAGCAGGAAGCGCAGCGTGTTGCGGATGCGGCGGTAGCTCTCGACCACGCGCTTCAGGATCTCGTCCGAGATCGACAGCTCGCCCGAATAGTCGGTCGACGCGACCCACAGGCGCAGGATCTCCGCGCCCAGCGTGTCCGACACCTTCTGCGGTGCGACCACGTTGCCCTTCGACTTCGACATCTTCTTGCCTTCGCCATCGACCACGAAGCCGTGCGTCAGCAGCGCCTTGTACGGCGCGCGGCCGTCCAGCATGGACGCGGTCAGCAGCGACGAATGGAACCAGCCGCGGTGCTGGTCCGAGCCTTCGAGGTAGAGGTCGGCCGGGAACTGCAGCTCATCCTTGTGCGAACCGCGCAGCACCGTGAAGTGGGTGGCGCCGGAATCGAACCAGACGTCGAGCGTGTCCTTGTTCTTTTCGTACAGCGCAGCATCCGCGCCGAGGAATTCATTCAGGTCGAGCTGGTGCCAGGCTTCGATGCCATGCTGCTCGACGCGCTGCGCGACCTTCTCCAGCAACGCCGGCGTGTCCGGATGCAGATCGCCGGTTTCCTTGTGCACGAAGAAGGCCATCGGCACGCCCCACTGGCGCTGGCGCGACAGCGTCCAGTCCGGACGGTTCGCGATCA
>CAZTIF010000145.1:0-6289 GCA_964613635.1 uncultured Bifidobacterium sp. | reverse complement strand
CGATCATCGACGATCAGTCGAAATCGGAAGAAGAGCGTTACGAAGCCCGCCTGAAGCTGCAGGCGCTGCCGCGTAACTCGGCGCCGACCCGCCAGCGTAATCGTTGCACGCTGACTGGTCGCCCGCGCGGCACCTTCCGCAAGTTCGGCCTCGGCCGCACCAAGCTCCGTGAAATCGCCATGCGCGGCGAGATCCCGGGTATGACCAAAGCCAGCTGGTAATAGGAGAACAAGCGATGAGTATGAGCGATCCTATCGCCGATATGCTGACGCGTATCCGTAACGCGCAGGGTGTCAACAAGACTTCGGTGATGATGCCGTCGTCGAAGCTGAAAGTGGCGATTGCCCGCGTCCTGAAGGACGAAGGTTACATCGAGAACTTCGCGGTGGCTGCCGATGATGGCAAGCCGGTCCTGTCGATCGAGCTGAAGTACTACGCTGGTCGCCCGGTCATCGAGCGCATTGAGCGCGTCTCGCGTCCTGGCCTGCGTATCTACAAAGGCAAGGCAGAGATTCCGACCGTGATGAACGGCCTGGGTGTGACCATCGTGTCGACGCCGCAGGGTGTGATGACCGATCGCAAGGCTCGCGCTACCGGTATCGGTGGCGAGATCCTGTGCTACGTGGCGTAAGAGGGGGTAAGCACTATGTCTCGAGTAGGTAAGATGCCGATCCCTCTGCCCGCGGGCGTCGAAGTGACGATCGCGGCAGACAAGATCTCGATCAAGGGCGCGCAGGGTTCGCTGTCGCTGCCGCTGACCGGTCAGGTCAACGTCAAGAACGAAAACAATGCGCTGACCTTTGCGCCGGGCGACGAATCGCGTGAATCGCGTGCGATGTTCGGTACCGTCCGCGCACTGGTCAATAACATGGTCACCGGCGTCACCAAGGGCTTCGAGAAGAAGCTGACGCTGGTCGGCGTGGGTTTCAAGGCGCAAGCCCAGGGCGACAAGCTGAACCTGTCGCTCGGCTTCTCGCACCCGGTGCTGCATCAGATGCCGGCCGGTGTGAAGTGCGAAACTCCGACGCAGACCGAGATCGTGATCAAGGGTATCGACCGCCAGCAAGTGGGTCAGGTCGCGGCTGAAGTTCGCGCCTACCGCAGCCCCGAGCCTTACAAGGGCAAGGGCGTCCGTTATGCGGACGAGGTTGTGGTGATCAAAGAAACCAAGAAGAAGTAAGGGTTGAACATGGACAAGAAAGCATCCCGCGTGCGCCGTGCACGCCAGACGCGTGCCAAGATCGCCGAGCTCAAGGTCAATCGCCTTTCCGTGCATCGTACCAACCTGCACATCTACGCAACCATCTTCGGCCCGGATGCCAAGGTGCTCGCAGCTGCTTCGACCGCAGAGGCCGAAGTGCGCGCAGAGCTGGCTGGCCAGTCGGGCAAAGGCGGCAACGCTGCCGCAGCCGCCCTGGTCGGCAAGCGCGTTGCAGAGAAGGCACTGAAGGCGGGCATCGATACCGTGGCGTTCGATCGCTCCGGTTTCCGCTACCACGGTCGTGTGAAGGCAGTTGCTGATGCAGCTCGCGAAGCCGGCCTGAAGTTCTAAGGAAGACTCATCATGGCAAAAATGCAGCAGAAAATGCAGAGCGACAAGCCGGACGATGGCATGCGCGAAAAAATGATTGCGGTCAACCGCGTCACCAAAGTGGTGAAGGGCGGCCGCATCATGGGCTTCGCAGCGCTGGCTGTGGTGGGCGACGGCGATGGCCGTATCGGCATGGGCAAGGGCAAGTCGAAGGAAGTGCCGGTGGCCGTGCAGAAGGCGATGGAAGAGGCGCGTCGCAAGATGATCAAGGTGACCCTGAAGAACGGCACGCTGCAACACACCGTGCACGGTCGTCATGGTGCTTCGTCGGTGATGATGATCCCGGCGAAAGACGGTACCGGCGTGATCGCCGGCGGCCCGATGCGCGCGATCTTCGAGGTGATGGGCGTGACCAACGTCGTCGCCAAGTCGCATGGCTCGACCAACCCGTACAACATGGTTCGCGCGACCCTCGACGGTCTGGCGAAGATGAGCACCCCGTCCGAGATCGCTGCCAAGCGCGGCAAGACGGTCGAGGAAATCCTGGGCTGAGGCTATCGACATGGCAAACACTATCAAAGTCAAACTGATCAAGGGCCTGATCGGCACCAAGCAGTCGCATCGCGCGACCGTGCGCGGCCTCGGCCTGCGCAAGGTGAACTCCGAGCGCGTCCTCGAGGACACGCCGGCAGTGCGCGGCATGATCAACAAGGTCGCCTATCTCGTGAAAGTGGTGGCTTAAGCGCCGCGAACGGAGAACAAGATGCAACTCAACACTATTCAACCCGCAGAAGGCGCCAAGCACGCGAAGCGCCGCGTCGGTCGCGGTATCGGCTCGGGCCTGGGCAAGACCGCTGGTCGCGGCCACAAGGGCCAGAAGTCCCGTGCCGGCGGCTTCCACAAGGTCGGTTTCGAAGGCGGCCAGATGCCGCTGCAGCGCCGTCTTCCGAAGCGCGGCTTCAAGTCGCAGTCCAAGCCGTTCAAGGCCGAAGTCCGTCTGGGCGACCTCGCTAACCTGCCGGTCGCAGAGATCGACATGCTGGCTCTCAAGCAGGCTGGCCTGGTGTCGGAACTGGCGCGCTCGGTGCGTGTGATCAAGGCGGGCGAGATCAGCAAGAAGGTCGTGCTGAAGGGTATCGTCGCGACCGCAGGCGCGAAGGCTGCCATCGAGGCGGCTGGCGGCTCGATCGAGTAAACGTAACAGGCTAGGAACACGTGGCGACTTCTCCCAAACTCGCGAAAAGCTCTGCCAGCGGATTCCCGTGGGGCCGCTTGTGGTTCCTGCTGGGCGCGCTGGTGGTGTTCCGGATTGGCGCGCACATCCCGGTGCCGGGTATCGACCCGGCGCAGCTGTCGGCGCTCTTCAATCAGAATGCCGGCGGCATCCTGGGCATGTTCAACATGTTCTCGGGCGGTGCGCTGTCGCGCTTCACGATCTTTGCGCTGGGCATCATGCCCTACATTTCCGCATCGATCATCATGCAGCTGTTGTCGGTGGTATCGCCGCAGCTCGAAGCGTTGAAGAAGGAAGGTGAGTCGGGACGTCGCAAGATCACGCAGTACACCCGCTACGGCACGCTGCTGCTGGCGACCTTCCAGGCGCTCGGTATTGCGATCGCGCTGGAATCGCAGCAAGGCCTCGTCATTGATCCGGGACTCGCGTTCCGCTTCACGACGCTGGTGACGCTGGTGACAGGCACGATGTTCCTGATGTGGCTCGGCGAACAGATCACCGAGCGTGGTCTGGGCAACGGCATCTCGATCATCATCTTCGCCGGTATTGCAGCGGGACTGCCTAACGCCATCGGCGGCCTGTTCGAGCTGGTCCGCACCGGTTCGATGAATGCGCTGACGGCGATCCTGATCTGCGTCGTCGTGGCCATGGTGACCTTTGCTGTCGTGTTCATCGAACGCGGCCAGCGCAAGATCCTCGTGAACTACGCGAAGCGCCAGGTCGGCAACAAGATCTACGGCGGTCAGAGCAGCCATCTGCCGCTGAAGCTGAACATGGCAGGCGTGATTCCGCCGATCTTTGCATCGTCGATCATCCTGTTCCCGGCAACGATCACCAGCTGGTTCACCGCCGGTGATACCGACAGCGCAGCGGTACGGTTCCTGAAGGACCTGGCTGCGTCGCTGGCGCCGGGTGAGCCGATTCATGCGTTGCTGTATGCGGTGGCGATCATCTTCTTCTGTTTCTTCTATACCGCGCTGGTGTTCAACAGCAAGGAAACGGCAGAAAACCTGAAGAAGAGCGGCGCGTTCGTTCCGGGCATCCGTCCTGGTGACCAGACCGCACGCTATGTCGACAAGATCCTGACCCGGCTGACGCTGGCAGGCGCGGCGTACATCACGCTGATCTGCCTGTTGCCCGAGTTTCTGATCGCCCGCTGGAACGTGCCGTTCTACTTCGGTGGCACGTCCCTGCTGATCATCGTGGTCGTGACGATGGATTTCATGGCGCAGGTGCAGAACTACGTGATGTCGCAGCAATACGAATCGCTGCTTCGCAAAGCCAACTTCAAGGGCGGTATTCCGACCCGTTGAGCAGAGGAACAGACAGTTTTTATGTCCAAGGACGACGTTATTCAGATGCAGGGCGAGATTCTGGAGAATCTTCCCAACGCTACCTTCAGGGTCAAACTGGAAAACGGACATGTCGTGCTTGGACATATATCCGGGAAGATGCGGATGAACTACATCCGCATTCTCCCGGGAGACAAGGTGACAGTGGAACTGACGCCTTATGACTTGAGCAGGGCGCGGATCGTATTCCGGACCAAGTGATTGAAGTATTAGGTATTTAGAAGACTGAAAGAAAGAGGGCCATCATGAAAGTGCTCGCATCAGTGAAGCGGATCTGCCGCAACTGCAAGATCATCAAGCGCAAGGGCGTCGTTCGTGTCATCTGCATCGAACCGCGTCACAAGCAGCGCCAGGGTTAAATTAACGTTATTGATCGAGGAATAACGAATGGCACGTATTGCAGGGGTAAACATCCCCAACCACCAGCACACCGTGATCGGCCTGACGGCCATCTACGGTATCGGCCGCCCTCGCGCTGAAGTGATCTGCGCGACCACGGGTGTCCCGACCAACAAGAAGGTCAAGGACCTCGACGACAACGAGCTCGAGAAGCTGCGTGACGAGATCGGCAAATTCATCGTCGAGGGTGACCTGCGTCGTGAACTGTCGATGAACATCAAGCGCCTGATGGACCTCGGCTGCTATCGCGGCATGCGTCATCGCAAGGGCCTGCCTTGTCGCGGTCAGCGTACCCGGACCAACGCACGTACCCGCAAGGGCCCGCGCAAGGCAGCGCAAGCGCTGAAGAAGTAATCCTTTAGCGGATACAAGGAATCCATCATGGCAAAAGCATCGAACAACGCCGCTTCCGCGCGCGTTCGCAAGAAAGTCAAGAAGAACGTTGCCGAAGGTATCGCGCACGTTCACGCTTCGTTCAACAACACGATCATCACGATCACCGATCGCCAGGGCAATGCGCTGTCGTGGGCGACGTCGGGTGGCGCAGGCTTCAAGGGCTCGCGCAAATCCACGCCGTTCGCAGCACAGGTTGCCGCTGAAGCGGCCGGCAAGGTGGCGGTCGAATGCGGCGTGAAGAACCTGGAAGTTCGCATCAAGGGCCCGGGCCCGGGTCGCGAGTCCGCGGTTCGCGCGCTGAACAGCCTCGGCATCAAGATCACCCAGATCCAGGACGTGACCCCGGTGCCGCACAATGGTTGCCGCCCGCCGAAGCGTCGTCGTATCTGAGTTTTCGCAGCACAGGCAGTAGCTTCAAGCGACCCGCCGACATCGGCGGGTTTTGTTCTAAGACCACCGTCCGGTAGCAGGCAGACCGGACTCGCGCTGTGTGGCATGATGCCCGCGCGTCAAACACAAGAGGAAACACCGTGGCACGTTATATCGGACCCAAAGCAAAACTCTCCCGCCGTGAAGGCACCGACCTGTTCCTGAAGAGCGCCCGCCGCTCGCTGGACTCGAAGTGCAAGCTCGATTCGAAGCCGGGCCAGCATGGCCGCACGTCGGGCGCGCGTACGTCGGACTATGGTAACCAGCTGCGCGAAAAGCAGAAGGTCAAGCGCATGTACGGCGTGCTCGAGCGCCAGTTCCGTCGCTACTTCGCCGAAGCAGATCGTCGCAAGGGCAACACCGGCGAAACCCTGCTGCGTCTGCTGGAATCGCGCCTCGACAACGTCGTCTATCGCCTCGGCTTCGCATCGACCCGCGCAGAAGCGCGCCAGCTCGTGTCGCACAAGGCGATCGTGGTCAATGGCAACGTCGTGAACATCCCGTCGTACCAGGTCAAGGTGGGCGACGTCGTCGCCATCCGTGAAAAGGCGAAGAAGCAGGTGCGTATCGCCGAAGCGCTGTCGCTGGCAGAGCAGTCGGGCTTCCCGCTGTGGGTGTCGGTCGACGCCAAGAAGATGGAAGGCTCGCTGAAGGCGCTGCCGGATCGCGGCGACTACAACCAGGAAGTCAACGAGTCGCTGATCGTCGAACTGTACTCGCGTTAATCCTCCCCGGGCGCCTGCATTCGCAGGCGCCTTTTTAGATATGCCATCAGCCTTATCGGTGTAACGAGCCGAGGGTATTGAAAGGACATTCATGCAAAACAATCTTCTGAAGCCCCGTATCATCGAAGTCGAGCAGCTCGGCCTCGGCCATGCCAAAGTCGTGATGGAGCCGTTTGAGCGCGGCTATGGCCACACGCTCGGCAACGCGCTGCGTCGCGTGCTG
>CAZTIF010000144.1:4751-6389 GCA_964613635.1 uncultured Bifidobacterium sp. | reverse complement strand
GATCATCAGCACGCCGAGCTGCGAATGGCGCAGCGGCCGGATCAGCACCTTCTCGACCACCACGCCGAACAGCGCGACGGCGGCAATCGACAAGAGCGCGGCCAGCCACAGCGGCAGGCCGGCGATCGAGGTCAGCACATAGGCGCCGTACGCACCGAGCGCATAGAAGGAGCCATGCGCCAGGTTCAGCACGCGCGCCACGCCGAAGATCAGCGTGAAGCCGACTGCGAGCATCGCGTAGATGGCGCTGGTGACTGCGCCGTAGATCAGGATCTCCACGCGCGCCTTACTTCTTCATCCACGGCGGCAGCATGAAATTCCCGGTGCGCAGCTCCTTCGGATACAGCACCACGCGCTCGCCCTTGGCCTGCCACTGCACGAAGACCAGGTTGTTCTTGCCCTTGCCGACTTCGAGGTCGTGGGTGGCGTCGAAGGTGATCTCGCCGGCCACGCCCTCGTGCTTCGTCTTCTCCAGCTCCTTGATGATCTTCTCGGTGTCCATGCTGCCGGCGCGGCGCACCGCATCCGCATACAGCAGCACCGCGTCATACGCATAGATCGCGGTATAGACCGGGTAGTTCGGCGAGTTCTTCTTGAAGTTGTCGAAGAACGGAATGGTCTTTTTGGTGATCGGCGCGCGCACCGCGAAGTTCACCGCGACCTCGGAAATGCACTTGCCGCCGATGCGGTTGAAGAAATCGCCGTCCTGGCTCTTGACGTCGATGCCGCCGTAGGGGATCGGCACCTGCGCGTCATGCCACTGCTTGGCCAGCACGTCGCTGGAGCCGTGCGACAGCACCACGATCAGGTACTGCGCACCGCTGGACTTGACCTTCGCCAGCAGCGGCGAGAAGTCCGAGGTCTGCGTGTCGAACAGTTCGGTCAGACGGATGTCGGCACCGGCCTCGGCCGCGCCCTTCTTCAGCACCGGCACCAGGTCCTGCACCCACTTCGCGTTCTCGCCGATGATCGCGATCTTCTTGTAACCCAGCTCGCCCATCACGAAGCCGGAGATGTAATCGACCAGCGCGCGCGCCTGGTGCACCGCATTGATCGGGCCGACGCGGAAAATGTACTTGTAGTTGTCGTAGTCGTTCTTCACCTTGGCGGTGATGCTCGGCGACGCGGCGCCGACGCCGAGGTAGAGGGTCTTCGCTGCCGCGATGTGCGGCAGCTGCGCGAGCGTGACGCCGCTGGTGTAGCCGCCGATCAGTACGTCGGCCTTTTCGTCGGCGACCAGCTTCTTGATCGCACTGATGCCGGTCTCCGGGTTCTCGGTCTCGTCGGCGCTGACGAACTCGAATTTGCGGCCGAGCACGCCGCCCTGCCGGTTGACTTCGTCGACCGCCATCTTCACCGCGGTCAGCGTGTCGCGCCCGACCTGCAGCTGCACCGCCGTCGGCACGCCGATGCGGATCGGCTTGCCCTTGTCCTGCGCCCTGCCCGGCAAAGGCGCGAACAGCGCCAGCGAAGAGGCCAGCAGCGCCAGTGCGCGGCGCCGTGACCGTGAATGGGAAACTTTCGACCAAGCTGCGACAACGCCTGCCATGCGACCTCCCCTTTGAGGATTGGCCGGCGCGATTGCGGCCGGCACTGTGTCATGTGTGCGTGCTGCGTGAAGCGTGATGCGTACTGCGT
>CAZTIF010000144.1:0-4651 GCA_964613635.1 uncultured Bifidobacterium sp. | reverse complement strand
CCCCGTTCTGCCGGACGCGCCGGCGTCAGAGCGGGAAAAACCCGACCGGACGCACCAGCTTGTTGTGCTGCACCTCGAGCGCGCCGAGTGCCGCGCTCTTCTCGATGTAGCTGAGCCATTCCGGATCGGCCCACATCGCGGCGCGGCGGCGTTCGCGGTCGCCCGCGTCTTCGTAGCGCCAGATGTGCGTGTACTCGTTCGGATTGCCGGTCTCGGTGACGGCGAACAGCAGCGGCTGGCCGAGGTGGCGCACCTGCGGCTCGCGACCGCATTTTTCATACAGCGCGAGATGCGCCTTCAGCGTGCCGGGCCGGCACGCATAGGTGCGGATGTCTAACAGCATCGGTGTCCTCCCGTCAGATCGTCATGCCGCCGTCGATCGAATAGACATTCCCGGTGGTGAAGGTCGATTCGTCGGATGCGAGGAAGACCACCAGCGGCGCGATTTCCTCCGCCTTCGCGAGACGGCCCATCGGCTGGCGCGCGATGAACTGGCGGCGCGCCTCGACCGGGTCTTCATAGGCATTGATGCGGTCGCCGAGCGACGGCGTATCGACGGTGCCGGGGCAGATCGCGTTGCAGCGGATGCCGCGGCCGACATAGTCGGCGGCGACCGACTTGGTCAGCCCGACCACGGCCGCCTTGCTGATGCCGTACACGCAGCGGTTCGGCAGGCCGCGCACGCTGGAGGCGACGCTGGCCATGTTGATGATCGAGCCGCCGCCGTTGTCCAGCATCGCCGGCAGCAGCGCCTGGATCATCCAGTAATGCGACTGCACGTTGAGCGACATCGCGACCGTGAAATCGGCATCGGTGGCGTCGAGGATGGTGCCGGCATGCACATAGCCGGCGCAGTTGAACAGCGCATCGACCGCGCCGACCCGCTCGGCGATCTCGCCGATGGCTTCCTTGTCCAGCACGTCGAGCACGGCGGTGCGGATGTTCGGCGTGCCCTCGATCTCGCGCAGCAGCGCGGAATTGATGTCCGTAGCCCAGACGGTGGCGCCCTCGGCCGCCATCGCCAGCGCCGACGCGCGGCCTATCCCCTGTCCGGCCGCTGTCACCAGCACGACCTTGTTCTTCAGGCGCATCTTGTCTCCTTTTTTGATTGTTCTTGTGCCGGCGGTGCAGCGCTCGCCCGCCGCCGGCAAAGTTGAACGAGCGCGCCGGATTTGTCAATTGTGCAGCGCGGCCTGCGAAAGGCAGGCTTCGGCTTTGGCAAAGCCGCTTCACCTTGCCCCCGCAGTCAAGTAAAGTGAGGCTCGCCGGAGATTACGGCGCATTATAAAAAACACCATCATCCATCTGAGGCAACACACATGAGACACCTGCTGTTGGGCGTGGCGCTCGCCTGCTCCATGAGCGCCAACGCTGCGCAAAACATTTTCGAGATCGCTCCGGACGCCAGCAACCCGAAATTCGACACCTGCCGCTTCAAGGACTACGAGCAGGGTGCGAAGCTGATCAGCACCTACCTGCAATCGCTGATGTCGAACAAATACCTGGGCGAATGCGACGCCGGCCTGCTGAAGGACGTGCAGGACGGCCAGCGCAAGCAGACGGCGATGCTGCCGGCGGTCGAGTCGCAGGTGGACTCCTGCTATTCGGCCGGCGACACCGCATTCATCAAGGCCACCGCGAAGCAGCTGCTGGGCCAGATCCCGAAGTTCTGCGAATCGAAGAACGTCGGCGACGCGATGACGGACTGGGTCGCGAAGCTGAACGCCGAGAAGTAAGCCGGCGCAGCAAGCGGGAGCGGCGCGGCCGCTCCCTGCGCCGGCCGCCCCGGCCGGCGCTCTACCCTCCAGCTGGCAGCCAGCCCTTGGCCGATCAGCCTCCCGCCGCCTTCTTCCGGTGCACCGCGAATTTCATCAGCTGGTCGTCGCGCCAGCTGCGGCGCTCGTTCAGCTGTGACGCCTGCAGTTTTTCCCGGCGCTGTCCCTCGACCTCGCGGATCAGCTCCGCATCCCATGGCCGTTTTTGATCACGCGACGCGGCGATGCGGTGATACAGCGGGCCGAAACGCACCGCGTAATCGGCCACGCCGTCCGGAGCGTTCAGGTCGATGGTCTCGAACGGCCCCATGAAGGACCAGCGCCAGCCGAGGCCGTCGCGGATGGTCTTGTCGATGTCGTCGCAGCTGGCCACGCCATCGGCCACCATCGTCCACGCCTCGCGCAGCAGCACCGCCTGCAGCCGGTTCAGGATGAAGCCCTCGATCTCCTTGTTCACGCGCACCACCGACTGGTTGACCGCTTCCATCAGCCGGTGCGTCCAGTCGACCGTGGCGGCCGAGGTCTGCGGCGAGCCGACCAGCTCGACGATGGGCACGAGGTAAGGCGGGTTGACCGGATGCGCGACCAGCACGCGCGGCGAGATCGTCAGGTCGAGCGCGAAATCCGACGCCGGGAAGCCCGAGGTGGAGCTGCCGACGATCAGCTCGTCGAAGCCGAGCGCATCGATCTCCTCCATCAGCTGCCGCTTCACGTCGACCTTCTCCAGCACCGACTCCTGCGCATAGGCGGCGCCGTCGAGCGCGTCGCGCAGGCTGGACGCGACGCCGATGCGCGCGCGGATCGCGTCGGCCGCCTCCGGCAGCAGGCCGTAGGACTCCAGCTGAGCGAGCTGTTTGGCCACCAGCGCGGGCGCGCTGTCGAGCACCTGCGGCGCGCGGTCGTACATGCGCACCTGCAGCCCGGCGCGTGCGAACACGATGGCCCAGCCGGCGCCGACCAGGCCGGCGCCGATCACGGCAACCGGCCGGCCGCCGGTGAGTTCCGATGCTTTCATGAGATCAGTCTCCTTGTGTGTTTTTTTATAATCAAATCGGTCGAAAAGGCGCGCGGCGCGCCGCTCCGGTGGTGATGCGCTAGTGTGCTGCGGAGCGGCCGGCATGCGCATTCGCTTTCTGCTAACCCGCGATTCCAATTGCCAAAACATGACGCCGACAAAACCGGACACACTGCCGGCTGAAGAAAAATGTCGAGGAGACACAATGGCACGCAAGGTCATCATTACCTGCGCCGTCACCGGCGCGATCCACACCCCCAGCATGTCGCCGTACCTGCCGATCACGGCGCGGGAAATCGCCGACGCGGCGCTCGGCGCGGCCGAGGCCGGCGCGGCGATCGTTCACCTGCACGCGCGCGAGCCGCACAACGGCAAGCCTTCGCAGGAGCCGGCGCTGTTCACGCCCTTCCTCACCGAGATCAAGGAAAAGAGCGACGTCGTCATCAACATCACCACCGGCGGCGCGCCGACGATGCTGGTGGAAGAGCGGCTGCGCCCGGCGCACCAGTTCCAGCCGGAAGTCGCGTCGCTGAACATGGGCTCGATGAACTTCGGCCTGTACGGCATGCTGTCGCGCTTCAAGGAATTCAAGCACGACTGGGAACAGCCCTACCTCGCCGGCAGCGACGACCGCGTGTTCAAGAACACCTTCCGCGACATCGCCTACATCCTCGAATCCTGCAGCGACAACGGCACGCGCTTCGAGATCGAATGCTATGACATCGGCCACCTGTACACCGCCGCGCACTTCATCGATCGCGGTTTGATCAAGGCGCCCTTCCTGATCCAGTCCGTGTTCGGCCTGCTCGGCGGCATCGGCACGCATCCGGAAGATGTCGCGCACATGAAGCGCACCGCGGACCGCCTGTTCGGCAACGACTATGTCTGGTCCGTGCTGGGCGCAGGCAAGAGCCAGATACCGATCGGCACGCAATCGCTCGCGCTGGGCGGCAACGTGCGCGTCGGCCTGGAAGATTCGCTGTGGGACGGCCCGGGCCAGCTGGCGAAGACCAACGCCGACCAGGTGCGCCGCATCCGCAAGGTGATCGAAGGCCTGTCGCTCGAGGTCGCCACGCCGGACGAGGCGCGCGCGATGCTGCAACTGAAGGGCCGCAACAACGTCAACTTCTGACGCCGGTTTCGGGCCGGCCCTCGGGGCTTGCACACCCGGAAAATTTTGACCCGGGTCAAATATTTTTTGACGGCAAACGCCTACGCTCAGGCACAGGCATAGGCAACCGTTATAAAAATCATGCAAGCAAAAATCGAGTTCACCGGCCCGGCCACGATGGCCGACGACGGCGGCGTCAGCTTCGCCGCCCGTCTCAACGGCCAGTCCATCCGCTGCCATTTCAGCGAAGAGACGCTGCAGGACGTCGATCCGGACGACCTGCACGGCGACCCGCTGGCGCAATTCGAGGCGCACCGCTTCCGCCTGCTGGCCGCTGCCGAACAGAAGATCATCAAGGGTCTGCTGGGCGACGGCCAGGTCAGCGTCTACACGTCGGACCTGTGAGCGCGTGCTGACGATGTCACCGCTGCGCATCCTGCTGCCGGCGCTGCTGCTGGCCGCCGGCACCGGCGCGCATGCCGAGCTGGTGAAGGTGTTCGAGAACATCCGCGGCACGGTCGTGTATGCCGACTCGTCCACGCTGGCCGTCAACGGCCACCTGCGCCGCATCGTCGAAGTGCAGTCCTATCGCGAGCCGGGCCCGCGCGGCATGCTGTCGATGAAGCTGCTGAAGGAATACCACTGCCGCGACGAGACCGCGCAAATCATTTCGTACACGATGTACGCGGAGCGCATGGCCAGCGGCCGCGTGATCGGTCGCGTGGAGTCGGCGGGTGATGTGCAGAAGCT
>CAZTIF010000143.1:2153-6457 GCA_964613635.1 uncultured Bifidobacterium sp. | reverse complement strand
TGGAGATCCATCCGCATGACGCCGAGGAGCGCGGCATACGCGAGGGCGATTGGGTGGGTATCGAATCCCGTTCCGGCCAGACGGTGCTGCGCGCAACGATCACGGAAAACGTGCAGCCGGGCGTGGTCTACACCACCTTCCATTTCCCGGAGTCCGGCGCGAACGTGATCACGACCGACAATTCCGACTGGGCGACCAACTGCCCCGAGTACAAGGTGACCGCGGTGCAGGTGATGCCGGTCACGCAGCCGTCGGAATGGCAGAAGAACTATCAGCGCTTCAACCGACAGCAGCTGGAACTGGCGCGGACCGAGGTGTCCGGCGCCTGAACCTATTGGACATTTGATGGGACACGACCCGAAGACCACCGAACTCGGCAATGGCGCCGGCACGCTGCGGCAGGTGCCTGTCTGGCGCGTGCGCGATGGCGTGCCTGCGCAGTCGGAGGACGTGCTGGCGGTCGAGGTGCCGGTGGCGCTCGAGTACAACGGGATTTCCCATGTGGTGATGCTGGCGTCGCCGGCGGACCTCGAAGATTTTGCGCTCGGCTTCTCGCTGACCGAAGGGATCATCGCCGATCCGTCGGAGTTTTACGGCTGCGATGTCGAGGAAACGGCGGAGGGCCGGCTGGTGCGCATCGAGATCGCTGCCGGGTGCTTCATGAAGCTGAAAGAGCGCCGGCGCAACATGACCGGTCGTACGGGCTGCGGCTTGTGCGGCACCGAGGCGCTGGACCAGGTGGTGCGTGTGCAGGCGCCGGTGACGCACCGGCATCCGGTGGACCCGGAGCGCCTGATTGCAGGGATGCACAGGATGCATGCGCTGCAGCCCTTGCAGCAGCAGAGCGGTGCGACGCATGCGGCGGCGTGGATCAACCGGGCGGGCGAAGTGGATTGCGTGCGCGAGGACGTCGGCCGGCACAATGCGCTCGACAAGCTGCTGGGGGCGCTGGCAACGCGCAAGACGGATTTTTCACAAGGCGCGCTGCTGATCACCAGCCGCGCGAGTTTTGAGATGGTGCAGAAGGCAGCGGCGATGAATGTCGGCGTAGTGGCGGCGATCTCTGCGCCGACCAGCTTCGCGGTACGTCTGGCCGACGAGTCCGGCGTGACCCTGATCGGCTTCATGCGCGATGCCTCTTATGTGGTGTATGCACACCCGGAACGACTCAGGACGGAATGACGCAATGGATATCCAGAATCTCGTAAAGATGGCCAACCAGATCGGCGCGTTCTTCGAAAGCATGCCGGACCGCGAGCAGGCGAAGGAGGATATCGCTTCGCATATCAAGAAGTTCTGGGAGCCGCGGATGCGCAAGGCGATTGTCGAGGGATTGGCTACGCCGGCGACGGATGGACTGAGCGCGATCGTGCGTGAGGCGATTGATGCGCATCGGGGTGGCTTGGCTTGAAACAGGACTCGATTGCCAGGCTCATCCTCTTGATTGCAGCCTGAGGTCGATCGACGATGGATCCCGGCCTGCGCCGGGATGACGATTTTAAGGACTGCCATCTTTTAAAACGTCATCCCAGCGCAAGCTGGGATCCATGCTGGCACCTCTGCGGTCCCCGCCAGTCGGGCCGGCATGTGAATCTGGTCATTTCCAGCGCTGCGAGGAGGGCATGGGTGGCGAAAACGTTTACATCGTCATCCCGGCGAATGCCGGGATCCAGCGACTTCCAACGCCATCGTTCAAGCGTCGACACCGCCCCCGAAAAACACCCCCATCGCCGCCACGAACTCCGCCTGCGAATGCTTCGACCTTCCGAGCACGAACAGCGCATGCCGATCCGCCTCGCCCAGCACGCTCCAGCGTTCGATGGAAACTGAGTCCCGGCCTGCGCCGGGACGACGATTTTAAGGACTGCCATCTTTTAAAACGTCATCCCAGCGCAAGCTGGGATCCATGCTGGCACCTCTGCGGTCCCCGCCAGTCGGGCCGGCATGTGAATCTGGTCATTTCCAGCGCTGCGAGGAGGGCATGGGTGGCGAAAACGTTTACATCGTCATCCCGGCGAATGCCGGGATCCAGCGACTTCCAACGCCATCGTTCAAGCGTCGACACCGCCCCCGAAAAACACCCCCATCGCCGCCACGAACTCCGCCTGCGAATGCTTCGACCTTCCGAGCACGAACAGCGCATGCCGATCCGCCTCGCCCAGCACGCTCCAGCGTTCGACGTAAGGCAGCGCAAGCGCCTGACGATCGCATTGATCCACGACCACCTGCGGCCAGCATGACAAGACCCTCCACGGCTCGTCACCCTCCAGCGGATGCGGCGTCGGCGGCACCGCATGATGGCGGTCGATCATTTCATTGAGCAGTGCGCGATATGCGCGGACTTCGTCATCGGACCGACACGCCTGTCGAACCAGCTGCGCGCGTTCTTCCACGCTCAGCGCCTGCCATTGCGGCAGGTGCAGTTTCACTTCCGCGCAGTCGAGCTTGTGCCTGACCGACAGCGGAATCAGCTCCAGGCTGACCGTGGCCGGGCCTTCGAAAGGGTAGAGACCTTCAGGGGCGAATGCGGATGTCATCGTGGACAGGTCGGTGGCGGAAGAGCGTGGGAGTCGAACCCACCAGAGATTGCTGGCAACCTCTTCAGGATTTGAAGTCCTGCCGTTCCACCGGGAAGCGCAGCTCTTCCATGCACGCTCAGAGCGAACGCGAATTATACGGACGTTTGTTCAGTTCCACATCTGCGCCTGCCGGATCACATGGTGCTCCTTGATCCTTCGCGTGTAGCCGATGGTGTCGAAGAATTCGAGGATCTGGATCGCGAGCTTGCGGCCGGTGTCGATGCGGTCGCGGAAAGGCGCGGCCTTCGCCAGCCCTTGTTCTTCACACAGCACCGCCACATGACCGGCGAGCTCCTTCACCGCCGACGCGAGATAGTAATGATCATGCGCGACCCGATAGGTGTAGCCGAGCTTGGCCGACTTGCCCATCAACCGCCGCATTTCCGTTTCGTCGATGCCGAATTCCTGCGCCAGCGGCCGCACGCGCGGCGGCTGGAAGGGTTCGTCCATCAGTTTCGGCAGCACCTTCTCCCACACCGCACGTTCGCTCGCGGTGAACTCGACCTTGTGCGTCGGCAGCGCGACGAAGCGTCCCTGCGCCGGCACCACGCTGCCCGCCTCAAGCAGACTCTGCAGCACGGCAGAGAAGGCCTCGGGCGGCAGCGTCGGGAAGCTCTTGCGGCGCAGCCGCTCGCGCTCGACCCCGGCATTGTCCGGCTCGCGCTCATGGAAGCGCCCGACCTCGTCAATGATCCTCTGCTGCATCGACTGCCAGTGCGACGGCAGGCAGGCATACAGCCCGGCACCGGTCGCCACCTGCACAGCATCGAGTTCGGACAGCAGCGCAGGCAAGGCCCCGGCCTGCAGGTTGCGGTTCGCCGCGAACTGCGCAAGGCTCACGCCGCGCAGCTCCAGCGCCAGCAAGGCCTTCAGCGCCTCCGCATCCGCGGCATCCTGCTGCGCGCGCAGCAGCGCCAGCCGGTCGGACGAGCGCTTGCCGCGCAGCGGCGGGAACACGTCGAGCACCGTGCAGCCGCCGAGCGTCTGCTTCGCCGATGCATCGCGCAGCACGATGCGGTCGCCGTGGCACAGGTGCAGCGGCAGGTCGAGCGTCAGTTCGGCCAGCATCGTGGCACCCGGCGCAAGCTGCTCGCCTTCGAGCAGGCCGACGCGCGCCAGCGTGTGCGCAGCGCCCGCATGCACATGCACGCTGCTCCAGTGCTTCAGCGGCTTCGCGTCCGGCAGCAGCGACAGCGCGACGCTGATGCGGTCGCTGCGATGGCTCAGCGCCTCGGCGACGATCCAGTCGCCGCGACGGATCTCGCTGCGCTCCACGCCGGCGAGGTTCAGCGCGACACGCTCGCCGGCCTCGCAGCGCTCGACCTTGCGGTTGAATGCATGCATGCCGCGCACGCGCGCCGTCAGCGGCCTTGCGTTGCGGGTCGAGGGCAGCATGCGTATCGTGTCGCCGACGGCCAGTTCGCCCGCATGCACGGTGCCGGTGACGATGGTGCCGCGGCCCTCGATCGAGAAGCTGCGGTCGACCGCCAGCCGGAAGTTGCGCCGCTTGCTGTCCTTCTCTGCACCGGCCTGATGCCAGCGGCGCGCGGCGTCGTGCAGGAAAGTCTTCAGTGCGGCCATGCCTTCACCGCCGACGGCGCTGCACGGGAACAGCGGCGCGTCGGCAAGGAAGGTGCCGGCCAGCAGTGCGCGGATTTCATTCGTGACCTCGGCCACTCGCTCCGCAGTCACCTTGTCGATCTTGGTCAGCGCGACCGCGCCGTG
>CAZTIF010000143.1:0-2053 GCA_964613635.1 uncultured Bifidobacterium sp. | reverse complement strand
TGGTCGATGTGGCCGGCAGTTCCGATGATCATGCGAGTGAGGGCAGGGCGAGATGCGTGAGTTGTTGTTGGAATTCGGTGTCGTCTTCGAGCGTGCGCAGGTCGAGCCAGACCGCGCCGTCCTTCACGCGGCCGATCACGGGCAGCGGCAGCTTGCGCAGCGCGGACAGGATGGACGAGGTCGCCTGGCCGCTGCGCTTGCCTGCCGGCGTGATCACCAGCGACCAGCTGTCGAGCCGGTCGACAGGCAGCGAGCCGCTGCCGATCTGGCTGCGCGACGGCTGCAGCTCGACCGTCGCGTGCGCAGCGAACGCGGCGCGTACCGGTTCGAGCAATCGCTCGCCCATCGCGCGGATGGATTCCGGCGAACGTGACAGCAGCCGCAGCAGCGGCAGCCGCTCGGCCAGTGCCTGGGTGTCGTCGGCCCAGTCGCGGTACAGCCGCAGCGTGGCTTCGAGCGCGCCGATGACCAGCTTGTCACAGCGCAGTGCGCGCTTCAGCGGATGCTTGCGGATCTTTTCGATCAGCTCCCTGCTGCCGAGGATGATGCCCGCCTGCGGGCCGCCGAGCAGCTTGTCGCCGGAAATGCTGACCACGTTCGCGCCGGCGCGCAGGCTTTCCTGCGGCAGCATTTCATGCGGCAGTCCGTAGCGCTCGAACGGCACCAGCGCGCCGCTGCCGAGGTCGACGTAGAAGGGCAGGCCCTTGTCCTTCGCCAGCTGGCCGAGCTCCTGCTCCGAGGCCGCAGCGGTGAAGCCGACGATGGCGTAATTCGATGCATGAATGCGCGCAAGCATCGCGGTGCGCTCGTTCACGGCGTTGGCATAGTCGCGCAGGTGGGTGCGGTTGGTGGTGCCGATCTCGACCAATGTGCAGCCGGCCATCGCCATGATGTCGGGAATGCGGAACGATCCGCCGATCTCGATCAGCTCGCCGCGCGAGATCGGTACTTCGCGTCCGGCGCCGAGCGCGGACAGCACCAGCAGCACGGCGGCGGCGTTGTTGTTGACGACGGTGGCCGCCTCGGCGCCGGTCAGCTCGCACAGCAGCGCTTCGGTGAGATGGTCGCGCTCGCCGCGTTCGCCGCCGGCGAGATCGTATTCGATGGTGACCGGGTGGCGTGCCGCCGTTATCAGCGCCTCGACCGCGGCCTCGGGCAGCGGGCTGCGGCCGAGGTTGGTGTGGATGACGGTGCCGGTCAGGTTGAGCACGCGGCGCAGCGCGGGCAGCGATTCGGTATCGACCTGGCTGGCGATCAGCTGCATCAGGTGGTCACGGGCGATGCTGGTGCCGTCGGCCGCCGCCAGCGAGCGGCGCACGCCGGCGAGGCTGCGCTGTATCGCGCGCTTGACGAGCCCGCGGCCGTGCGCGGCGATCGCGTCCTGCAGTTCGGGATGGTTCAGCAGTGCGTCGACCGAAGGCAGCGAGGGCAGCGCCAGCCTGTCGGTCCCGGTTTCACCCGCACGGGGCAGAAACGGTGTGGTCATCGGTAGTCTTTCGAAAATTCTGTCGGCAAGTCGCGCACGGGGCTTGGCCCTGCACGCGCAGCCGACAGTTTACTCCTCGTCCGGGACGCCCGGCGCAAACAGCAGGTTGGGGCCGCTGCGCAGGTAGCCGGCTTCGTCGACCAGCATGTCGAGGGTCAGCGTAGCGAGGTCGTCGGCCAGCACGTCCATCATCGGCTCTTTTTCGCGCGCGAAGATCTTCAGGTAGCTGTGGCAGTTGTCGCAGGCCTCGGCGCGCGCGAACGCGACCTTGGTCGACGGCTTGTCGGCCTCGACGCCGTTCAGGCTGTAGTAGGCGATCTGCTTGGTCGATTCGCATGACGAGCAGGTCACGCGCACCATGTGCCACTGCGTCGAGCAGAGGCTGCAGTGCAGGTAGCGCAGGCTGTGCTGGTTCGGCGCCATCTCGATCACGCTGGCCACCGGGCGCGAGCCGCAGCAGGTGCAGACGGTGGACGAGCCGACCAGCGGCACGTCGTCGGCCTTCAGCGAGCCGGCCTGCCGGGTCCACCAGACCTGCAGCGCGGCGCCGACCAGCGGCGACAGCAC
>CAZTIF010000142.1:0-6530 GCA_964613635.1 uncultured Bifidobacterium sp. | reverse complement strand
AACGTGCGCCGCACGCTGATCGAGGGCGCGCTGCTGACCGTGCTGATCGTGTTCCTCTTCCTGAACTCCTGGCGCTCGACCGTCATCACCGGCCTGACGCTGCCGGTGTCGCTGATCGGCACCTTCCTGTTCATGGACATGTTCGGCTTCACGATCAACATGCTCACGCTGATGGCGATGTCGCTCTGCGTCGGCCTGCTGATCGACGATGCGATCGTGGTGCGCGAGAACATCGTCCGGCACGCGGGCATGCGCGTGAACGGTCGGCTGAAGGATCCGCGCAGCGCCGCGCTCGAAGGCACGGCCGAGATCGGGCTGGCGGTGCTCGCCACCACCTTCTCCATCGTCGCGGTGTTCCTGCCGGTCGGCTTCATGGGCGGCATCATCGGCCGCTTCTTCCATCAGTTCGGCATCACCGTCGCCGCCGCCGTGCTGATCTCGATGTTCGTGTCGTTCACGCTGGACCCGATGCTGTCGTCGGTCTGGCATGACCCGGAAGCGCATGGCGAGCATCCGCGCCGCGGCTGGTATGCGAACACGGTCGGCCGCGTTCTCGCGCGCTTCGAGCGGCTGGTGCAGTGGCTGTCGGTGCAGTACCAGGCGGCGCTGACCTGGTCGCTGCGGCACCGGATCGCGACGCTGGTGCTGGCGATTGCGACCTTCGTCGCCGGCTTCGCGATCCCCGCCGCCGGTCTGATCGGCACCGAATTCGTGCCGCAGGCCGACTATTCGGAAACCGGTGTCGTGTTCAACACGCCGGTCGGCTCGTCGCTCGAATTCACCGAGAGCAAGGCGCGCCAGGTCGAGGCGGCGCTGCGCCGTCTGTCCGAAGTGCGCGACCTGTACACCACCATCAACACCGGCACCGCGCAGGGAAAAAACTATGCGACCGTGTATGCGCGGCTGGTGCCGCGCAGCGAGCGCAAGCGCAGCACGCGCGAGCTGAACCAGCCGCTGCGCGACAGCCTCGCGGGCATCCCCGGCATCACGGTCACGCATGTCGGAACACTGGACGGTGTCGGCGGCGACAACAAGCAGATCCGCCTGTCCATCCTCGGGCCGGACCTGAAGCAGCTCGGCAAGCTGTCGGCCGACGCCGCCGCGCGCATCCGCGCGATCCCGGGCGTGGTCGACCTCGAATCCAGCCTGAAGCCGAGCAAGCCGGCGATCTGGATCGAGCCGCGCCGCGAACTGGCCGCCGACCTCGGCATCGGCGTCGCACAGATCGGCAGCACGCTGCGGCCGCTGCTGGCCGGCGACGCCACCAGCAGCTGGCGCGCGCCGAACGACGAGAGCTATGACGTCAACGTGCGGCTCGCGCCGTCCGACCGCAGCGACATCGCCGACCTGTCGCGGCTGATGTTGGCCAGCACCCAAACCAACGCCGACGGCAGCCCGAAGATGGTGCCGTTGCGGCAGGTGGCCGACATCACGCCGGCCACTGGCGCGAACCAGATCAACCGGCGCGACCTGAACCGCGAAGTCGAGCTGTCGGCCAACGTCGTCGGCCGCTCGGCCGGCCAGGTCAGCGCCGAAGTCCGCAAGGTGCTGGAATCGATGCACTTCCAGCCCGGCTACCGCTACCAGGTCGGCGGCGCGACCAAGAGCATGCAGGAATCCTTCGGCTATGCGCTGCAGGCGCTGCTGCTGGCGATCATCTTCATCTACATGATCCTCGCGTCGCAGTTCGGCAGCTTCCTGCAACCGATCGCGATCATGTCGGCGCTGCCGCTGACGCTGATCGGCGTGTTCCTGTCGCTGCTGATTTTCCGCTCGACCCTGAACCTGTTCTCCATCATCGGCTTCGTGATGCTGATGGGCCTGGTGACGAAGAACGCGATCCTGCTGGTCGACTTCGCCAACCACGCGCGCCGGCAGGGGATGGAGCGCAGCGCGGCGCTGCTGGAAGCCGCACATGTGCGGCTGCGCCCGATCCTGATGACGACGCTGGCGATGGTGTTCGGCATGGTGCCGCTCGCGCTCGGCCTCGGTGAAGGATCGGAGCAGCGCGCGCCGATGGGCCAGGCCGTCATCGGCGGCATCATCACCTCGTCGATCCTGACGCTGGTGGTGGTGCCGGTGATCTACAGCTGGCTCGACGATTTCGCCGTCTGGTCGCGTCGCAAGCTCGGCCTGAACCTGCCCGGAAGCGACCGACCCGTTTGATAAAATCGCAGCCTTTCATTCGCCCTCTTACCAACGACACAATGAACCTCGAACAAGCCCGCCACAACATGATCGAGCAGCAGATCCGCACCTGGGAAGTGCTGGACAAGGACGTGCTGCAGACCCTGGTCGCGGTGCGCCGCGAAGCCTTCGTGCCGCCGGCCTACCAGAGCCTGGCCTTCGTCGACGCCGAGATCCCGCTGCCCTGCGGCCAGAACATGCTGTCGCCGAAGCTCGAGGCGCGACTGCTGCAGGAAGCCAAGCTCGGCCAGGATGAACTGGTGCTCGAGATCGGTTCCGGCTCGGGCTACATGGCCGCGCTGCTGGCGCGCCATGCGCGGCACGTGGTGACGGTCGAGATCGAGCCCGAGCTGAAGGCGCTGGCCGAGAAGAACCTGAAGGCCTATGGCGTGGACAACGTGACGGTCGAGGCCGGCGACGGCGCGCGCGGCTGGGCCGGCCACGGCAAGCAGTCCGCGCCTTACGACGTGATCGTGCTGTCCGGCTCGGTGCCGGTGCTGCCGGACGCCTTCCTGACGCAGCTGCGCGTGGGTGGCCGCATCCTCGCCGTGATCGGCGAAGCGCCGGCGATGTCGGCCTGCCGGATCACGCGCACCTCGCAGGACGCGTGGGATCACGAGAAGATGTTCGAGACCAGCGTCGCACCGCTGCGCAACGCGGACCGTCCGTCCGCCTTCCGTTTCTGAGGCCGCGATGCAGCAGATGACTCCCCCCGAACTGGCCGAGTGGCTGGCCGATGGCGCGCGCCCGCAGCCGGTGCTGCTCGACGTGCGCGAGCCTTGGGAATTCCAGACCTGCCACATCGCCGGATCGCTGCCCATGCCGATGTCCTCGGTGCCGGCGCGGCAGGAAGAGCTCGATCCGGCGCAGCCGGTGGTGTGCATCTGCCACCATGGCGCGCGCAGCATGGCCGTCGCAAGCTTCCTCGAGCGCGCCGGCTTCGGGCAAGTGATCAACCTGGCCGGCGGCATCCACGGCTGGGCGCTGCAGGTCGACGGCAGCATGCCGACCTATTGAACTCCGGGTAGGCCTGCCGGGACCGTCCGCACGTATCGACTTCAACAAGGAAAAAAACATGCGAAAGACTTCCGTTGCGACTCTGGTATCCGCGCTGCTGGTAGCGGCGAACGCGTCGGCGCTCGACCTGCTTCAGGCCTACCGGGACGCACAGTCCTACGACAGCCAGTTCTCCAGCGCGCGGCTGCAGCGCGACGCCACCCGCGAGCGGCTGGTGCAGGGTCGCGCCGGCCTGCTGCCGCAGGTCGGGCTGACCGCGGCGGTCAACCGGATCGAAGGCGACGCCCGCTTCCAGCAGGGCTCGGTTCCGCTCGGCTATACCGCCGACAGCTATCAACTGCAGTTGCGGCAGCCGCTGTACAACCTCGGCAGCCTGACCGCCTATGACCAGAGCAAGCTGCAGGTCACCGCCGGCGACTCGCAGTTCGAGCAGGCGCGTGTCGACCTGACGCTGCGCGTTGCGCAGGCGTATTTCGACGTGCTGGCGGCGCTCGACAGCATCAGCTTCATCCAGGCGCAGAAGACCGCGATCAGCGAGCAGCTGGCATCGGCCAAGCGCAACTTCCAGGTCGGCACCGCAACCATCACCGATACCCACGAAGCGCAGGCCCGCTTCGATCTCGCGCAGGCGCAGGAGATCGCAGCGCAGAATGACCTCGCGGTGAAGCGCCACGCGCTCGCGCAGATCATCGGCAAGGAGAGCGGCGAACTGAGCGGGCTGCGCGCCGGCGTGAAGATCGCGTCGCCCGAGCCGGCGGCCATGGACAACTGGGTACGGCAGGCCGAGTCCGGCAACCTTGGCGTGGTCACCCAGGGCATAGCCACGGAGATCGCGAAGCTCGACGTGCAGCGCGCGCGCGCCGGCCACCATCCGACACTGGATGCCGTGGCCAGCCACGGCCGCCAGAAGAGCTTCTTCACCGCGCCGGTCACCACCACGACCACCGCGATCGGCTTGCAGCTGACGGTGCCGATCTTCAGCGGCTTCGCGACCAACAGCCAGGTGACGCAGGCGCTCGCGCTCGAGGAAAAGTCGCGCGCCGACCTCGACACCGCGCGCCGCAACGCCGCGCAGGGCGCGCGCAGCGCCTTCCTCGGCGTGCAGAGCGGGCTGTCGCAGGTGCGCGCGCTCGAAGCGGCGGAAGCCTCGAGCAAGCTGGCGCTGGACGCCAACAAGCTCGGCTACGACGTCGGCGTGCGCATCAACATCGACGTGCTGAACGCGCAGCAGCAGCTGTACTCGACCCGCCGCGACCTCGCGAAGGCACGCTACGACACGCTGCTGGCCGGTCTGAAGCTGAAGGCCGCCGCCGGCACGCTGGCCGAGGCCGATCTCGCCGAGCTGAATGCGCTGCTGGACGCACGCTGACGGGAGGCTGACAGAAAGCCGGCGCTGCTAAGCGCCGCTTAAGGAAAATAAAAGCGGCAGGTGATGCGTTCGCGCGCCTGCCGCTTTATCGTTCGATGTTTATCGGGCGGCCGCGGCCGCCTGCCGTTTCCCGGGCCCTGTGCCCTGCCCCGAGCCGCCGGCGATGCCTCGTCCGCGGTCGACTGATTTTTACTGGTGCGAAGACTCATGAATACATACAAGACTGCACGCAATCTCGTTCTTCCCGGCATCGTGCTGGCGCTGGCCGCCTGCGGCAAGAAGGAAGACCCGGCCAAGGCCGCCGGCGCCGGCGGACCGCCGCCGGCGATGGTATCGGTGATCACGGTGGCCGCCGAGCCGGTTTCGAACGTCAGCGAACTGCCGGGCCGCATCGAGGCCGTGCGCACGGCCGAAGTGCGTGCACGCGTCGGCGGCATCGTGCAGAAGCGCATCTTCACCGAAGGCGGCGAAGTGCGCGCCGGCCAGCCGCTGTACCAGATCGATGCCGCGCCGTTCCAGGCCGCGGCCAACAATGCCGAGGCCGTGCTCGCGCGCGCCGAGGCCAACCTCGGCCTCGCCACCACCAAGGTCAACCGCTACAAGGGACTGGTCGAGACGAACGCGATCAGCAAGCAGGAATTCGACGACCTCGCCAGCGCGCAGAAGCTGGCCGCCGCCGACGTGGCGGCCGCGCGCGCGGCGCTCGACTCGGCCCGCCTGAACCTGTCGTACGCGACGATCACGGCGCCGATCTCGGGCCGCATCGGCCGCACGCTGATCACCGAGGGCGCGCTCGTCACGGCCAACGACCAGAACGCACTGGCCGTGATCCAGCAGCTCGACCCGATCTACGTGACGCTGACGCAGTCGTCGGTCGAGATGGCGCGGCTGCGCGAAGTGATGTCGCAGTCCGGCCAGCATGGCGTGAAGGCCAAGCTGACGCTGGTGACCGAGGATGGCCGCACCTACCCGCATGCCGGCCAGCTGCTGTTCTCCGAAGCCGTGGTCGACCCGCAGTCGAGCTCGGTGCTGCTGCGCGCACAGTTCCCGAACCCGCAGCGCACGCTGCTGCCGGGCATGTACGTGCGCGTGCGCGTCGAGCAAGGCGTGCGTGCGGGCACCATCACCGTGCCGCAGCAGGCGGTGATGCGCACGGTGGATGGCTCCATCGTGATGACGGTCGATGCGCAGGGCAAGGTCGTGCCGCGCCCGGTGAAGACCGACGGCGCGTATGGCCAGAAGTGGATCGTCGGCTCGGGCCTGAAGGAAGGCGACACCGTGATCGTCGAGGGCCTGCAGAAGGCCAAGCCGGGCGCGACGGTGAAGCCGCTGCCGTGGCAGCCGGCAGGCGCCGCGCCGGCCCAGCCGGCCGCCGGCGCGCCGCAGCCGGCCCCGCAGGCTGCGCCCGCCGCGCAAGAGAAGAAATAAGGAAGCCCCGCCATGGCAAAGTTTTTCATTGACCGGCCCGTGTTCGCATGGGTCATTGCGCTGTTCATCCTGCTGGCCGGGATTTTGGCGATACCGAACCTGCCGATCTCGCAGTACCCGACGATCGCGCCGCCGACCGTGATCGTCAACGCGACCTATCCGGGCGCGTCCGCGCAGACCGTCGACGAGAGCGTCACCAGCCTCATCGAGCAGGAGATGAACGGCGCGGAGAACATGCTCTACATCGAGTCGCAGAGCCAGTCCGACGGCGGCGCGCAGGTGTCGGTCACGTTCAAGACCGGCACCAACCCCGAGCTGGCCGCGGTCGACGTGCAGAACCGCCTCAAGCGCATCGAGGCGCGCCTGCCGCAGGCCGTCGTGCAGCAGGGTGTGACGATCACGCGCGCGCGCAGCAACCTGCTGATGTTCGTGAACCTGCGCGCGACGCAGGACGGCGTCACGCCGGTCGCGCTCGGCGACTACATCGCGCGCAACGTGATCAACGAGATCAAGCGCGTGCCGGGCGTCG
>CAZTIF010000141.1:0-6572 GCA_964613635.1 uncultured Bifidobacterium sp. | reverse complement strand
ATGGGTCCCAGCTTTCGCTGGGACGACGTTTTAAGCACCAACGCCCTCAAAACCGTCATCCCGGCGCAGGCCGGGATCCATCGTCGCATGGCCCGCAGCGCCTGATGAGGCCAGAGGTCGATCGAACATGGGTCCCAGCGTTCGCTGGGACGACGTTTTAAGCACCAACGCCCTCAAAACCGTCACCCCAGCGAAAGCTGGGATCCATCGTCGCATAGCCCACAGCGCCTGATGAGGCCAGCGGTCGATCGAACATGGGTCCCGGCTTGCGCCGGGACGACGTGTGAAATGCAGCCGCCCTCAAAACCGTCATCCCGGCGCAGGCCGGGATCCATCGGCGCATGGCCCACGGCGTCTGATGAGGCCAGAGGTCGATCGAACATGGGTCCCGGCTTGCGCCGGGACGACGTGTGAAATGCAGCCGCCCTCAAAACCGTCATCCCGGCGCAGGCCGGGATCCATCGTCGCATGGCCCGCAGCGCCTGATGAGGCCAGAGGTCGATCGAACATGGGTCCCAGCGTTCGCTGGGACGACGTTTTAAGCACCAACGCCCTCAAAACCGTCACCCCAGCGAAAGCTGGGATCCATCGTCGCATAGCCCACAGCGCCTGATGAGGCCAGAGGTCGATCGAACATGGGTCCCGGCTTGCGCCGTGACCCAGTGACTTCGAAGCGCGTCCGATTCACTGACCGGCATTGGGCCCTCTGCAGCGGCCTGAATTTGCCAGAGCGGCGGCTCGGTCCGGCCGATTGGCTTTCCGCGTTGCAGCATGTAAAATGCCGGGTTTGTTTCGAAGCAAAGACCCGTCCACCATGGCCTTGATTGTTCACAAGTATGGCGGCACCTCGATGGGCTCCACCGAGCGCATCAGGAACGTCGCGCGCCGCGTCGCCAAATGGCATGACGCCGGCCACCAGATCGTCGTCGTGCCTTCGGCAATGTCCGGCGAAACCAACCGACTGCTCGGTCTCGCGAAGGAAATCACCGGCACGCCCGATCCGCGCGAACTCGACATGCTGGCCTCGACCGGCGAACAGGCATCCGTCGCGCTGCTGGCGATCGCGCTGCAGGCCATCGGCAAGGACGCCGTGTCCTACACCGGCTGGCAGGTGCCCGTCGTCACCGACAACGCTTACACCAAGGCGCGCATCCAGTCGATCGACGACAAGAAGGTGCGCAAGGACCTCGACGCCGGCCGCATCGTGATCATCACCGGCTTCCAGGGCATCGACGGCGACGGCAACATCACCACGCTCGGCCGTGGCGGTTCCGACACGTCGGCCGTGGCCGTCGCTGCGGCGCTGAAGGCGGCCGAATGCCTGATCTATACCGACGTCGACGGCGTCTACACCACTGACCCGCGCGTGGTCTCCGAAGCGCGCCGCCTGAAGACCGTCACGTTCGAGGAAATGCTCGAGATGGCATCGCTCGGATCGAAAGTGCTGCAGATCCGTTCGGTCGAATTCGCCGGCAACTACCGCGTGCCGACCCGCGTGCTGTCCTCGCTGACCGACCCGCTGATGCCGCTGGACGAAGAAGCAAGCTCCGGCACCCTGATTTCGTTTGAGGAAGACACCCACATGGAACAAGCCACCATCACCGGCATAGCCTTCAGCCGCGACGAAGCCAAGATCACTGTGATGGGCGTGCCGGACAAGCCCGGCATTGCATACCAGATCCTCGGCCCGGTCGCCGATGCGAATGTCGAAGTCGACATGATCATCCAGAACCAGTCGGTCGACGGCAAGACGGACTTCACCTTCACCGTGCCGCGCGGCGACTATGAAAAGGCGCTGAAGCTGATCAACGACGGCGTGCGTGAAAAGCTTGGCGCGGGCAGCGTGATCGGCGATGCGAAGGTGTCGAAGGTGTCGGTGGTCGGCGTTGGCATGCGCAGCCACGTTGGCATCGCGTCGCAGATGTTCCGCACGCTGTCGGAAGAGGGCATCAACATCCAGATGATCTCGACCTCCGAGATCAAGATCTCGGTGCTGATCGACGAGAAGTACATGGAGCTCGCAGTGCGCGCGCTGCACAAGGCCTTCGGCCTCGAGCAGGGCTGATATCCGCAAACGCTTCCGCATTGACGGCGGAAGCGGCGAGGTGCCGGGCAGGGGGACACCCCTGCCTTTGTTTTTGCTGCGTTTGGTTATCAAATTCGGTTTGCATGATTGACCAAACCTGTCGCGAAAGCTATGATCTCGTTTTTTGCATCTGAGGTAATTTTCTCGGTTGCCCGCGCGGAGACCTGGCCGAGTGGTCGAAGGCACTTCCCTGCTAAGGAAGCATACGGGCTTAAACCTGTATCGAGGGTTCGAATCCCTCGGTCTCCGCCAATGCTTTGATAAAAACGCGCCTTTCGGCGCGTTTTTTGTTTTGCATCCATCATCCCGCCCCTCAAAGAAACCCGGCATCAGCTTTACAACATCCAGCCTTGCTCATGGTGGCGTTCATGCCTGATTCAATCCGTCTTGCCAAACGCGTTGCCGAACTCTTTCATTGTTCCCGTGGAGAGGCGATTCTGTATATCGAAGGCGCTGGCGTCACGGTGGACGGCGTCGTTGTCGAAGAGCCGGGCTTCCGGGTCACGGGGCAGGAGCAGATTGCCTTGCTGCCGGGCGCGAATCTGACGCCAATTGAAGCGGTCACCATCCTGCTGCATAAGCCGCCAGGCATGTCGGTGGCGAATGTGCACGAGTTGATTGTGGCTGAAAATCAGGCGGTGGAAGACCGTTCGGGTTTGCGTTTTCTGAAACGACATCTCAAAGAATTGGTCATGCTGGATCCGCTGGATAATGCTGCCGGTGGCCTGCTGGTCTTTACGCAAGACTGGCGCGTCAAGCGCAAGCTGATTGATGATTTGTCCAGGGTTGAGCAGGAATTTGTGGTCGAGGTCAGCGGTCAGATTGTTGAGGGTGGCCTGCAACTTCTGAACCAGAGCATCAACTTCAATGGCAAGCCCTCTGAGCCGGCCAAGGTCAGCTGGCAAAATGAAACGCGTCTGCGCTTCGCGCGCAAAGAACTGTCTTCAAGGCTGATCACGCTGCTTTGCGGGAGGGTAGGGCTGTCTGTCGTATCTATCAAGCGCATACGCATAGGCCGCATACCAATGGCAGGACTGGCCGTTGGTCAGTGGCGTTATCTGACGGGATTTGAAAAGTTCTGAGCAGCTGTTCATCACCCGGCCGGCGCTGAAGTAAAAACATGGCCCCGAAACAGGCGTTGTCTCTTTTTGGGGAGCAGGTCGAACCGAGCCTTCATGCCTGCCTCTCCTTGAAGCAGACTCCCTATTGGCAAGAGACTATTTCAAGGGAGCAGGTCACGGTGATGTGGATGGCCGTGTGCGCACGGCCATCACGCTGGGCACGGTCACGCTGCTGATGTCGCTGCTGGCTTTCTTTACCGGTGGCTGGTCGCTACCGGCCAGTGCCGTCGGCTGGTGGGGGCTCGCCGGGCTGACTTTCTTTTGCGGCACGGCCTTTACGCTGATGTTCAGCCTGCTGCCGCGACTGGGTGTCGTCGGCAATTCAGCGATCATGAATGTCAAACCGGTCTTTGCGCTGGCACTCGCGTGGTTGCTGCTGGGGCAGGCGATCGCGCCAATTCAAGTGGTCGGCGCGCTGATCGTGGTCGGCACGGTGATGGTGCTGGGTTTGCGGCGCCGCTGAACCGGAACGCGTGCCGCTACAAGCTTTCCTCGTAGTGCGGAATGCCTTCAGCGCGATAGAGCGCGTAAAGCTGCTCGAGCAGCGAGCGAATGCAGACCGACTCGTCATCAGCCTGCACATGCATCAGGATCGGTGCCGACAGCCGTGCATCATTGAAGGGTTTGAACACGACGTCACGCCGCTGCAGGCCCGGCACGCTCCTGGGGGCAACCGGCATGACCATGCCTCGGGACGCGTGACTGGCGTTTTGTCGAAGTCGAAGCGGTAGGGCCGCAGGCAAGACGCCCCCAGCGCGGCCAGCGGCATTTCGTCTTTTAACAGTCCTTGCGCGACACCAGATACTCGGCAATGTGTTCCTTCAATCTGCTGCTGCTGTCGGCGAGTGTCAATGCACCGCTCGATTCGCTGCTCAGGTCACTGGCGGGGTCATAGTCCCACCGGACCAGGATCTCGTGTCTTGTCTGGTACTGCCTGTTTTCGATTTCGCCGTGCCAGAGGTGAGCCAGTTGATTGTCGGCGCATCCCCATCGAATATTCTCCGGAAAATATTCTTCCTTCCAGGCGCGGATGCTTTCCTGATGTGAATTAGTAAATAATTGGTTCTGGAACATCTGGTCAAGGCGATTTGTTACCGCCGCCATCAGGACACTGTCACCACCGCCGACAATGTTTCCCTCATAGTGCTTCCATTCCAAGTGTTCATCGAACCTTATTGCAATGGCCATGCCGGGATTTCCCGAATAGCTGCTAGACGCGAGGACTGGTCCGAAAGCCGCCCGCTGCCCGGAAGAACATTTGCAATGTTGTAGCATTTCAAACGACAGGGAAACATTGCTGAATTCCGGCTGCAATGCCAGCAGATGCTGACGGCTCATGCTCGAGTAATCCGCGGCAGGGAGGTAATCGAGCCGGCTGAAGCACTGTACGATGGAAAAGCTGTCGAGCGCGGCGTCCACGGTGCGGAACCACGCGGGATCATGAAATACGATGTCGCTGTCGAGAAAAGCCACCCTGGAAAATCCCAGGCTTCTCGCTTCTGCCAGTCCTATGTTGAGCAGACGCTCTTTTTGCCAAAGCAAATCGCCGCGAGAAACCTGAATCAGGTAGTCGGCATCATCGTCACAGAGATCGAAATCGCCATGCTGCGACCACTCGACGGTCAGCAGCGGGATGCCGAGGTGCCTGCGGAAGACGTCATAGTTGGCTTTTCTTGCTTTCCCGTGAAACGGATTGTAGTAGCTGGTGATTGCCAACAGGTCCATGGATGAAACTTTCTGAATGACGATTCGATTCTGGTCATTTTTTTCCGGCCGGCGATGCACCCCTTGCCAGCGACGTGCTGATCGAAATTACAATTCGAATAACATTGCCATGTTCGCGAATTGCGGCAGCACGCAGCTTTGCATCGGGTATTCCGGATAAATTCCTGCGAATTCGGGAATGCGATTCAAGCCGACCTGCAGGTTCCCGCCGGATCGCACGCAATTGGATATCGGATTGAGGCTGGCTTGCGTGACGCGTGCCACATCTTTTTCAGAATTTGCACAGTATCGGATTCGCCGACGGTTGAAATGCTCCCTTGAACCAGCACGGCAGCGCGCTGAATCGTCCAGGGTCATTTGCCCGATCAAGCATTGCGGCGGGAATGTGCCGGCTGCTCAGGAATCTTTGCGTGAGCCCATGTATTCGGCAATCATGCGTTTCAAATCGCTTCCGCGATCGGTGAGCTTCAATGCGCCTGTCGTCGCTGCGTCCAGATCGCGGGCCGGATCGTAGTCGCATTCGATCAGGATGGCATTCCGTTCCAGATATCTTCTATTTTCAATTTCACCGTGCCAAAGATGGGCCAGGTGATTTTCGACGTAGCCCCACCGAATATCATCGGGAATGTGTTCCGCTCTCCAGGAGCAGATGCTTTCTCGATGAGCCCTGGTGAACGGTCGGATCCGGAACAATTGATCGAGATGGTTGGTCACTGCTGCCATCAATACCAGGTCGCCACTGCCGACGATATTCCCTTCGTAAAGTCTCCACCGCACATCCCCATCCAGCCGAATCGCAATGGCCATTCCGGTATTGGCAACGAGAGTGGTAGACGGGGACTGCCGTGACGATTCCTCGTCCGCCCTGCAGAAAATGCTGCCGCGATTGAGCAGGTTGTAAGCAAAGGTATTTCTGCTGAAATCAGGTTCCAGCGAGATCAGTTGCTCGCGACTCATGCCGGAGTAATCTGCGCGCGGAAGATAATCTACCTGTTCAAAGCACTGGACGAACGAACACGTATCGAGCGCGGCATCTACGCTGCGAAACCACTCGGGGTCATGAAATACGACGTCACTATCCAGCAAAGCCACCCTTGAATAGCCCAGACTTTTGGCTTCTGCGATTCCGATGTTGAGCAAGCGCTCCTTCTGCCACACAAGGTCGCCATCTGACACTTGAACCAGGTGGTCGGCATCCTTTTCGCAGAGATCGAAGTCGGAGTTGCGTGACCACTCGACCGTCAGCAGATTGATGCCGAGATGCCTGCGGAAGACTTCATAATTGCTCTTCCTTAGTTCGCCGCGGAAGGGGTTGTAGTAGCTTGTGATTGCCAGCAGGTCCATCAAGTCAAACTTTCTGAAAAAATTCCGCTTGTCCGCGCGCTGCGCTCAACATGTTTTTAAAAAATCTGTGCAGCATTGGCTGCGCCGTCGGGCGATTTGCTTGCTATCGGCGAAAAATCGACCCGCGCTTCCTCAACGATGTCGCGTCCATTTTCAATAATTGCAGGATGCGCGAAATTCTCATACGGTCGGATCGAAATGCAGCCAAATCTTTTCGACCAGTGCCGAAGCATCCGATCGCGCAGGCACCAACGCCGCTTGATAAATCCCCTGTTCCAGTGATTCACGCGAAGACT
>CAZTIF010000140.1:0-6587 GCA_964613635.1 uncultured Bifidobacterium sp. | reverse complement strand
CCTCAGCCCCTCGCTGTTTGCCGCCTCGAATCGTCTTGTTCGTCAGCAGCAAAGAAACGAGATTATCTACTTACTTCCCTCTGTCGTCAACTGATTTCTTTGAAATTTTTTCGCAGACTTCGTTGTTAACGGCAGGGTAGCAACCTTCGCTTCCCCCTCGCGAAACCGGCTGTGTAGCCGTTTGGCTAACCCCGTTTCGCGACGGGAGGCGAACTATATCAAAGGCCTCGGAAGTTTGGCAAGCGCTTTTCCAAGAAAGCTTTCATGCCCTCTTTCTGATCCTCAGTTGCGAATAGGCTATGGAACAGTCGACGTTCGTATTGGACACCATCGGACAACGTCGATTCGTATGCACGGTTGACCGCTTCCTTCGCCATCATCACTGACGGCAGGGACATCGACGCAATCACAGTTGCTGCACCCAGCGCCTCTTCCAGTAGTTTGTCGGCAGGCACAATCCGCGACACCAACCCGGCACGCTCCGCCTCGGCTGCGTCCATCATCCTCGCGGTCAGACACATGTCCATTGCCTTAGCCTTCGATATCGCACGAGGCAAACGCTGTGTGCCGCCCGCACCTGGGATCACGCCGAGCTTGATCTCCGGCTGCCCGAACTTTGCCGTATCTGCAGCGATGATGAAGTCACACATCATCGCCAGCTCACACCCGCCCCCCAGCGCGAATCCTGCAACCGCGGCGATGACCGGCTTTCTCACCTGCCGGATCTTCTCCCAATTGCGCGTGATGTAGTCGCCTTTGAAGACATCCATATAGGTATAGGTCGCCATTGCGCCGATGTCTGCGCCTGCCGCGAATGCCTTCTCGCTGCCCGCGATCACGATGCATCCAACGTCTTCGTCGGCGTCAAACTGCAGCAAGGCGTGGCCCAACTCATCCATCAACCGGTCGTTCAGAGCATTCAACGCTTTCGGACGGTTCAGCCGTATCAGGGCAACCTTGCCGTGTGTCTCGATCAGGATGTTCTCGTAATTCATGTAGCGCTCCTCATGGGTATGGGTTGGAATTGGATCCCGCGGATTGTAGCGTGCGGGGCCTGCGCCTTTTCAGCGTCGCCTTGACTTGCCTTCAGGCGCGGCTATCGTGAATGGATCAGCGTACATCCCTTAGCCCTGACTTTGCCTCATCGCCATGTGCACCAACTTTCAGCGAATTTGCTCGGCACGCGACGAGCTGCAGCAAAAGGCTTGCTGCCTGCAGGCTTGCGCGGATGTCGACGTGCCGGCGGCGTACCACGCGTTGCTGAAGGCAGCCGAACAGCTTTTCGGGCTGGAGCAGCAGCTGATGGAAGACTATGCCTTCCCGGTACGCCAAGCCCACCTGGAGCAGCATGCCCGCGTGTTGCGTGCGCTGCATTGCGCGCACGCGTCGGTGCTGAGCGGAGCGACCGAAAGCGCCAGACACATCGGCGGACACCTGCTACCGGACTGGCTGCACCTGCATTACGACACGATCGATGCCGCGTTCGTCCTTTGGACGGAGTATTGTGACCACGGGCTGATCGACCCGCACGACCCGAAGCTGAACGACATCCCTATGGCGCACTGAACGCCAGCGGAAGCAGCACCCACATCTGGCCTGATTGCTTCATCCGGCCTGCCATCTCCCCGGCTTCCGCACCGTAGCCCCAAAAATAATCCGCACGCACCGGATTGCGGATTGCGCCACCAGTGTCCTGGGCCAGCACCAGCCGACGGAGAGGGGACGAACTGTTCGGCAGCGTCGTCACGAGGAATACCGGGCAGCCGAGGGGAATGAACTGCGGGTCGATTGCGATGGATCGCTGCGTCGTCAACGGCACGCCCAGCGCACCGCGCGGCCCTTGCGCCGGGTCGGCGATCTTCTCTTCACGGAAAAATACATAACTCGGGTTCGCATTCAGCAGCTCGGTCAGCCGTGATGGGTTCGCCGCCACCCAGCCCTTGATTCCCTGCATCGACGCCTGCTCAAGCGTCAGCTCGCCGCGATCGACGAGATACCGTCCGATGGAACGGTAGGGATGACCATTCTGGTCCGCATAAGCGACGCGGACCGTCTCCCCAGTCTCTTCGAGGCGCACCCGCCCGGATCCCTGTACTTGCAGGAAAAACGCATCGACCGGGTCGTCGACCCACAACAGCTCACGCCCGGCAAGCAGGCTCGTCCGCTCCATCTCTGCACGACTCGGATACGGCACCAGACGACTGCCCACCAGCCGACCACGCAGCCGCAGGCTCTTCAACTCCGGATACAGCGCGCCCAGATCCACCGTTACCAGATCCGGCGGCGGGCCATGCAGCGGTGTCTGGAAATGGCCGCGGCGCGCACGGGCGCCTCGCAACAGGGGCTCATAATAACCAGTGACGGTGCCGGTCACGCTGCCGTCCGGATTGCGAACCTGGTGCGGCACGAAGCGCGCCTCGAAAAACTCGCGGACCGCACCGAGACTCGACGCATCCACCGCCGCGGTACCGGCACATGCTTCCTGCCATCCCGGCTTTGCGGACAGCGCGGCACATGTCGCCAGCAGCGCCGGCCATGCCGCACGCAGGTCGTCGTCAGCCCAACCGGGCAGCTCGGCATACGTGGTACGGCGCAGGTGCTCCGCCGGCCGAGCCGCCCCCGGAGGCAAAGGAGCCGGCACCGTTGCGGGGACGGCAGCCGGCTCTTTCGGAACCACCGGCGGCGCCTTGCGTGACGCGCAGGCGCTCAACAGCGCTATGGTGGAGAACAGCAGGAAGGTTAAACTGACGCGCTGGATCGAATTGGACACGATGATATGTGGTTGATATTGCTGGAAGCCGGGCTTGCACTGGGCCTGCTGGTCTTTCTTGTATGGTGGACGATGTTCTCGGGCCGCAAGGACGACGACTGACGCCGCCTAGTGCAGCGTACGCGGCAGCGACAGTGTGAACTCCGGGATAATCGCCTCAAACTGGTGGCCGTCCTCGGCAACGCATAAATATTCTCCCCGCATCGAGCCGTGCGGCGTCTGCAGCGATGTCCCGCTGGTGTACTCGAACTGTTCGCCCGGCTGCAGCAAAGGCTGGTGGCCCACCACGCCGAGACCGCGAACCTGCTGGACATGATTGTTGGCGTCGGCGATGACCCAGTGCCGCGATATCAGCTGCGCAGCGACCGTGCCGGTATTCTTGATCGTCACAGCATACGCGAACACGTATTCGGACCGGTCCGGTGCCGACTGGTCTTCAAGGTACTGCGCCCTCACCGTCACCGTCATCTCGTAAGCCGCCATCGTCGCACTCGATCCCTGACATTTTGCCAAGCACGGATTGCACACGAATTCACGGCCTGCCGCAAGCGGCCGCCGCGGGTAAAATGCGGCCTTCGAATTACGGAAGAGCCGCATGAGTACCTATCGCATCGCCCCCAGCATCCTGTCCGCCGACTTCGCCCGTCTTGGCGAGGAAGTGCGCAATGTCGTCGCCGCCGGCGCCGACATCATCCACTTCGACGTGATGGACAACCACTACGTCCCGAACCTGACCATCGGGCCGCTGGTCTGCGAGGCGATCCGTCCGCATGTACAGGTACCAATCGATGTCCACCTGATGGTCAAGCCGGTCGACCGAATCATCCCCGACTTCGCCAAGGCGGGTGCGAACATCATCAGCTTCCACCCTGAGGCGAGCGAACATATCGACCGCACGCTGCAGCTGATTCGCGATCATGGCTGCAAAGCCGGCCTGGTGTTCAATCCGGCCACGCCGCTGCACTGCCTCGAGCATGTGATGGACAAGCTCGACCTGATCCTGATCATGTCCGTCAACCCGGGTTTCGGCGGCCAGTCCTTCATCCCCGAGGCACTGAAAAAGATCGAAAAGGTTCGCGAACTGATCGACGCCAGCGGCCGCGACATCCTGCTGGAAGTGGACGGTGGCATCAAGATCGAGAACATCGCAGCCGCGGCCAGAGCCGGCGCAGATACCTTCGTGGCGGGCTCGGCCATCTTCGGCAAGCCTGATTACAAAGCGGTCATCGACGCAATGCGCGCGCAGCTCGCGACCGCATGAACGCGCCGCAGATCAGGCCGCTGGCCGGCGTGCGGGCTGCGATCGTCGATCTCGACGGCACCATGGTGCATACCGCGCCGGACTTCCAGGTCGCCATCAACCGCATGCGCGCCGATCTTGGTCTCGCGCCGCTGACGGTCGAGACCATCATCGAATTCGTCGGCAAGGGGTCGGAGAACCTGATGCGCCGCGTGCTGGCGGTGAACTTCGGCGCCGACGAGGTCGAGCGGCGTTTCGAACAGGCGCTGGCCAGCTACCAACGCCATTACCTCGACATCAATGGAGACTACAGCAGCGTCTACGAGGGCGTGCATGAGGGGCTGGCGGCGATGAAGACGCAGGGCATCCGGCTTGCCTGCGTGACCAACAAGCCGATCGCCTTCGCGCGCCCGCTGCTGGAAAAGACCGGGCTGGCCGGCTACTTCGAACTCGTCTACGGCGGCGACTCGCTGCCGAAGAAAAAGCCCGACCCCCTGCCCATGCTGACCGTCTGCCGCGACTTCGCGTTGGAACCTTCCGAAGTTGTTGCCATCGGAGATTCGTCCAACGATGCCGAGGCAGCGCGTGCCGCAGGATGCAAAAGTTTGACCGTGCCCTATGGGTACAACCACGGCAAACCGGTGCAATCGATAGACTCGGATGGTATAGTCGCGACATTATTCGATGCCGCCCGACTGTTGGCCGCCTGATCACAACCATGTTTCTCGTCAATAAACCGAAGCTGATACCACTCGGCGCCTTTGAGGCCTGGCTGTGGCGACGCTGGCACGCACTGATCGACTGATCGCCGTTGCCGCCGGTCCCGCACGGGCCTGGCCGGATTTATAGAACACCAAGCCGCACCGCTTACAATGGCGGCCCGGAGAGAAACATGACTGAACTCGAATTCAAATCCCTCGCGGCCGAGGGCTATAACCGCATTCCGCTGATCGCCGAGGCCTTTGCCGACCTCGAGACGCCACTCACCCTGTACCTGAAGCTCGCGCAGACGCAGAACCACGGCAGGAACACCTTCCTGCTCGAGTCCGTTGTCGGCGGCGAACGTTTCGGGCGCTATTCCTTCATTGGCCTGCCGGCAAATACGCTGCTGCGCTCGCATGGCAAGCGCACCGAGGTGGTTCGCAATGGCGAGGTGATCGAGACCGCGCACGAAAATCCGCTCGACTTCATTGCCGAATTTCAGAACCGCTACAAGGTCGCCGTCAGCCCCGGCATGCCGCGTTTCTGCGGCGGCCTGGCCGGCTACTTCGGCTACGACGCAGTGCGCTTCATCGAGCGCCGCCTTGAAGACAGCGCCCCGCCGGACACCCTCGACCTGCCCGACATCCAGCTGCTGCTGACCGAAGAGCTGGCCGTGATCGACAACCTGTCCGGCAAGCTCTACCTGATCGTCTACGCCGACCCGACCCAGCCCGAAGCCTACAGCCGCGCAAAACAGCGCCTGAAACAGCTGCGCGCGATGCTGCACCGTCCGGTCGACGTACCGGTGACGACTGCGTCGGTGCGTACCGAAGCGATCCGCGATTTCAAGAAAGAAGACTTCCTGAAGGCGGTCGGCAAGGCGAAGGAATACATCATGGCCGGCGACCTGATGCAGGTGCAAGTCGGCCAGCGCATCCGCAAGCCCTATGTCGATTCGCCGCTGTCGCTGTACCGCGCGCTGCGCTCGCTGAACCCGTCGCCCTACCTGTACTTCTACAACTTCGGCGACATGCAGATCGTCGGCAGTTCACCCGAGATCCTGGTGCGCAACGAAACCATGCGCGAAGGCGGTCGCAAGGTCACGATCCGTCCGCTGGCGGGTACCCGGCCGCGCGGTTCGACGCCGGAACTGGACACGAAGCTTGCAGAGGAACTGCTGGCCGACCCGAAAGAGATCGCAGAACACGTGATGCTGATCGACCTCGCGCGCAACGACATCGGCCGCATTGCCGAGATCGGCAGCGTGAAGGTCACCGACAAGTTCGTGATCGAGAAGTACTCGCACGTACAGCACATCGTCTCCAACGTCGAAGGCACGCTCAAGTCGGGCATGACCAACCTTGACGTTCTGCGCGCGACCTTCCCGGCCGGTACGCTGTCCGGCGCACCCAAGGTGCGCGCGATGGAACTGATCGATGAACTCGAGCCAGTCAAGCGCGGGATCTATGGCGGCGCCTGCGGCTACATGTCGTTCGGCGGCGAGATGGACCTCGCAATCGCGATCCGTACCGGCGTGATCAAGGACGGCATGCTGTATGCCCAGGCAGCGGCGGGCATCGTCGCCGATTCAGTGCCGGAGATGGAATGGCTGGAAACAGAGAACAAGGCGCGCGCGGTACTGCGCGCTGCCGAGCAAGTGCAGGACGGCCTGGACGAGGAGATCTGACATGCTGCTGATGATCGACAACTACGACTCGTTCACCTACAACCTCGTGCAATATTTCGGCGAACTCGGAGAGGACGTGCGCACCTACCGCAATGACGAGATCACGCTTGACGATATCGCAAAGCTCAATCCTGCGCGCATCTGCATCTCGCCTGGCCCCTGCACACCGCACGAAGCCGGCATCTCTG
>CAZTIF010000139.1:0-6663 GCA_964613635.1 uncultured Bifidobacterium sp. | reverse complement strand
GGGACCCATTCGTGAGGGCGAAGTACTTCAAAGACACTGGATCCCGGCCTGCGCCGGGATGACTTTTTCAAAGGCCACCAACATAACCGCACCACGCGCCGCTACCTGAGCAGCACGAGCTGCACGCGTCGGTTGTGCGCCCGTCCCTCGGCGGAATCGTTCGACCCGCGCGGCGCATTCGCCGCCATGCCGACCGCCGTCATCCTGCGCTCGGCAATGCCGGCCGCAACCAGCTGCCGCACCACCACCGCCGCCCGCACGGCCGACAATTCCCAGTTCGATGCATAGCGCTCGTTCGCGATCGGCTTGCTGTCGGTATGCCCCTCGACACGAATGACATACGACTGGTCGCGCAGGGCCACGGCCACATTCGCGAGCAATTCGCGCGCACCTGACGACAGTACCGCATCGCCCTCGCGGAACAGCAGCTCGGCATCGATGTCGATGCCGACCGTCCCGCTTTCCATCCGCACCTGCGCACGGTCGCCAATACCCAGCGCCGCCAGCGATGCCGCCATTTCATCGGCCAGCCGCGCACTGCCGGCGTCCGCTTCGCCAACGGCCGCTGCAGGCATCGGCGCCGGCGGCTGCACAGCGGACTGCGTGACTGCCTGCGCATGCGCTTCCGCCTTCAGGCGCTCCGCCGACGTGCTCGCATACATCGCCGCGAACACCGCCAGCAGCAAGGTCGCGAAATCCGACCACGACAGCATCCAGCGGTCGGCCGACGGCAAAGGTTCTTCAGGCCGGTGGCGCAATTTCAGGCTCCCTGCGCTGGCTGATCGGATCGCGCCGCAAGTCGGGCGGGCGCGGTCGGCTGACTTCCGGCAAGGGCGCAATGCGCTCCTCGATCAGGTGACCCGGCTCGCCCGCGGCAATCGCCACCAGCGCAGCAGCAGCCTGGTCGCGCCGGCGCACTTCCTCGGCCAGCTGTTCCTGCATGCGGTTCGCGATCGGCAGGAACACCAGGTTCGCAAAGCCGACGCCGTACAGCGTGGCGACGAAGGCCACTGCAATACCGGGGCCGAGCTGGGCCGGGTCGGACAGGTGCTGCATCACCTGCACCAGCCCGAGCACGGCACCGAGGATGCCCATCGTCGGCGCGGTGCCGCCGGCGCTTTCCCAGACGCGGATCGCCTGCCGCCGCTGCAGCGCAAAGGACTCGGTGTCGCTGTCGAGCACGTCGGCGAGATGTTCGGGCGCCATGCCATCGGCCAGCAGCCGCAGGCCGCGCGCGACGAAAGGATCGTCCACCTTCCGGTCGATGCCATCCAGCGCCAGCAAGCCGCTGCGGCGCGCGGTCGCGCTCCACTGCTTCAGCTGCGCACGCAGGTCCTGCTGCAGGCGCGGCGGCGACGCAAAGCTCTCGCGCAACAGCCGCACCGCGCGCACGATGCGCGCCGGGCCGCACTGCAACAGCAGCGCGCCGACACAGCCGCCCAGCACCACGGCCAGCCCGGCCGGCTGCAGCAGCATCGCCAGCTGGCCGCCGTCCGCGCCTTGTCCAAACGCGATCGCGCCAACGCCGACGACAATGCCGATCAGGCTGCGCCAGTCCATTCCCGCTCCTTCATCGCTCCGCGCAGCCGCGCAATCGCCTGCGTATGCAACTGGCAGACGCGCGACGCCGACACGCCCAGCACCGCGCCGATCTCGGCCAGGTTCATCTCTTCCCGGTAAAGCATGGCCATCAGCTGACGCTCGCGCTCGGGCAGCTCGCCGATGGCCTCGGACAGCGCGCCGCGGAAGCCGCTCTCGGCCAGCTGTTCAAGCGGATCGCCGCCCTCGCCGACCGCATGCCGGTCGAGGAAATGATCCTGCTCGCCGGCGTCATGGAAGTCTTCGTAGTACACCAGCTGGTGGCCGGCGCCATCGGCCAGCATCTGGTGATAGTCGGTGAGCGCCATGCCGAGCGCCTTTGCGACCTCGGCCTCGGTCGGCGGCCGATGCAATTTCTGCTGCAGCCGCGCGATCGCCGCCTCGACCTTGCGCATGTTCTGGCGCACGCTGCGCGGCAGCCAGTCGGCGCCGCGCAATTCATCCAGCATCGCGCCGCGGATGCGCTGCACCGCATAGGTCTCGAACTGGTGGCCCTGCTCTTCGTAGCGCTGCAGCGCGTCGAACAGGCCGATCATGCCGGCCTGCACCAGATCATCGACTTCGACGTTGTCCGGCAGCTTGGCCTTCATCTGGTGGGCCAGCCGCCGCACCAGCGGCGCGTACTGCGCCAGTCGCTCGCTGGTCCCGGATTTTCCGTGGATGTCATACATGGCAGCCTTCCTGCGGAACGATGGAACGTACCGCCAGCGCGAGATAGCGGCTGGCAGCCTGGAAAAGATTGGCGCGCACGCGGCGCGCATGCGCGGGATCGGCGGCGGTGACGAGCAGCGACACGCTGCCGCACGCGCACTGCTCCTTCAGCGCGCGCAGGATCTCGTAGGCCGCGCGTATCGAGACCTCGCTGCCGGACAGCTGCACCACCACCTCGCCGTCGGCCAGCAACGGCAACGGCAGGCGGCCGTGGGTGTCGAGGCGCGCATCGACCAGCACATGCGCCTCTTTCGCGGAAAGCTGCCGCAGCAGCGCCGCCAGCGCAGGATCATCGTTGCCCGAGCCCAGACGGGCGCGGCGGTAGCCGCCGGCAGTGGCGGCACTGGCCTCGTCCAGTGATGCATGGCCGTGCGCGACATCCAGCAGCGTGCGCGCGCAGCCGGCTGACGGCGCGCCGTCGACCAGCAGCACCTCGCGCCCGCGCCGGCTCATGCTGGCGGCCAGCCGCTGCATCAGCGCGTCTTTCTGTTCATCGCCGTCGGCCGACAGCACCGTGCACAGCCCGGGCAGCGGCGCAGCGAGGCGGCGGCGCAGGCCCTCGGCCTGGTCCTTGTGCGCATTAACCAAGCTGCACCTCCTGCAGCAGCGGATCGTGCATCGCGGCGGCGCTGTTGGCGGCCACCAGCGGCAGCTCGCCATTGGTCAGGCCGAACAGGCTGACGTCGCCGGCCGGCGCGAATGCGCGTTCGATCAGCCGGCGGCGGTCGGCCACGTGCAGGTCCTCCGGCACGCGCTGGCCGTCGGCGATGAAACTGACCGGCAGCTTGTGGCGGATCGCGACGTCGAGCGCGCCGCCGATGCCGCCGGCCTCGTCGAGCTTGGTCAGCAGGCAGCCGGCCAGGCCGTCGCCGCGATAGGCGCGCGCGACCTCGTCGAGCGTTTCGACGGTGCTGGTGGTGTTCAGGCACAGCAGCCGCTGCACCGGCGCGCCGCCGGCCGACAGCATCGCGATCTGCTCGACCACCATGCGGTCGCGCTGGCTGGCGCCGGCGGTGTCGATCAGCACGATGTGCTTGCGCGAGAGCTCGGCCAGCGCCAGCGCGAGATCGGCGCCGTCGCGCACCGAGTGCGTCATCACGCCGAGCAGGCGGCCATAGATGCGCAGCTGTTCGAACGCGCCGATACGGTAGCCGTCGGTGGTCACCAGCGCGACCTGCGCCGCGCCGTGCCGGGCGACGCAGCGCGCGGCCAGCTTGGCGGTGCTGGTGGTCTTGCCGACACCGGTCGGGCCGACCAGCGCGAACACGCCGCCCTGCTCGACCAGCCGCTCGTCGCCGTCGAACAGCGCAAGGTTGCGCGCGATGATGTCGCGCATCCATGCCTGCCCGCCGTCGCCGGCCGACATCGCCGAGGAAGGCATGCGCTCGGCAATGTAGCGCGCCAGCCCGGCGGAGAAGCCGGCGGCCAGCATCACGCGCAGCGCCAGCGCCTTTTCCTCGGGCTGACGGCCGTTCCAGGCGAGCGTCGCCAGCTGGCTTTCGAGCAGGCCGCGCATCGAGCGCAATTCATCCTTCAGCGCCTCGCCAAGGTCGAGCGCCGGCGCGCCGGGGGACATGTACCGAGGTGGCTGCGGCGACGCCATCGTCGCGGCGGCCGGCTCGGTGCGCACGCGCGCATCGCCGACCGGCCGCGGACGGCCGCCCTCCTGCGACGCAGCCGCCAGCGCATCGATGTCGGCGGGCGCCATCGCCACCAGTTCGGTGCCGCCGTCGACGCTGCGGCTGGACAGCACGACGGCGTTTTCGCCGAGTGCGGCGCGGGCAGCGCGCAAGGCCTCGCGTGGCGTGGGTGCCTGGAATTTCCTGACGTTCATTTACTGGGCTCCTATCAGGGAGGTAATCCTGACGTTGCGGGATTCGGGGATTTCGGCATGCGACAGCACCGCCAGCTGCGGCAATGTACGGCGCAGGAAGCGCGCCAGCAGCGCGCGCAGCGGCGCAGGCACCAGCAGCACCGGCGCAAGGCCGGCCTGCTCCTGCCGCTGCACGGCGCTCTCGGCCTGCGCGGCCAGCGCGTCGGCAAGGCCGGGCTCGAGCGCCGAGCCGCCGGCCTGCAGCGCCGTCATCAGCGCGCGCTCGAGCTGCGCATCGAGCGCCAGCACGCGCAGCTCGGCCGGTGCCGGGAACAGCTGCTGGACAATGGCGCGGCCAAGCGCGCCGCGCACGATCTCGGTCAGCTCCGCCGGGTCCTTGGTGCGCGCCGCGTGCTCGCACAGGGTCTCGACGATGGTGCGCATGTCGCGGATGTGCACGCCTTCGGCAAGCAGGTTCTGCAGCACTTTCTGCAGCGCCGACAGCGTCAGCTGCTTGGGCACGAGGTCTTCCATCAGCTTCGGGGTGTCACGCTCGAGATGTTCGATCAGCTGCTGCACCTCGCCGCGGCCGAGCAGCTCGGCCGCATGGCGCGAGACGAGGTGATTCAGGTGGGTCGCGACGACGGTGGACGCATCGACCACGGTGTAGCCGAGCGCCTGCGCATGCGCGCGCCGGTCGGCATCGATCCAGACGGCCGGCAGGCCGAACGCGGGGTCGGTGGTCTTCTCGCCGTCGAGCGGGCCGCTGACCATGCCGGGGTCGATCGCCAGGAACTGCGCCGCATGCGCGTCGCCGCTGCCGATCTCGACGCCCTTCATCGTGATGCGGTAGCCGCCGGGCCGCAGTTCGAGGTTGTCGCGGATATGCACGGGCGGCGCGAGGAAGCCGATCTCCTGCGCGAACTTGCGCCGCACGCCCTTGATGCGCTTGAGCAGCTCGCCGCCCTGCGCGGCATCGACCAGCGGTATCAGCCGGAAGCCGACTTCGAGGCCGAGCGTGTCGACCGGCACGATGTCCTGCCAGCCGGCCTCGTCCGGCTCGAGCGCGGCGGCGGCTACCGGCGGCGCTTCGTCGGCTTCCACTGTCGCGGTGAGTTTTTCGTGCGCGCGCTTGGCGGCATAGCCAAGCAGCACGGCCAGCAGCAGGAAAGGCAGGTGCGGCATGCCGGGGATGACGCCGAAGCCGCCGATGATGACGGCGGTGATGCCGAGCACCTGCGGCTTGGCGAACAGCTGGCCGACCAGCTGGCCGCCGACGTCCTGCTCGTTGGACACGCGCGAGACGACCACGCCGGCGGCGATCGAGATCACCAGCGAGGGTATCTGCGCAACCAGGCCGTCGCCGATGGCCAGCAGCGTGTAGTTCTTCAGCGCCGCGTCGAAGGCCATGTCATGCTGCAGCATGCCGACCACGAAGCCGCCGACGATGTTGACCACGGTGACGATGATGCCGGCGATCGCATCGCCGCGTACATACTTTGAAGCGCCGTCCATCGCGCCGTAGAACTCGGCCTCGCGCGCGACCTCGGTGCGGCGCGCGCGCGCGTCGGCCTCGCCGATCAGGCCGGCGTTGAGGTCGGCGTCGATCGCCATCTGCTTGCCCGGCATCGCATCCAGCGCGAAGCGCGCGCCGACTTCGGCGATGCGCCCGGCGCCCTTGGTGACGACGGTGAAGTTGATGATGGTGAGGATGACGAAGACGACGATGCCGACCGCGTAATTGCCGCCGATCAGGAAGTGGCCGAAGGCCTCGATCACCTGGCCGGCCGCGCCGGCGCCGGTGTGGCCTTCGGTCAGCACCACGCGGGTCGACGCGACGTTCAGCGACAGCCGCAGCATGGTCGACATCAGCAGCACGGCCGGGAAGGCCATGAAGTCGAGCGGCTTGACGGTGTAGAGGCTGGTCATCAGGATGATGATGGACAGCGCGATGTTGAAGGAGAACAGCAGGTCGAGCATGATCGCCGGCAGCGGCAGGATCATCATCGCCAGCATCAGGATGATCAGCGCCGGCGCGGCCAGCGCCTGCGAGCCGCCCCCCTTCAGCCATGCGGGCAAGGCGAGGCCGTTCATGCTGCCGCTCCCGGAATGTCCATGTCGGCCGGCACGGGAATGTCATCGGGGCGCTCGGGCGTGCCGCCGGCGCGCAGCTGGAACACATAGGCGAGCACCTGCGCGACCGCGCTGTAGAGCCGCTCCGGAATCGCCTCGCCGGGCTCGACGTGACGGTAGAGCGCGCGCGCCAGCGGCGGCGCCTCCAGCAGCGGGATGCCATGCTCGTCGCCGATCTCGCGGATCTTCGCGGCGATGTCGTCGGCGCCCTTGGCCAGCACGACCGGCGCGGCGTCGCTCTCCTCGCTGTACTTCAGCGCGACCGCATAGTGGGTCGGGTTGGTGACGATCACGTCGGCCTTCGGTACCTCGGCCATCATCCGGCGGCGTGCCATCTCGCGCTGCTGCGCGCGGATGCGGCCCTTGATCTCGGGGTTGCCTTCCTGTTCCTTGTGTTCCTGCCGCAC
>CAZTIF010000138.1:1471-6722 GCA_964613635.1 uncultured Bifidobacterium sp. | reverse complement strand
CGACATCTTTTCATTGTCGACCCGGACAAAAACGTTGTGCATCCAGTAGTTGACGAAGGTGCATTGATGCGCCCCCTCGGACTGGGCGATCTCGTTCTCGTGGTGCGGGAACTGCAGGTCCTGCCCGCCGCCGTGGATGTCGAACTGCTCGCCGAGCAGATCGCAAGCCATCGCCGAGCATTCGATATGCCAGCCCGGGCGACCGCTGCCCCACTTCGATGCCCACTTCACTTCGTCCGGCTCGGACTCGCGCGAGGATTTCCACAGCACGAAGTCGAGCGGATCGCGCTTCGCGCTCGCGACCTCGACGCGCTCGCCGGCGCGCAGGTCGTCGAGCGACTTGCCGGACAATTTGCCGTAGCCGGGGAAATCGCGCACCGAATAATTCACGTCGCCGTCGGCGGCCTGATACGCGAGACCGTTCGCTTCCAGCTTGCCGATCAGCGACAGCATCTGCGGCACATAGGCGGTGGCGCGCGGCTCGTGGTCGGGAGGCTGCACGCCGAGCGCGGCCGCGTCTTCATTCATCGCCGCGATGAAGCGGCCGGTGAGTGCCGAGATCGACTCGCCGTTCTCGACGGCGCGCCGGATGATCTTGTCGTCGATGTCCGTGATGTTGCGCACATAGGTGACGCCATAGCCGCTGGCGCGCAGCCAGCGTTGCACCATGTCGAACACCACCATCACGCGCGCATGGCCAAGATGGCAGTAATCGTAGACCGTCATGCCGCAGACATACATGCGGACCTTGCCCGGCTCGATCGGCGTAAAAATCTCTTTGTCACGCGCCAGCGTGTTGTAAATCCTGAGAACGCTCATGGGTGGATGCGGAAGCGAATCGGGCGCGCCGTGCGCAGCGCCCGCTGGTCGACTCGTGGGTTGGTAGCCCGCCGCTTCCTGTCGCGCAGAATTCGGCAAGTCGTCTTTTGATAAAATGCGGGTTTCGCCGGAGTATATCATCGAAGCTCGTCCGTTCCGCGCCTCGCGAGGCGTACGGACGCCGCCAGAACCGCCTCTTCAAAGGACCCGCATGTTGCGCCGAAAATTCCTCGCCCTCGTCACCGCCCTGTCCCTCGCCTCGCTCACTTCGCTCGCCGGCGCGCAAGATGCGCCGAAAGTGGCGCTGAAGACCAGCCTCGGCGAGATCGTGCTGGAACTGAACCCGGAGAAGGCGCCGAAGTCGGTCGAGAATTTCGTGCAGTACGTGAAGGCCGGCTTCTACAACGGGACCATCTTCCACCGCGTGATCCCGAACTTCATGATCCAGGGCGGCGGCTACGACGCCAAGGGCAACCTGAAGCCGACCCGCGATGCTATCGAGATCGAATCGAAGAACGGCCTGCGCAATCGTCAGTACACGGTCGCGATGGCGCGCACCTCGGACCCGAACTCGGCCAATTCGCAGTTCTTCATCAACACCAACGACAACCGCTTCCTCGACTATCCGGGACAGGATGGCTGGGGCTATGCGGTTTTCGGCAAGGTCATCAAGGGCGCCGATGTCGTCGACAAGATCGAGGCCGTGCAGACCGGCCGCCGCGACAAGCCGCTGCAGGACATCGTGATCGAATCGGCCACCCTCATTGAATAACCCCATCCAGCAAAGGAACATCATGGCAGTCGTACTCACCACCAACCACGGCAAGATCACCATCGAACTCGACGCAGCGAAGGCGCCGAAGACGGTCGAGAACTTCCTGAACTATGTGAAATCCGGCCATTACGACGGCACCATCTTCCATCGCGTGATCAACGGTTTCATGATCCAGGGCGGCGGCTTCGAGCCGGGCATGAAGCAGAAGGAAGCCGGCGAACCGATCGAGAACGAGGCCGCCAACGGCCTGTCGAACGACATCTACACGATCGCGATGGCCCGCACCAACGACCCGCACTCGGCGAGCGCGCAGTTCTTCATCAACGTGAAGGACAACGATTTCCTGAACTACGCCGGCCCGAACAACTGGGGCTACTGCGTGTTCGGCAAGGTCACCGACGGCACCGACGTGGTCGATGCGATCCGCAAGGTGCGCACCGGCAGCAAGGGCTTCCACAGCGATGTGCCGGTCGAGGACGTGATCATCGAGAAGGCCGAGATCGTCTGACCGGATCTTTCATGAACGTTCCCACGGGAGCAGACAACAAGGCGCAGCCGGAAACGGTTGCGCTTTTTGTTTCCGACATCCACCTGTCGCCGCAGATGCCGAAGACGGCCGCGGCCTTCTTCCGCTTCCTCGGCGAACAGGCGCCGCATGCGCGGCAGCTGTACCTGCTCGGTGACATCTTCGAATACTGGGCCGGCGACGATGATCTCGACGATCCGTTCAATCGGCAGGTCGCCGATGCATTGCTCGGCCTGAACGAGCGCGGCGTGCAGCTGTACTGGATCGCGGGCAATCGCGACTTCCTCGCCGCCGATGGCTTCGCGCGCGCCACCGGCGTTACCCTGCTGCCGGACCCTTGCCTCACCGAGATCGCCGGCCGCCGCCTGCTGCTGCTGCACGGTGATGCGCAGTGCACCGACGACACCGGCTACATGGCCTTTCGCACGCAGGTGCGCCAGCCCGACTGGCAGCGCGCCTTCCTTGCGCGGCCGCTGGCCGAGCGCAAGGCGATCATTGCCGGCATGCGCGAAGGCAGCCGCGATGCACAGCGTGGCAAGGCGATGGCCATCATGGACGTGAACCCGCAGGCGATTGCCCGCCTGTTCGCCGAGCACGGCGTCGAGCTGATGATCCACGGGCACACGCACCGGCCGGCGGAGCATCGCACCGACGCCGGCGTGCGCCATGTGCTGCCCGACTGGGACTGCGACGGCGAGGTCGTGCGCGGCGGCTGGCTGGCGCTGAAGGCCGATGGCGGCATCGACACGATGAGCGTTGCCGACGCCTGATGCGCGTCGGCATGGCTGCTCAGATACCGGCCGCCTCCAGCACCGCAATTTCCTCTTCGCTGAAGCCGGCCGCACGGCGCGCATCCAGATTGAACGGCCCGCGCGGCTGCGGCGCGCGGTGGCGCACCGACAGTTCGGCATAGGTCGCCACCACATCGAGCCCGTCGCGCTCGCACAGCCAGCGATACCAGTGGTTGCCGATGGCCACATGGCCGACTTCGTCGCGCAGGATGATGTCGAGGATCGCGGCGGCAGCCTCGTCGCCGACCTGAGCGAGCTTGGCGCGCACCGCCGGCGTCGCATCCAGCCCGCGCGCTTCCAGCGTGCGCGGCACCAGCGCCATCCGCGCAGTGACATCGGCGGCGGTACTTTCCGCCATTTCCCACAGGCTGTTGTGCGCACTGAAATCGCCGTACGCATAAGCCATCGTGCGCAGGTGCCCGTCGAGCAGCGAGAAGTGCAGCGCCTCTTCATCCGCGACCTGCAGCCAGTCCGCATAGAACGCGCGCGGCATGCCGTCGAAGCGCCAGACCGCGTCGAGCGCGAGGTTGATCGCATTGAATTCGATGTGTGCCAGCGCATGGATCAGCGCCGCCCTGCCCTCGACCGTGTTCATCGGACGCCGGCCGACTTGCCGCGGCGGCACCAGCGGCGGACGTTCCGGCCGGCCGGGCACGACGGCTGTCGGCTGCAGCGTGGCTTGCGGCTCGACCTCGATGGCATCGGCCAGCCACTGCTGGCGCAGTGCGCGCGTGAGACTGGCCTTGCGCTGCGGGTCGGGCTCGCACAGCAGGTTCAGGGCGGCCGCGCGCAGTTCGCGCGCTTCGTTGATTGGGGCTGGGTTCATGCGGTCGAGGTTAAAATGCGAGCTTGGCAAACAACGCACATTTTAATTCCCATGCCGATCTACCAGCTTGGCGACGCCCGCCCTTCCATCGATGAATCCGCCTACATCACCGATTCCGCCGTCGTCATCGGCGACGTCACCCTCAAGGCCAACACCAGCCTCTGGTATGGCGTGACGCTGCGCGGCGACACCGAGCCCATCGTGATCGGCGAGAACAGCAATGTCCAGGAAGGCACCACGCTGCATGCCGACAAGGGCTACCCGCTGACCGTCGGCGCAAACGTTACCGTCGGCCACCAGGCCATGCTGCACGGCTGCACCATCGGCGATGGCAGCCTGATCGGCATCCAGGCGGTGGTGTTGAACGGCGCAAAGATCGGCCGCAACTGCCTCGTCGGCGCCGGTGCGCTGGTCACCGAAGGCAAGGAATTCCCGGACAACTCGCTGATCATAGGTTCGCCGGCCAAGGCCGTACGCACGCTGACCGACGAGCAAATCGCCGGGCTGGCCATGAGCGCGGACATTTACGTGAAACGCGCGAAGCATTACCGCGAGAACCTGAAGAAAATCGGCTGAAGAAACACCCCTGATGAGCGACACCCTGCAAAAATTCATGTTCGACAATTCGCTGGTTCGCGGCGAGCTGGTCGACATTTCCGAAGCCTGGCGACAGGTGCAACTGCTGCGCGCGCATCCGCCGGCCGTCGGCGCGATGCTGGGCGAGATGATGGCCGCGGCCGCGCTGCTGTCGGCCAACCTGAAGTTCAACGGCACGATCATCATGCAGATCCACGGCGACGGTCCGGTGAAGCTGATGGTGGTCGAATGCGATGCGTCGCTGAACCTGCGCGCGACCGCCAAGCTGGCCGAGGGCGCACAGGTCGGCGACGCGTCGACGCTGCAGCAGCTGGTGAACCTGCATGGGCACGGCCGCTTCGCGATCACGCTGGATCCGGCCGACAAGCTGCCGGGCCAGCAGCCCTACCAAGGCATGGTCGCGCTCGACGGCGATTCGGTAGCGACCGTCATTGAAAACTACATGATGCGCTCCGAGCAGCTCGACACCAAGCTCTGGCTGGCAGCCGACCTGCAGACCGCGCGCGGCCTGCTGCTGCAGAAGCTGCCCGATGAGGGTGGCAAGGCGGTCGAGTCCGCCGATGCCGACGCGTGGAACCGCGCGGTCATGCTGGCCTCGACGCTGAGCAATGAGGAAATGCTGTCGACCGACGTAATGACGCTGCTGAACCGGCTGTACTGGGAAGAGACGATCCGCGTGTTCGAGCCGCGCCGCCCGGTGTTCCGCTGCAGCTGCTCGCGCGAGAAGGTCGGCAACATGCTGAAGATGCTGGGAAAGGAAGAGATCGACGACGCGCTGGCCGACCTCGGCAAGCTGGAGATCAACTGCGATTTCTGCGGCCGCCACTACGGATTCGACAAGGTCGACTGCATGCAGCTGTTCGCGACCCATACCCTGTCGGAAGCGGTGCAGCCGCCGGGTAGCCAGCAGCATTGAT
>CAZTIF010000138.1:0-1371 GCA_964613635.1 uncultured Bifidobacterium sp. | reverse complement strand
TCAGTTCCCGCCCGTACCCGCCTTCGCCGGCGCTTTCGCCGCGCCGGACTCGACCACCTGCACGAAGATCTCGTCGCCCCTGATCAGGCCCAGCTCATAGCGGGCGCGCTCCTCGACCGCGCCGGTGCCTTCCTTCAGGTCCTGCACTTCGGAAGCCAGCTGCGCATTGCGCGCCTTGAGCTCCTGCTCCTTGGTGAGCGCCGTATCGAGCTGGCGCGACAAGTCCCACACCCGCAGCCAGCCGCCCTTGCCGAACCAGAGCGGATACTGGATCAGCAGGAGCAGCGCGGTCAGGCAGATGAGGATCAGTCGCACTGGCGGATGACGCAGCTGCGGCCGCCGAAGCGGCCGCAGGCGGCGTTTACTTGAGGTTGTAGAAAGCCTGGCGGCCCGGGTAGCTGGCGATGTCGCCGAGGTCTTCCTCGATGCGCAGCAGCTGGTTGTACTTCGCCATGCGATCCGAACGCGACATCGAGCCGGTCTTGATCTGCAGCGCGTTCGTGCCGACGGCGATGTCGGCAATCGTCGAATCTTCGGTCTCGCCCGAACGGTGCGAGATCACCGCAGTGTAGCCGGCGCGCTTGGCCATTTCGATCGCCGCGAAGGTCTCGGTCAGCGTGCCGATCTGGTTGATCTTGATCAGGATCGAGTTGGCGATGTTCTCGTCAATACCCTGGCGCAGGATCTTGGTGTTGGTAACGAACAGGTCGTCGCCGACCAGCTGCACCTTCTTGCCCAGCGCCTTCGTCAGCGTCGCCCAGCCCTTCCAGTCGCCTTCATGCATGCCATCCTCGATCGAGATGATCGGGTACTTGTCGCACCAGGTCGACAGCAGGTTGGTGAAGTCTTCGGAAGACAGCTTCAGGCCTTCGCCGTCGAGATGGTACAGGCCATCCTTGTAGAACTCGGACGCGGCGCAGTCGAGGCCGAGCGCGATCTGCGTGCCCGGCTCGTAGCCGGCTTTCTCGATCGCCTGCAGGATCAGCTGGATTGCCTCTTCATGGCTCTTCACCGACGGCGCGAAACCGCCTTCGTCGCCGACGGCCGTGGTCAGGCCCTTGTCGTGCAGGATCTTCTTCAGCATGTGGAAGACCTCGGCACCGTAGCGCATCGCCTCGCGGAAGCTGGGCGCGCCGACCGGGATGATCATGAACTCCTGCAGGTCGAGGTTGTTGTCCGCGTGCGCGCCGCCGTTGATGACGTTCATCATCGGCACCGGCATCTGCATCGCGCCCGAGCCGCCGAAGTAGCGGTACAGCGGCAGGCCGGCTTCTTCGGCCGCGGCCTTGGCCACCGCCATCGACACGGCCAGCGTCGCGTTCGCGCCGAGATTCGACTTGTTGTCGGTGCCGTCGAGGTCGATCAGCGTCT
>CAZTIF010000137.1:0-6869 GCA_964613635.1 uncultured Bifidobacterium sp. | reverse complement strand
GGTTCTTGATGCGCACGTTGGCGAAGGTGCCGCGCATCATGATCTCGTGGTTGCCGCGGCGCGAGCCGTACGAGTTGAAGTCGGCCTTCAGCACGCCGTTCGCCTGCAGCCACTTGCCGGCCGGGCTGGTGTCCTTGATCGAACCGGCCGGCGAGATGTGGTCGGTCGTGATCGAGTCGCCGAACACGCCCAGTGCGCGCGCGCCGCTGATGCCGGTGGCTGCCGCCTTCGGCTCCATCTCGAAGCCGTCGAAGAACGGCGGCTCGGCGATGTAGGTCGACTTCGGCCAGTTGTAGACCTGACCCTGGGCGACGCCCTTGATCTGCTCCCACAGCTTGCCCGGCGCGCCCTTGACGTCGGCGTAGTTGTTCTTGAAGGTGCGCGCGTTCATCGCGTGCTTCATCAGCTTGTTGATCTCTTCCGAAGTTGGCCAGATGTCGCCGATGAACACGTCACGGCCCTTCTTGTCCTTGCCGATCGGCTGGGTCATCAGGTCGACCGTCACGTTGCCGGCGATCGCGTAGGCGACGACCAGCGGCGGCGATGCGAGGAAGTTCGCGCGGATGTTCGGATGAATACGTGCTTCAAAGTTGCGGTTGCCCGACAGGACGGCCGCAGCGACGACGTCGTTCTTCACGATCGCTTCGTTCATCGACGCGGTCAGGTCGCCGGCGTTGCCGATGCAGGTGGTGCAGCCGTACGCGGTGATGCCGAAGCCCAGCTCTTCGAGGTAGGGCAGCAGGCCGGCCGCTTCGAGGTACTTGGTGACCACGCGCGATCCCGGGGCCAGCGAGGTCTTGATGTGCTTCGGCACCGTCAGGCCGAGCTTGACGGCCTTCTTCGCCAGCAGGCCGGCGGCCAGCAGCACGCTCGGGTTCGACGTGTTGGTGCAGGACGTGATCGCGGCGATCAGCACGTCACCGTTGTGCAGCTTCACGTTGTCCGACGTGGTGTATTCGGCGTCGAGGTCCTCGGCCTTCTTGTTGAAGCCGTTGTCGGCGACCGGCTTGGCGAACAGGTCGCGGAAGGTGTCCTTGACGTTGCCGATCTCGATGCGATCCTGCGGACGCTTCGGGCCGGCCAGCGACGGCGCAACCTTCGACAGGTCGAGCGTCAGTTCCTTGGTGTAGTCGATCTGGCCCTTCTTCGGGATGCCGAACAGCTTCTGCGCCTTGAAGTAGGCTTCGAACGCGTCGATCTCGGCCTTGGTGCGGCCGGTGCCGTGGAAGTAGTCGATGGTGGCGGCGTCAACCGGGAAGAAGCCCATCGTCGCGCCGTACTCCGGCGCCATGTTGGCGATCGTTGCGCGGTCGGTCAGCGACAGCGACGCAGTGCCTTCGCCGAAGAACTCGACGAACTTGCCGACCACCTTTTCCTTGCGCAGCATCTCGGTGATGGTCAGCACCAGGTCGGTGGCGGTCACGCCTTCGCGCAGCGCGCCGGTCAGGTTCACGCCGACGACGTCAGGCGTCAGGAAGTAGACCGGCTGGCCCAGCATGCCGGCTTCGGCTTCGATGCCGCCCACGCCCCAGCCAACCACGCCGATGCCGTTGATCATGGTGGTGTGCGAGTCGGTGCCGACCAGCGTGTCCGGGTAGAACACGCCGTCCTTGTTGTGCACGCCGCGCGCGAGGTATTCGAGGTTCACCTGGTGCACGATGCCGAAGCCCGGGGGCACGACGCCGAAGGTGTCGAACGCCTGCATGCCCCACTTCATGAACTGGTAGCGCTCGTTGTTGCGCTGGAATTCCAGCTTCATGTTCAGGTCGAGCGCGTTCTTGTCGCGGAAGTGGTCGATCTGCACCGAGTGGTCGACGACCAGGTCAACCGGCACCAGCGGCTCGATGTTCTTCGGGTTCTTGCCCATGGCCGAAGCAATGCCGCGCATCGCGGCCAGGTCAGCCAGCAGCGGCACGCCGGTGAAGTCCTGCAGCACCACGCGGGAGACGACGAACGGAATCTCGTCGGTACGGGCTGCCTTCGGCTTCCAGTTCGCCAGCTGGCGGACGTGCGCCTCGGTGACCTTCTTGCCGTCGCAATTGCGCAGCACCGATTCCAGCACGATGCGGATCGATACCGGCAGGCGGTCGATGTTCACGCCCAGCGACTTCTGCAGTGCCGGAAGCGAATGGAACTTGCCTTTCTTCGTCGCGGAAATCTTGAATTCCTTGAGCGTTTTAAGCGTGTTGTGCGACATAAGCCCTCCTTGTTTTTGAATAGCTGAAAATCTGTTGTTGCCTGCCTGTGCGGAGCCGCGCGCCGTTGCGCGGCGCCTGTCACTTACCGTGCGAGCGCGACCCTGTCGGCCTTGCACTCGTTCGCCACCGGTTCGCCGCGCTTGCTGTCGAGCAGCATCGCCTTGCTCGGTATGCTGATCCAGACCAGCCCGCTGCTCTGGTCCTCGAAGCGCAATGCGCCGGTGGACGTGTTCACGCGCTGCATCCGGTACTGCTTGCCCTTCCAGTTCAGGTCGATCGCGCTGTCCAGCTGGACGTCGCCGGCGACCGACACCTGGCGGCCGAGTTCGCACTGCATGTCGACCGCTTTCGCATGGGCCTGCTGCGCCAGCAGTACCGTTGCGAGAACGGGGATGAGGGTTGGGATGCGCATGTCGTCTCCTGAATTCGGTTGTTTCTCAAGCCAGCGCCGCCGCTTCGGCGGGCAAGGGCTGGCCGTTGCGCCGCGCCCGCTGCAGCACCGTCCAGTAATAGCGGTAGCTTGCGCGGTCGTGCAACTTGCCTTCGTGTTGTATCGGTCCCCAGTCGTTGCGCTGTGCAGCGCACAGTATCGCAACCGCTTCGCCGACCTCGCGTCCGTCCGGCGCAAAGGCATCGAGGATCGGTCGGACCTGGTCCGGATGAATGCTCCACATGCGGCCGTAGCCGAGCTGCCGCGCCGCCTGCGCCGCGTCCTGCGCGACGACCGACAGGTCGCGGATTTCGGTGCACACATTATGCGACGCGACGATGCCGTGCGCGTGACAGGCGGCCGCAATTTCCAATTTGGCGCGCACCACCAGCGGATGACTGAACTGGCCCGGGCTCTTCATCGCCGAGGCCGGTATGCCGCCGTAGTGCGCCGATACGAAATCCATGATCCCGAACGACAGGCACTCGACGCCCGTCAGCGCGGCAATCTGCCAGACCTCATGCAGCGCGCCATGCGTCTCGATGAGCGCATGGATCGGCAGGTCGGTGCGTCCGGCGGCGGCCGCGTGGCCGCGGACGGTGGCGATCGCCGACGCCAGCTGCGCGGCGCTCTCGACTTTCGGTATCACGATATAGGCGAGCCGGCGGGCTGCGCGCGCGCAGATGGTGGCGACGTCCGGCTCGAAATGTTCGCTGTCGGGATCGTGCACGCGTGCGCCGATACGACCGAAGCGGTTGTCTTCGCCGGCGATCAGGTCGCCGACCAGCGCGGCATGCTCACGTTCGTTGCCGGCGGCGGCGCCGTCCTCGCAATCGAAGGTGATGTCGAACACCGGGCCCAGCTGCTGCTGCAGCGCCAGTGACTTGCGCATCAGCTTTTCCGATCCTGCATAGTGGTCGCACGCCGGCAGCGAAACCGGCTGGTGCATGCCCTGGAACAGGACGTCGGAAGGATGCATGGGCAGGGTAGGGAAGTGGATCGGGAGACGGCGGCAGGGCCAGCCCGCCGCCGTTTCACTGCCAGATTACGGCAGCAGGTGCTTGACGCCGTCGCGCTCGTCGGTCAGCTCCTTGAGCGTGACATTGATGCGCTCCTGCGAGAAGGCGTCGATCTCGAGGCCCTGGACGATCTTGTACTCGCCATTCTCGGTCGTCACCGGGAAGCCGAACACGATGCCTTCCGGGATGCCGTACGAACCGTCCGACGGAATGCCCATCGTGGTCCACTTGCCGTTGGTGCCCAGCACCCAGTCACGCACGTGGTCGATCGCTGCGTTCGCTGCCGACGCGGCAGACGACAGGCCGCGCGCTTCGATGATCGCTGCGCCGCGCTTGCCGACGGTCGGCAGGAAGCTGTCTTTGTTCCAGACGTCGTCATTGATCATCTGCTTGACCGACTGGCCGTCGATGGTCGCGAAGCGGTAGTCCGCGTACATGGTCGGCGAGTGGTTGCCCCAGACGCACAGCTTCTCGATGGCCGACACCGGCTTGCCGGTCTTGGCAGCGATCTGCGAGGCAGCGCGGTTGTGGTCCAGGCGCAGCATGGCGGTGAAGTTTTTCGCCGGCAGGTTCGGTGCCGACTTCATCGCGATGTAGGCGTTGGTGTTGGCCGGGTTGCCGACCACGAGCACTTTCACGTTGCGCGAGGCGACGGCGTCGAGCGCCTTGCCCTGCACCGTGAAGATCTGTGCGTTCGCTGCGAGCAGGTCGGCACGCTCCATGCCCGGGCCGCGCGGACGGGCGCCGACCAGCAGCGCGACGTCGGCGTCCTTGAACGCGGTCATCGGGTCCGCATGCGCGGTCATGCCGGCCAGCAGCGGGAAGGCGCAGTCGTCGATTTCCATCATCACGCCCTTGAGCGCCTTCTGCGCCTTCTCGTCCGGGATCTCGAGCAGTTGCAGGATGACGGGCTGATCCTTGCCGAGCATGTCGCCGTTAGCGATGCGGAACAGCAGGGAATAGCCGATCTGGCCAGCGGCGCCGGTGACGGCAACGCGCATGGGGGCTTTAGCCATGGTGAATCTCCAATAGGGTCGAGTGGATGAAACGCTGGCCGGTCCTGTGTTGAAGGTCCGGAAACTTGCACGCGAGTTTAGGCGGGACCCCTCGCTCTGTCAATCTGCATCTTATATCTTATATAAGACATATTACTTAACAATTTTCTGGACGTTAAACAGCGACTGTGGTGAAATTGCCTGCCATGAACCAGACCGTTTCCCCGACTGCCGCAGCAGGTCAGGCCGCCCTCAGCGGAACGGGGGCGGCTTCGCCCACTTTCAGCCCGCTGTACCAGCAGATCAAGGCGCTGATCCTGCAGAGCCTGCAGTCCGGCGAGTGGAAGCCGGGCGAACTGATCCCGAGCGAAGTCGAGCTTGCGGTGCGCTACAAGGTCAGCCAGGGCACGGTGCGCAAGGCGATCGACGAACTGTCCGCCGAAAACCTCGTCGTGCGCCGCCAGGGCAAGGGCACCTTCGTCGCCACCCACCACGAAGCGCGCGCCCAGTTCCGCTTCCTGAAGCTGATGCCGGACGCCGGCGACCCGCATCAACCCGAAAACCGTATCGTCGAAGTCAAGCGCATGCGCGGTCCCGCCGAAGTGGCGCGCGTGCTCGACATCAAGGCCGGCGATTCGGTCGTCTACATCCGCCGTGTCCAGTATTTCGACGGCGTGCCGACCATCCAGGAAGAGATCTGGCTGCCGGGCGCGATCTTCAAAGGCCTGACTGCCGAGCGGCTCGCCGAGTACAAGGGGCCGATGTACGGCCTGTTCGAAACCGAGTTCGGTACACCGATGGTCCGCGCCACCGAAAAGCTGAAGGCCCTCGCCGCCGATGAAAGCACGGCCGCCACGCTGAACATTGCGGCGGGCACGCCGGTCCTCGGGGTGGAGCGGGTCTCCTACACGTATGGCGACCGTCCGGTCGAACTGCGGCGCGCGATTTACGTCACCACTGCCCACCACTATCACAACGAGTTGAGTTAGCGGTGTCGAGCGCGGGGCGGTTAAAAAAATGGCAATGACGGAATTGCAAGCAGGCCCGAGCGCGCTGCGGCGCGTACGGATAAAATCCGGAAGATTTGTCGAACGAACACAGTAACAACCGTTGGAGAAGAAGCTCATGCCCGAAGTGACCACGCCCAGACGTTTTACCAACATCCACGTCACGCAAATCATCCGCTACCGCCTGCCGGCAGCGGGCATCGTGTCGATCCTGCACCGGATCAGCGGCGCGCTGCTGTTCGTGCTGCTGCCTTTCATCCTCTACCTGTTCGACAAGTCGATCACGTCGGAGATCTCCTTCGCCTACCTGCAGGGTTATGCCAGCCATCCGCTGGTCAAGCTCGCGATCCTCGCGGTCATCTGGGGCTACCTGCAGCACTTCTGCGCCGGCATTCGCCACCTGATCATGGACCTGCACATCGGCCTGTCCAAGGAAGAAGCAGCGAAGTCGGCCAAGTCCGTACTCGTGGTCAGCGTCGTGCTGACCGCACTGGTTGCATTGAAACTGTTCGGAGCATTCTGAGATGGCAAACAACAATATCGGACCGAAGCGCCTCGTGGTCGGCGCGCATTACGGCCTGCGGGACTGGCTCGCGCAACGCATCACCGCCATCGTGATGGCCGTGTTCACCATCGTCACGCTGGTGCTGTTCCTCGGCGGATCGGACTTCAGCTATGAAGGCTGGGCCGGGCTGTTCGCGCAGCAGTGGTTCAAGCTGCTGGCCCTCGTGACCTTCCTCTCGCTGTACTACCACGCCTGGGTCGGCGTGCGCGACATCTGGATGGATTACGTGAAGCCGGTCGGCATCCGTCTCGCATTGCAAGTATTGACCATCCTGTGGCTGGTCGGCTGTGCCGGCTGGACCGTCCAGATCCTTTGGAGAGTGTAACCGTGGTAGCCATCAAATCCTCCATCCCCAGCCGTCGTTTCGACGCCGTCGTCATCGGCGCCGGTGGCTCGGGCATGCGCGCGTCGCTGCAACTGGCCGAAGCCGGCCTGAACGTCGCCGTGCTGTCGAAAGTCTTCCCGACCCGTTCGCACACGGTCGCCGCACAGGGCGGCGTCGGTGCGTCGCTCGGCAACATGTCCGAGGACAACTGGTACTGGCACATGTTCGATACCGTCAAGGGTTCGGACTACCTCGGTGACCAGGACGCGATTGAATTCATGTGCCGCGAGGCGCCGAAGGTCGTCTACGAGCTCGAGCACTTCGGCATGC
>CAZTIF010000136.1:1701-6993 GCA_964613635.1 uncultured Bifidobacterium sp. | reverse complement strand
CATCAGCCTCGCCAACGACATCAGCCTCGCCAACGACATCAGCCTCGCCAACGACATCAGCCTCGGCAACGGCATCAGCCTCGCCAACAGCATCAAACCCGCCGGCGGCCACTGACCTGCCATTTGCAGCAGCCTTGCCTCCCGCGTCCGGGTCAAGAGGCCACCAGTCGGGCTCACCGCCGGCTGCCGCCGGGGCAGGTCCGGAGCGAACCGGCGCCGACGCCTGCGGCCGCGCCGGCATGCGAGGCACCCGTGCCCGCGCGGGACGAATGGTGACCAGCGCATCCAGCAGCCGGTGTATCTCCATCGTGCGCTGCCTGACCTTGCCCATGCGGTCGAGGATCTGACGCGTCTCCGGTCGCAACTCCGCGGCGGGATCGTCCAGCCATCCCTGCAACAGCGCATCCCAGTCATCCATCGCAGGACCAGCGGCAGCGGTCGGCGCCTGCTCATCGATCTGCCGCAGGTCGAACATCTTGCGGATATCGTCCGGCACCAGCGAAAACTCTTCGGCTGATGCAGGGTCGTCGTCGAGCGCTTCCGATTCGCCATCGGCCCCGGCATCGCTCAGCATGCGCAGCTGCTCCACGCCATCCTGCCCGGCGATCAGCCTCTGCCTGAACTCGCTGTCCCGGCGCGGCTCGCGCACGGTTTCCGTGCTCGACAAGTCGTCGCGGGCCACTTTGCGCAGATGGCCTTTTTCCGGCCTGACGGTTTCGGCGACGTCCGGCAGGATGTCATTCTTCAGCGCGAGCAGCTGCAGGCTTGCGCGAAAACTGCTTTCACTCTGTCCGAACGCCTCCAGCATCCACCTGAACAGGCGCGACTTCGCCGCGCTCAGGAGATGATCTGCCAGCATCGCATCGGCGAGGTTCAGCAGGATGCAGTGCTTCTGCCCATCCGACAGCCGCTTCGCGGCGCTCGCGAGGAAGGACTGCACCTGTCCCTGCGCGGCGCAGCCCAGCGCAGCCTTCAGCAGCTCTGCGGAATCGGCGAACTGGCCGACCATGCGACTGATCTTCCTGCCGCCTGACGCCCGATCCGACGCGAACAGGTAAAGCGCGCAAACAACCAGCGCCACGCGCGGTGTCGGCCGGTCGGTGCCCATCACCTCGCCGGCCTTGCCGAGTGTCGACAGCCGGCTTTTCAGGGACAGCGTCTGCAGCGCCGCGCGCCTGGTCTCGTTTGGCAGGCCGAACGCAGCGGCCATCCGGTCGAGCAAGGCCTGGCCGGCGCCATCGAGACGGCCATCGTCCATCGCGGCATCGCAGGCAGTCAGCAGCACGGTCTGCCGCGCCGGCCCTTCCAGCAAGGCCGCCGCATCGGCAATGAACTGCTCGGCTTGCACCTGCCCGACATAATCGAGCGCACGGTCCAGCAGGCGGTCGTCGTCGCCGACGAGGGCCTGCAGCCTGCCGCTCTCGCGCTCGGAGATCTGCCCGTCGGCGATCATCATGCAGACCGCGGCGACGACCTGCGCCAGCCGCGGTGACAGGCGCGGCGAATTCGGCTGCGGGGACGGGCGCTGCGGCTCGGGCGGCAGCAGCGACGCCCGGGGAGCGGGCGCGTTCATCGCCGCCCTCCCCTGCGCCGCCCCGCCACTGTCCGCATTGCCCTTGCCATGTCCCGTCGCTCCTGAAAACCAGATGGAGCGAACCTTAGCGCCGTGGCGGCGACGCCGGATGACAATCGCTTAATGAACGGCGAGCATTACGCGATTGTCATGCCGGGCCAGCGCGGCGCGCCGCGTATTACGGCTCTGTAATCGGGCCGGGCCGCAACGGGAATAAGATATGGGCAAAATATTCTTACATTCAACGCAACTACCGGCGCGACCGGCAAAACAACAATGAACGACCGCCCTTACGCTGACGCGCCGGGTATCAGGGTCCTGCTGGTGGAGGACGAGATCAGGATTGCCGACTTCGTGATCCCGGCGCTGTCCGCCGCCGGCTTCGAGGTCTCCCACGTGAACGACGGCGCCGACGGACTGGCCGCCATCCTCGATGACGCGCACGACGTCGTGGTGCTGGACGTGATGCTGCCGTCGATGGACGGCTTCGCCATCCTTGCGCGGGTGCGCGAGGCCGGCAACCGCATCCCGGTCATCATCCTCAGCGCCCGCGGCGAGCTGCCGGACCGCCTGCTCGGCTTCGAGACCGGCGCCGACGATTACCTGCCGAAGCCGTTCTTCGTCGAGGAGCTGGTCGCCCGCATCCGCGCCGTCCTCGCGCGCAAGGCCGGCACGCAGTCGGACAACGTCAGCATCGGCGGCCTCAGCATCAACAAGATCAGCCGGCAGGCCAGCTGGAACGACACGGTCGCGCAGCTCAGCCAGCGCGAGTTCAGCCTGCTCGAATACCTGATGCGCGCGCCCGACCACATTTTCTCGCGCAAGCAGATCCTCAGGCATGTCTGGGGCATCAGCTTCAATCCCGAGACCAACATCGTCGATGTCTGCATACAGCGCATACGCCGCAAGCTGAACCGGCAGAACGGCGGCGGCGCCAGCTTCCCGATCGAGACCATCCGCGGCGTGGGCTACTGCTTCCGCCCGAAAGACAGCCCGTGAAAAGATACTTCCGGTGGCACATGTTCCTCCAGATCATTCTGGTCGTGGCCGTCATCGTTGCGAGCAACCGGGTGATCGCGCGCTTGAAGACGACGCAGGTGCTGGCCGACCGGATACACGAGAACATCGCCGCGTCGCTAGAACGCTGCTCGGGCGAGCGCGACGCGCGCAGCTTCCTGGTCTGCGCGGTGCTCGCCGGCAAGCGCGACGCGATCGTGAACCAGCACACCCATCTCATCATCTGCAGCAGCGCCTACGCCCCGCTGGAAGTCGGCGAGCAGGCCTTGTGCGCACAGGAACGGCAGATGCAGCTGGCCCGTCCCTGCCGCACCCTCCGGGTCGATTCGCGGACGGACCTGTGCCGCGCCAGTATCGGCGGCGAGCATTTCGTGATTTTCGCGCTGCGCGACAACGCGCAGGCGCCGAGGCTGCTGATCCGCGACGCCGACATCGCGACCTACATCGAACGCATCTGGACGCTGCGCGACAGCATCCTGATCTACGTGCTGCCGGTGGTCCTTGCCATGGTCATGCTGCTGGCGATTTACATCGTGTACGCGGTGATGCGCCCGATCGGACAGATCGAGGCCTCGCTGACCCGGCTGTCCTCGCGCAACCTAGACCAGCCGCTGGACCTGCTGCCGCCGTTTCATGAATTCGAGCGCTTCGTCGCCGTGTTCGAGCAGCTGAGGCAAAGGCTGAACCAGAGCTTCGCGCAGGAGCGCCGCTTCGCCGCCGACGCGTCGCACGAGCTGAGGACGCCGCTGACCATCCTGCGCGGCCATTCGGAAAGGCTGATCGGCGAGCTGCCAACCGGCTCGAACAGCCAGGTGAGGATGCGCCTGATCTCCGACGAGATCGAGCGGCTGATCGAGATCACCGAAAAGCTGCTGATGCTGTCGCGCGCGGACGCGAACAGCCTGCAGCTCGACATGGAGCCGCTCGACCTGTCCGAACTGGTCACCCAGCTGTGCGCCGACGCCGCGGCCTTCTTCCCGCAGCTGAAGATCCGCAGCGACATCGCGCCGGAGGTCGTGATGTCCGGCGACGAGAAACTGGTCCACCAGCTGATCTACAACCTGTATTCGAATGCGGGCAAGTACAACGTGGAGGAAGGCTGGATCGACCTGAAGCTGCAGCGCGTCGCCGACGGCTTCGTGCTGGCCATCGAGAACCCCTGCAATGACATTCCCGCCGACCTGCAGGAAAAGGCCTTCGACCGCTTCTATCGCGGCGACCATGCGCGCGGGCGCAAGGTGGACGGCGTCGGGCTCGGGCTCAGCCTGTGCGGCGAGATCGCGCGCCTGCATGGCACGTCGCTGGAAATCCGCGTCACGCCGGCACACACCGTCGTGGCGCTGTGGCGCGGCGCGACGGCCTGAGCGGCACCCGCGCCGCCCGCCCGTCGCTGGCCGGCGTCAGTCCTGGAACTTGAACACGAACGGTATCTGCACCCATTCCTCGACCGGCTTGCCGCCGACCGTGGCCGGCTCGAAGCGCAGGCTGCGCACCGCCTCCTGCGCGGCGTCGTCAAGCCGGGTGTAGCCGCTGCTGCTGCGTACCTCGATCGCGCCGGCGCTGCCATTGGTGCGGATCAGCACCCGCAGCACCACGGTGCCCTGCTCGCGCAGGCGCTTTGACATGGACGGATAGAAGCGCCGCACCACCGACGGATCGACCGCGATCTGGCGCACGCCGGTACGCGCGCCGTCACTGGCGCGGCGTTCCTGCGCGATGCGGCGTTCCTCGGCGGCGCGCCGGTTGCGCTCTTCCGTTTCGCGCCGCGCACGTTCTTCCGCATTGCGCCGCTCTTCGGCGTCAAGTCGCGCCTTGTCCTCGGCCGCGCGGCGCTCGCGTTCCTCGGCCGCCTGCCGCTCGCGCTTCGCGCGCTCGTCGGCCTCGCGGCGGGCGCGTTCCTGCACGGCGCGGCGCTCGCGCTCCTCGGCTTCGAGGCGCGCCAGTTCCTGTGCGGCCTGCGCGGCGCGACGGGCGCGCTCCTCGGCCTCCAGCCGGGCCTGCTCCTGCGCCGCGCGGCGGGCGCGCTCTTCGGCGACGCGACGCGCGCGCTCGTCAAGCTCGCGGCGGACGCGCTCCTGCGCCACGCGCCGCTCGTCGGCCGCCTGCCGCTCGCGTTCATCGGCCTCGCGGCGCGCCTTCTCTTCGGCCACGCGGCGTTCTTCCGCCACGCGACGCTCGTCGGCGACGCGGCGTTCCTCGGCAACGCGCCTTTCCTCAGCAACGCGACGCTCCTGCGCCGCCCGCCGCTCTTCCGCCACGCGACGTTCCTGAGCGACCCGGCGTTCCTCGGCGACCCGACGTTCCTCCGCCACACGTCGTTCCTCGGCCTCGCGCCTTTCCTCGGCGACGCGCCGCTCTTCGGCGATGCGACGCTCCTGCGCGACACGGCGCTCGCGATCCTCGACCGCCTGTCGTTCGCGCTGTTCGGCGGCACGGCGCTCGCCGGCCACGCGCCGCTCCTCGGCGCTGCGGCGTTCTTCCTGTGCCTGTCGTTCGCGCTCCTCGGCCTCGCGCTGCTCGCGGTATTCGACCGCCTGCCGTTCGCGCTCATCGAGATCGCGGCGCAGGCGCTCTTCGACCGACTTGCGGCGGTTGTCATGCTCGCGGCGCTCGGCCTCGCGCTGTACTTCCTCGCGCTTGCGGCGCTCGTCGGGATCGGGCGCGCGCTGCTCCGGCTGCGGCTGCGCTTTCGGCGCTTCCAC
>CAZTIF010000136.1:0-1601 GCA_964613635.1 uncultured Bifidobacterium sp. | reverse complement strand
GGCGGTGGCAGCGGCCGGGGCTGCAGCAGCTCCTGCGGCGCCTCGATCAGCTGGACGATGACGGGCGTGTCCTCCTTCGGCGGATCGGCCGGCCAGACAGCCTTGACGATCGCGATGATCAGCACGACGTGCACTGCCATGGCGAGCAGGAAGCTCACCACGCTTGAATACGGAATCAGCATGTTCACTTTGGCCGGGCGAGTCGCAGCGATCCGAACGGGCATCGGTTCAGGTAAGAGCGGCTTCCGACGGCTTGCATAGGATTGTTTTTACAAACTCGCCTGGCTGAGGGCTTGCCGAGTTTTCCGCGGGGCGACCGGCATTGTAATCCGGGCCGGCGCACTCTCGCTGCCGGTGCCGGGATGAAAATCCGGGATAACCGGCGCATGAATATAACCGCAGCGTGACAATTCAATGTCATTGGCATGACGGCAGTACGGGATTTGATTGCGATTTAATATCGGAAAACACTAATTATCAAATCCGCAATATCACAAGGATTGAAAAGATAACTCTTTTCCTCAATAATGGCCGCGGTCAATTTGCCTCGCACATGGCTCGCTTGACTTTATTTTCGTACACGAAGACCGAAAAACTCCCGGAGGCCTTGATGTATCAGATTACAAAAAAACAGCTTTGCGTTCTCGCTCTGCCGGTTCTGCTGGCAGGCTGCGCTTCGAACAAGGATCTCGAAGCGCTGAGGGCGCATGTCGACCAGATCGCCGCCAAGATGGAAGCGGCGCGCGCCGAGCTGGTGGCGGCCGTGGACGCCAACACCAACACGGCCAACGATGCGAAGGCCACCGCAGCAACCGCTACGACCACCGCACAAGAGGCGAAAGCCGCATCGGATGCCGCTACGGCAAACGCGGAATCCGCCGTGACCGCTGCAGCGAACGCGAATGCCACCGCTGACGCCGCCAAGGCCGCCGCCGACGGCGCTGTCGAGACGGCAGACGCAGCCAAGTCCACCGCCGAAACCGCACTGGAAGGCGCAGATATCGCGGTCGAAACCGCTGAAGCAACGCAGGCTGCCGCCGACACCGCTGTCGCGGCTGCCGAGGCCGCCAAGGCAGCCGCCGAGACGGCTGTCGAGACCGCCGAAGCGGCGCGGGTCGCCTCTGACAACGCCGTCGAAACCGCCGATGCAGCCAAGGCGAATTCCGAAGAGGCGCAGGCCAATGCGACGGCCGCCGTCAACAACTCGCAGCAGGCACAAATGGCTTCGGACGAGGCAAAGTCGGTATCCGAGCAAGCTTCCGCGAATGCGAACATCGCGCTGAGCGTTGCGAAGAACAGCGACCTGGCCTCGAGCAAGGCTGCCGACCTGGCCAAGCATGCCGACCTGCGCAGCATGGAAGCCGGCGCAGTTGCCGCATCGGCGAATTCGTCGGTCTCGTCGGTGCTGTCGAGCGTTTATGAAGCCAAGTCGATGGCAATGGAAGCCAAATCGGTCGCCTATGGCGTGAAGGCTGAAGTCAGCCGTCCGATGTCGAGCGGTAAATAATCGCCCGAACGGTCAGTCCGGAACGGCCTGCGCAATGCATAATGCCAGTCAGTTAAGCGCTGATTGAGGCACTCAGGAAAGAGAAACGAGTCCA
>CAZTIF010000135.1:0-7000 GCA_964613635.1 uncultured Bifidobacterium sp. | reverse complement strand
TTCAGGCGGGCTTCGTAACGCTCTTCTTCCGATTTCGACTGATCGTCGATGATCGCTTTCAACTCGGCGCGCTTGGCAGCATACTTCTTCACCATTTCGGCGCGCTTCTGTTCACGGTTAATCAGTGCCAGTTTTGCCATGGCAACCTCAGTTTCTGAACGGGAATTTAAATGCGGCGAGGAGCGCTTTCGCTTCTTCGTCGGACTTGGCGGTCGTGGTGATGCTGATATTCATGCCACGCAGCGCATCGATCTTGTCGTACTCGATTTCCGGGAAGATGATCTGCTCTTTCACGCCGATGTTGTAGTTGCCACGGCCGTCGAACGACTTGCCGGACACGCCACGGAAGTCACGCACGCGCGGAAACGCGATCGTGATCAGGCGATCCAGGAATTCGTACATACGTGCACCACGCAGCGTCACCATGCAACCGATCGGGTAGCCTTCGCGGATCTTGAAACCTGCGATTGCCTTGCGCGCCTTGGTGACGACCGGCTTTTGACCGGCGATCTTCGTCATGTCGCCAACAGCGTGCTCGATCACTTTCTTGTCGGCGACTGCTTCGCCCACACCCATGTTCAGCGTGATCTTGGACAGTCGCGGCACTTGCATGCGCGACGTGTAGCCGAACTTCGCGGTCAGCGCCGCGACGATGTCTTTTTCGTAGATACCTTGGAGACGCGTCATGCTTACACCTTCACCACTTCGCCGCTGGACTTGTACACGCGGACACGCTTGCCGTCCACGAGCTTGACGCCCACGCGATCTGCCTTGCCCGTGGCCGCATTGAACAGCGCGACGTTGGACACATGAATCGGCATCAGCTTGTCAACGATGCCGCCGGTTGCACCCGTCATCGGGTTCGGCTTCACAGCCTTCTTCGCGACATTGACGCCGTCAACCACGACGTGCTCAGCATCAACGCGCTGCTGGACGACCCCACGCTTGCCCTTGTCCTTGCCGGTCAGGACGATGACTTCGTCACCTTTACGAATCTTATCCATGGCGACTCCTTACAGAACTTCAGGCGCGAGGGACACGATCTTCATGAAGCGCTCGGTGCGCAGCTCACGGGTGACCGGTCCGAAAATGCGCGTGCCGATAGGCTCGAGCTTGGCGTTCAGCAGCACGGCAGCATTGCCATCGAAGCGAACCAGCGAACCATCCGGGCGACGCACGCCTTTTGCGGTGCGAACGACGACCGCGTTGTAAATCTCACCCTTCTTGACACGACCGCGCGGGGCTGCGCGCTTGACGGTGACCTTGATCACGTCGCCGATGCTGGCGTAACGGCGCTTGGAACCGCCCAGCACCTTGATGCACAGGACTTCCTGAGCACCCGTGTTGTCGGCTACATCGAGCCGGCTCTCAGTTTGAATCATGATTTCTCTTTCCCAACTTAATCCGCGCCGGACGCACGATGCGGCCGTTAACGGTCAGTCTTGGTCCCGCCAGAACCTCCAAATTACGGAGGCGCCGATTGGGTTGATAAAAAGCTACGAAAGTGTACGTCTACAGCATCCACCGCCAGCAGACTGGCAGGGAATTCCCAGCAATATGCGGGAAAGCCCGACATTATGCCTCACATAATGCCGGGCGCGCAAGCATTAAACTGCTTGAGCGGTCTGGACGACGCGGGTAACGGTCCAGGCCTTGGTTTTCGAGATCGGGCGACCTTCCTGGATCTCGACGGTGTCGCCGGCCTTGGCGACGTTGCCTTCATTGTGCGCGTGATACTTGTTCGAACGCACAATGATCTTGCCGTACAGCGGATGGCGGACGCGACGTTCGATCAGGACCGTCACGGTCTTGTCCATCTTGTCGGAAACGACGGTGCCGACCAGGGTGCGCTTCAGCGATTTGTTTTCAGCAGTCGCGTTCATGTTATGCGTCCTTCTGGTTGATCACGGTCTTCACGCGTGCGATGTCGCGACGGACCTTTTTCAGCTGGGCAGTGTTGCTCAGTTGCTGAGTCGCGACTTGCATGCGCAGGCCGAATTGGGCTTTCAGCAGGTCGTTCAGCTCTTTCTGGAGCGCCGCCTTGTCCTTGCCTTGGAGTTCAGATGCTTTCATGACTTTGCTCCTTTATTGGCCGACCTGGCGCACGACGAACGTGGTTGCCAGCGGCAGCTTGGCAGCAGCCAGGCGGAACGCCTCGCGCGCCAGCGCTTCATCTACGCCGTCCATTTCGTACAGCACTTTGCCGGGCTGGATTTCTGCGACGTAGTACTCCGGGCTGCCCTTACCGTTACCCATACGGACTTCAGCCGGCTTTTGCGAGATCGGCTTGTCCGGGAAGATACGGATCCAGATACGGCCACCGCGCTTGATGTGACGGGTCATTGCACGACGCGCCGATTCGATCTGGCGCGCGGTGATACGACCGCGACCGACCGCCTTCAGGCCGAATTCGCCGAACGACACCGCGGTGCCGCGGTCGTGCGAAATGCCCTTGTTGCGGCCTTTTTGCTCTTTGCGATATTTTCTGCGTGCTGGTTGCAGCATGTTTATTCTCCTGCCTTGTCAGCCGGCGCAGCGGGTGCGTCAGCCTTCTTCGCGCGGACACGCTTGGCGCCCGGTGCACCGGCGCCGGCGGCATCCGCACCCGGACGACCACGGCTCGGGCGACCCGACGGCTTGCCGTCGTCACGACGCGGACCACGACGCTTGCGCTCTTCGTCTGCAGCGACTTCGACCACCGGCGTTTCGCCGTTGGCCAGGCGGTCGCCCTTGTAGACCCACACCTTGATGCCGATGATGCCGTAGGTGGTCTCGGCCTCGCCGAAACCGTAGTCGATATCAGCGCGCAGCGTGTGCAGCGGCACACGGCCTTCGCGATACCACTCGGTACGTGCGATTTCGATGCCGTTCAGACGGCCCGACGACATGATCTTGATGCCCTGGGCACCGAGACGCATCGCGTTCTGCATTGCGCGCTTCATCGCGCGGCGGAACATGATGCGCTTCTCGAGCTGCTGGGCGATCGAGTCGGCGATCAGCTGAGCGTCGGTTTCCGGCTTGCGGATCTCTTCGATGTTGACGTGCACCGGCACGCCCATCATCTTGCCGAGGGCCGACTTCAGGACTTCGATGTCCTCGCCCTTCTTGCCGATGACGACGCCAGGACGCGAGCTGAAAATCGTGATGCGCGCGTTCTTTGCCGGACGCTCGATCAGCACGCGGCCGACGGAGGCGTTCTTCAGCTTCTTCTTCAGGAAGTCACGAACCTTCAGGTCTTCCTCGAGCATGCTGGCAAAGTTGCTGTTGCCTGCATACCAGCGGGAACCCCAGTTGCGCGTGACGGCCAGACGGAACCCGGTCGGATGAATTTTCTGTCCCATCGTGGCTCCTTAGTTACCGACAGTCACGTAGATGTGACAGGTTTGCTTCGAGATACGATCACCGCGGCCTTTGGCGCGTGCGGTGAAACGCTTCAGCACCGCGCCTTTTTCCACGTAAATCGTTGTGACCTTCAGTTCATCGATGTCAGCACCATCATTGTGCTCGGCGTTCGCAATCGCGGACTCCAGAACTTTCTTGATGAGGACAGCACCCTTTTTCGGGCTGAACGTCAGGATGTTGAGCGCTTGGTCGACTTTTTTGCCGCGAATCAGGTCGGCAACCAGGCGGCCTTTTTGTGCCGACAGGCGTGCGCTGCGGAGGCTAGCTTTAGTTTCCATGTCAGGACCTTATTTCTTGGCTTTCTTGTCAGCCGCGTGACCCTTGAACGTACGGGTCAGCGCGAATTCGCCGAGCTTGTGACCGACCATGTTTTCGGACACGTAGACCGGCACATGCTGCTTGCCATTGTGGACAGCGATCGTCAGGCCGATGAAATCCGGCATGATCGTCGAACGGCGCGACCAGGTCTTGATCGGCTTCTTGTCACGGCTGGCTTGAGCAGCTTCGACCTTCTTCAGCAGGTGGGCGTCGCAAAACGGCCCTTTTTTCAGTGAGCGTGCCATTTCTTACCCCTTATTTCTTGCCGCGACGCGAGACGATCATCGAAGTCGTGCGCTTGTTGCTGCGCGTCTTCTTGCCCTTGGTCTGCTGGCCCCACGGCGAAACCGGGTGACGGCCTGCTGCGGTCTTGCCCTCACCACCACCGTGCGGGTGATCGATCGGGTTCATTGCCACACCACGGACCGTCGGACGGATACCGCGCCAACGCGTTGCACCGGCCTTGCCGATCTTGCGCAGGTTATGCTCGCCGTTACCGACTTCACCGATGGTTGCGCGGCATTCGACGTGAATGCGGCGAACTTCACCGGAACGCAGGCGAACCTGAGCGTAGACGCCTTCACGCGCCATCAGCACGACAGCAGCACCTGCGGTGCGAGCGATCTGCGCGCCTTTGCCCGGCAGCATTTCGACGCAATGCATCGTGGTACCGACCGGAATATTGCGGATCGGCAGGCAGTTGCCGGCCTTGATCGGCGCTTCCGAGCCGCTCATCAGCTGATCGCCCACCGACACGCCCTTCGGAGCGATGATGTACTTGCGCTCGCCATCGGCGTAGCACAGCAGGGCGATGTTTGCGCTGCGGTTCGGGTCATATTCCAGGCGCTCGACTTTCGCCGGGATGCCGTCCTTGTTGCGACGGAAATCAACCACGCGATAGTGCTGCTTGTGACCACCGCCGATGTGGCGGGTGGTGATGTGACCATTGTTGTTGCGACCGGCAGTCTTCGACTTCTTCTCGACCAGCGCCGCGAACGGACGGCCTTTGTGGAGATCAGGATTGACCACCTTCACCATGCCGCGACGGCCTGGCGAGGTCGGCTTTAGCTTGACGAGTGCCATTACTTAGCCTCCTCGGTGAAGTTGATTTCCTGACCCGGCTTCAGGCAGACGAAAGCGCGGCGGGTGTTGTTGCGACGGCCGGTGAAACGGCCCGAACGCTTGACCTTGCCTGCGCGGTTTGCCACCTGCACGGACTCCACCTGGACCTTGAACAGCATCTCGACGGCGGCCTTGATCTCAGGCTTGGTCGCATCCGGGGTCACCAGGAAAACCACTTGTTCGTTTTTTTCCGCGACGAGGGTTGCCTTCTCCGAAATCACCGGAGCCAGCAGAACCTTCATCAGGCGCTCTTCACTGTGTTTGATGACTGCGCTCATGCCAGCATCTCCTCAATCTTTGCCAGTGCGGGCTTGGTGATCAGCACTTTCTTGAAGAACACCAGCGACACCGGGTCAGCGTGACGCGGCTCGCAAACCAGCACGTTCGGCAGGTTGCGGGAAGCCAGCAGCAGGTTCTCGTCGAGGTTGTCGGTAATAACCAGCACCGAGTCCAGACCCATGCCTTTGAGCTTCTGCGCGAGCAGCTTGGTCTTCGGCGCTTCGACCGACAGCTCTTCGATCACCGACAGGCGACCTTCGCGGGCCAGTTGCGACAGGATCGAGCAGACACCTGCGCGATACATCTTCTTGTTGACCTTGTGCGAGAAGTTCTCGTCCGGCGTGTTCGGGAAGGCGCGACCACCTCCGCGCCACAGCGGCGACGACGACATACCGGCACGAGCGCGGCCGGTGCCCTTCTGGCGCCACGGCTTCTTCGTGGTGTGCGCGACTTCTTCGCGGTCTTTCTGCTTGCGGTTGCCGCTGCGAGCATTCGCCTGGTAGGCGACGACGACCTGGTGGATCAGCGCTTCGTTGTAGTCACGGCCGAAAATCGTGTCCGGCGCTGCGACGTTCGATGCGGCTTGACCTTGCGCGTTCAGGAGCGTGAGTTCCATCCTTTAGGCTCCTTTCTTGGCTTTGACCTTGATGGCCGGCAGAACGACGACGTCGCCATTCTTCGCGCCCGGGACTGCGCCCTTGATCAGGATCAGCTGACGCTCAGCATCGACGCGAGCGACCTCGAGGTTTTGCACGGTGGCGGTGACGTCACCCATGTGGCCGGTCATGCGCTTGCCCGGGAAAACGCGACCCGGATCCTGCGCCATACCGATCGAGCCCGGCACGTTGTGCGAGCGCGAGTTACCGTGGGTTGCACGACCAGAACTGAAGTTGTAGCGCTTGATCGTGCCGGCATAGCCCTTACCGATGGTGACGCCCTGAACGTCCACCTTCTGGCCAGCCTCGAACAGACCGACAGCGATCTTGTCGCCCGGCTTGAACTCGGCAGCCTTGGCTGCATCGACACGGAATTCCTTGAGGACGGTGCCAGCTTCGACACCAGCTTTGGCGAGATGGCCAGCCGCGGCCTTGCTCACGCGGGAGGCACGGCGCTTGCCGAAGGTGACCTGAACAGCTGCATAGCCGTCGGTTTCAGGCGTTTTGATCTGCGTCACACGGTTGTCAGACACATCAATGACGGTAACAGGAATTGAATCCCCGTCATCCGTAAAGATGCGCATCATGCCAACCTTGCGACCGAGAAGGCCCAGGCTCATGTTTTTCTCCATTCCCACCTGCGATTGGGCGGGGCTGTGTTTAAAAATTCGAATGGCCGAAGTCCACGGACTCCGACCGAGCCGGCGAGTATATCGCGCAAAGGGAACTTGCGCAAGTGCGAAGTTCCCCGTTTTGCGCGATCACGCCATTGCTGTATTACTGCAGCTTGATTTCGACGTCCACGCCAGCCGGCAGGTCCAGCTTCATCAGCGCGTCAACGGTCTTGTCGGTCGGGTCGACGATGTCCATCAGGCGCTGGTGGGTGCGGATTTCGAACTGGTCGCGCGAGGTCTTGTTCACGTGCGGCGAACGCAGCACATCCCAACGCTGGATGCGCGTCGGCAGCGGAACCGGACCCTTGACGACCGCGCCGGTACGCTTGGCGGTCTCGACGATTTCGAGTGCCGACTGGTCAATCAGGCGATAGTCAAATGCCTTCAGGCGGATACGGATTTTTTGCTTTTCCATCATGTTCCCTTAAAAGAGCGAACCGCGGGCGGGTACGCCCGCGGCATTGTGTGAAGCGCCCGGCGAACCGGACAGGCATGTTTAGTCGAGGATCTTGGCCACGACACCGGCGCCGACGGTACGGCCGCCTTCGC
>CAZTIF010000134.1:0-7021 GCA_964613635.1 uncultured Bifidobacterium sp. | reverse complement strand
ACGGCAGTCGCGACCGCCGCAGTGCCGAAGTTCACCATGATCATCGGCGGCAGCTTCGGCGCCGGCAACTATGGCATGTGCGGCCGCGCGTATTCGCCGCGCATGCTGTGGATGTGGCCGAACGCGCGCATTTCGGTGATGGGCGGCGAACAGGCGGCCAGCGTGCTGGCCACCGTCAAGCGCGACGGCATCGAGGCGAAGGGCGGCAGCTGGAGCGCCGACGAAGAAGCGGCGTTCAAGACGCCGATCCGCGAGCAGTACGAACACCAGGGCCATCCGTATTACGCCAGCGCGCGGCTGTGGGACGACGGCGTGATCGATCCGGCGGACACCCGCACCGTGCTGGCGCTGGGATTGTCGGCCGCATTGAATGCGCCGATACCCGAAACGAAGTTTGGCATTTTCAGGATGTAATGAACCAGGCAGCCGACAAAGACTGGGTGCAGCGCAGCCTCGCGGCGGTGTGGCACCCGTGCACGCAGATGCAGCACCACGAGACGCTGCCGCTGGTGGCGCTCAGCCATGGCCGGGGCGCGTGGCTGTATGACCATGACGGCCGGCGCTATCTGGACGGCGTCAGCTCGTGGTGGGTGAACCTGTTCGGCCATGCGAACCCGCGCATCAATGCGGCGCTGAAGGACCAGCTCGACCGGCTCGAGCATGCGATGCTGGCCGGCTTCACGCACGAGCCGGTGGTGCAGCTGTCGGAACGGCTGGCTGCAAAAGCGAAGCACTCGCTTGGCCATTGCTTCTTCGCGTCCGACGGCGCGTCGGCGGTCGAGATTGCGCTGAAGATGAGCTTTCATTACTGGCGCAATACCGGTCGCGAGCAGAAGCAGGAATTCGTCTGCCTGTCCGGCAGCTATCACGGCGAAACCGTCGGCGCGCTTGGCGTGACCGATGTGCCGATCTTCACCGAGGCGTATGGCGCGATGTACAAGCGCGCGCATGTGGTGGTGTCGCCGGCCGTGCTTGGCACGGACGCGGCGCTGCAGCAGATGCGCGAACTGTTCGAGCGGCGTGCGGGCCAGATCGCCGCGGTGATCGTCGAGCCGCTGGTGCAGTGCGCGGTCGGCATCGCGATGTACGAGCCGGATTATCTGACAAAGCTGCGCGCGCTGTGCGACGAGTTCTCGGTGCATCTGGTCGCCGACGAGATCGCGGTCGGCTGCGGCCGCACCGGCACGTTCTTCGCGGTGGAGCAGGCCGGCATCTGGCCGGATTTCCTGTGCCTGTCGAAGGGCATCAGCGGCGGCTATTTGCCGCTGTCGCTGGTGATGACGACGGACGATGTATACCGCGCGTTCTACCACCCGGACACGGCGCGCGGCTTCCTGCATTCGCATTCGTATACCGGCAACCCGCTGGCGTGCCGCGCGGCGCTGGCGACGCTGGATATCTTTGATGAAGACGATGTGATCGTTCGCAACCGCGAGCGTGCGCAGAAGCTGGGCGACGCGCTGGCGAAAGTGGCCGCGCATCCGGCGGTGGGCAATGCAAGGCAGCGCGGGATGATCTGCGCATTCGACGTGACGCCGGCACAGGTTCAGGGATTTTCGCGGCGCTTCTTCAGCGAGGCGCTGCAAAGGGAATTGCTGCTGAGACCGATCGGGACGACGGTGTACTGGATGCCGCCGTACGTGCTGACGGACGAGGAGTTGGCGTGGTTGGGGGAGACGACGATGGCGGTGCTCGAGCGTTGTATTTGATGCGGACGTTTTCTGATGGCGAGGGTGGGTCCCAGCTTGTCCCCAGCTTTCGCTGGGGCGGTGGCTGGGACGACGTATCAAAGAGCGATGGCCTTAATCGTCGTCATCCCGGCGAAAGCCGGGATCCATCGTCGATCGACCTCAATCAAAAATCAATAAGGAAGACCGGAGCGAGACATGTTCAACAAAATCCTCATCGCCAACCGCGGTGAAATCGCCTGCCGCGTCGCGGCCACTGCGCGCCGGCTGGGCATCGCCACCGTCGCCGTGTACTCGGACGCCGACGCCAACGCGAAGCATGTCGCGCTGTGCGACGAGTCCGTGCACATCGGCGCTGCGCCGGCGAAGGAAAGCTACCTGCTGGCCGAGCGCATCATCGCCGCGGCAAAGCAGACCGGCGCGCAGGCGATCCACCCCGGCTACGGCTTCCTGTCCGAGAACGAAGATTTCGCCGCCGCCTGCGCTGCCGCCGGCCTCGTGTTCATCGGCCCGCCGGCATCGGCCATTCGCGCGATGGGCTCGAAGTCCGCCGCCAAGTCGCTGATGGAAACCGCCGCCGTGCCGCTGGTGCCCGGCTACCACGGCGAGGAACAGGACACCGCCTACCTGCGCGCGCAGGCGGACAAGATCGGCTATCCGGTGCTGCTGAAGGCCAGTGCCGGCGGCGGCGGCAAGGGCATGCGCATCGTCGAGCGCAGCGAAGACTTCGACGCCGCGCTCGCATCCTGCAAGCGCGAGGCGATCAGCAGCTTCGGCGACGACCGCGTGCTGGTCGAGAAGTACCTGGTGCGCCCGCGCCATATCGAGATCCAGGTGTTTGCCGACACGCATGGCAATTGCGTCTACCTGTTCGAGCGCGACTGCTCGGTGCAGCGCCGCCACCAGAAGGTGCTTGAGGAAGCGCCCGCGCCCGGCATGAGCGACGAGCGCCGCCGCGCGATGGGCGAGGCGGCGGTGAATGCGGCGAAGGCGGTCGGCTATGTCGGCGCTGGCACCGTCGAGTTCATCGCGAACCAGGACGGCAGCTTCTATTTCATGGAAATGAACACGCGGCTGCAGGTCGAGCATCCGGTGACGGAAATGATCACCGGCACCGACCTCGTCGAATGGCAGTTGCGCGTGGCGGCCGGCGAGCGGCTGCCGTTGCTGCAGCACGAGCTCCGCATCCACGGCCATGCGATCGAAGCGCGCATCTATGCGGAAAATCCGGAGAAGGGTTTCCTGCCGTCGATAGGCGCGCTGCAACACCTGCGCATGCCGTCTGCGGTGCAGTTCGAGCATGGCGCAGTCCGCATCGACGCCGGCGTGCGCGAGGGCGATGCGATCTCGCCCTATTACGACCCGATGATCGCGAAACTGATCGTGCACGGAGACGATCGCGCACAGGCGCTGGCGCGCATGGCGCAGGCGCTGGCGTCGTTCGAGGTGGTCGGGCCGGCGACCAACGTCGCCTTCCTCGGCCGACTGATCACCTCGCAGCCTTTCGCCACCGCCGAGCTCGACACCGGGCTGATCGAGCGCCATCATGCGACGCTGTTCCCGCCGGCCGACGAGCCGTCGCTGGCCGCGCTCGCGTTGGCAGTGGCGCGGCTGGCAATGCCTGAGCAAGTGTCGAACGATCCCTGGGATGCGCCGGGCGGCTGGCGGCTGTCGGGCGGCTATCTGCGCAATTTGCGCTTTGCCTGCGACGGCGCCGAGCTCGATGTCGCGCTGGCTTATCGGCGCAACGGCTGGCAGCTCATGCAGGGCGGCCGGCAGGCGCTGGTCAGCGACGTGCAGCTCGCCGGCAGCGAAGTCACGCTCGCGCTGGACGGCGCGCGCGTGCAGGGACGCGTGGTGCGCGCCGGTGACAGCTTCCATGTATTCCATGCGGGACGGCACCGGGTGTTCGACTGGAGCGACCCGATCGCGCACGCCGGCGAGCACGAGTCCGAAGGCGGCCGGCTGACTGCGCCGATGCCGGGCAAGATCGTGCAGCTGCTGGTCGACGCCGGCGCGGCGGTCGAGAAGGGCGCGCCGCTGCTGATCATGGAAGCGATGAAGATGGAACACACGATCAGCGCGCCCGCGAAAGGGCGCGTTGCGGAATTGCTGTATGCGGTCGGCGACCAGGTCGCCGAAGGCGCGCAGCTGTTGTCATTCACGCCGGAAGAAGCTTGAGAGGGTAGCGATGGGATTGCCGTCGAACGTAAAAGTGGTGGAGGTCGGCCCGCGCGACGGGCTGCAGAACGAGAAGGAAACGATTCCTGCCGAGGTCAAGATCGAACTGGTCAACCGTTTGTCCGCCGCAGGTTTTGCGAACATCGAAGCGGCCTCGTTCGTGTCGCCGAAGTGGGTGCCGCAGATGGCCACCTCGACCGAGGTGATGCAGCAGGTCACGCGCCGTCCCGGCACGATCTACTCGGCGCTGGTGCCGAACATGAAGGGCTTCGAGGCCGCGCTGGCCGCGCGTGCCGACGAGGTGGTGATCTTCGGCGCGGCGTCGGAAGCCTTCTCGCAGAAGAACATCAATTGCTCGATCGCGGAATCGATCGAGCGCTTTCGCGATGTCGCGCAGGCGGCGAAGGCGAACGGCCTGCGGCTGCGCGGCAGCATCAGCTGCGCGCTCGGCTGTCCGTACCAGGGCGAGGTCGCGCCCGACGCGGTGGCCGATGTAACGCAGCGCCTGCGTGACCTCGGTTGCGACGAGATCGACATCGCCGACACCATCGGCGTCGGCACCGCCGGCAAGGTGAAGCAGGTGTTCGAGCGGGTCGCGCGCGAATTCCCGCTCGATCGGCTCGCCGGCCATTTCCATGACACCTACGGGCAGGCGCTGGTGAACATCTATGCGGCGCTGGAAGTCGGCGTGTCGATTTTCCATTCGTCGGTCGCGGGGCTGGGCGGATGCCCGTATGCAAAAGGCGCAACGGGCAACGTATCGACCGAGGATGTACTGTATCTTCTGCACGGGCTGGGCCTACATACCGGAGTCGATCTTGATGCAGTCGTCGATGCAGGACAATTCATTTCGCAGCATCTCGGCAGGAAGGCGTCCAGCCGTGCCGGCAATGCGATCGCTGCGCGCCGGGCGTCGGAGGCTGCGCGATGAAGGACACGCTGAAACCCGGCATCCGTTTCGAATGGCAGACCACCGTGCCCGAGCGCTCGGTGGTGCCGGCGCTGTTTGGCCAGCACATCGGTTTTGCGCAGCAGATGCCGGAGGTGCTGGCCACCGGCTACATGGTCGGGCTGATGGAGCTGGCCTGCACGCAGGCGATCATTCCGCACATGGACTGGCCGGCCGAGCAGAGTCTCGGCACGCATGTGAGCTTTTCGCATCTGGCGGCGACGCCGCCGGGCATGACGCTGACGATACGCGGCGAACTGCTCGAGGTCGACGGCCGGCGCGTGCGCTTTCGCGTCGAGGCCTGGGACGGGCTCGACAAGATCAGCGAGGGCGAGCATGAGCGCACCATCGTCATCGCAGAAAGATTCCACGCCCGCCTCGCGGACAAAAAGCAGCGTGCGGGAGTCTGAGGCCATGGCCGTGAACCGCGCCGAAGCCTTCGACCCGCGCACGCATGCGGGCCCGCTGCCGTCGCCGTGCATCGGCATCTGCGTGATGGACGAGGGCAGCGGCCTGTGCAAGGGCTGCCAGCGCAGCATCGACGAGATCATCGACTGGGGCATGGCGCCGGAAGCGCGCAAGCGCCAGGTGTGGCTGGCCATCCTCGAGCGCCGTGCGCAAGGCTGAGCCGGACATGCAGCGCATCGGCTACCAGCCCACCGCAGTCGTGACCGGACCGGCCTACAGCCCGTGGTTCAAGATGCTCGCCACGCTGTTCACCTTCGGCCTGGCCGGCTATGCGGCCAGCTTCCTGCTGCGGCATGGCGGTGGCTTCGGCTCGCAGGCGCTGCTGCTGGGCGTGATCCTGCTGCTGTTGCTGTCCTATCGCAGCTTCCTGCATTCGACCGTGACGATCGATGCCAGCGGCATCCGCCAGACCGGCCTGCTCGGCAAGGAGGTGCTGTGGAACGACGTGCGCGGCGCGAAGCTGATCGGCCTGCCGCGTGCCGGCTGGCTGTCGCCGCCGCGGCTGGTCGTGCGTACCGGCGTTGCGTTCTGCACGTTCAACGGCGGCACGCACGAGTTGCTGACCGAGTTCGCCCGCATCTCGCTCGCTTACGAGATGAAGAAATGAGTTTCCCGGACACCATGCACGTGCTCGAGCGCGGCTGGCTTTCTTCAAACAATGTGCTGTTCATCGGCAAGCACCGCACTGCCATCGTCGATACCGGCTATTGCACGCATGCCGGGCAGACGCTGGCGCTGGTGCGCCATCTGCTGAAGGACCGGCCGCTGGATGCGATCTACAACACGCACCTGCACTCCGACCATTGCGGCGGCAACCGCATCCTGCAGGCGCATTATCCGCAGGTGCGCACGCATGTGCCCGAGGCCGAGTTCGAACGCGTGAACGACTGGGAGCAGATGGCGCCGACTTTTGCCGCCACCGGCCAGCGCTGCGAGGCTTTTCGGGCGGATGCGCCGATCCGGCCCGGTGACGAGATCGAACTCGGCGACCTGCGCTGGGAGGCGCTGTATGCGCCCGGCCATCATCCGTATTCGCTGCTGCTGTTCAACCGGCCGCAGGGCATCCTGATCTCTGCCGATGCGCTGTGGGAGAAGGGCTTCGGCGTGGTCTTTCCCGCGCTCGACGGCTGGGGCGGCTTCCGCGAGACGCGTGCGACGCTGGACATGATCGACGACCTGCAGCCGGCCGTCGTGATTCCCGGCCACGGCAAGCCGTTCACCGATGTGGCGCAGGCGCTGAAGGAAGCGTATTCGCGCATCAGCTATCTCGAGTCCGATCCGGTGCGCAATGCGCAGAACGGGATCAAGGTGCTGCTGAAATTCCTGCTGATGGAAAGGCAGAAAATCCGCCTGACCGAGGTTCCCGCGCTGCTGGCCGGCATACCGCTGGTGGCGGCGGCGAATCGCCGCTACATGAACTACGGGCTGATTCATCTTGCGCACTGGGCGATCACGCAGCTGCGGCGTGCGGGGGCGCTGGCGGTGGAGGATCAGTACATTGTGAATGTGGAAGGCGGGCGGTGACGGGCTTTTTCCGTCGTCCCCGATGAAAGACGCTGGATCCCGGGCTGCGCCGGGGTGACGTTTGAAAAGCTCGCTACCCTCAACTCTGTCATCCCAGCGCAAGCTGGGATCCATGGTCGCAATGGCCAAGAACATCGTCAGGGGTTTATCGACGATAGATCCCAGCTTGCGCTGGGATGACAATTTTGTGGCTGACTACGCTTTGAACGTC
>CAZTIF010000133.1:0-7051 GCA_964613635.1 uncultured Bifidobacterium sp. | reverse complement strand
CGAAGAAGGAAATCCTGGCGGGGATTGAGGCTTACAACCAGCAGGCGAAGTGATTCAGCCTGCTTGCCTCTGTATTCGGTAGCAAGCAGGGAATTCAAAGTCGCTGGGTCCCGGCCTGCGCCGGGGTGAGGCGAGGAATTCGCAACGCATGCGTTGCGCTCGCCGAAGCGCCTTGGCTTGCAAGCCAAGGCGTGGGGCGGTCGTTCCTCGATATCGTCGTCCCGGCGCAGGCCGGGACCCAGCGACTTTCAGATACTGTGATCCCGGCGCAAGCCAGAATCCATCGCCGCCAACCCCCGGCCCTCATTTGAACGGACTCCGCTCGTTCAACTCATCCACGTAAGCCGCCATCCCCCGGCCCTCCTGCGCAAGGAAACGCTCCACCGCATCGGAGAAGCCGTCATGCGCGAGCCAGTGCGCCGACCAGGTCGCCTGCGGCAGGAAGCCGCGCGCCATCTTGTGCTCCCCCTGCGCGCCGCCCTCGAAGGCGGCGATCTTCTGCTCGATGCAGAACTCCAGCGGCTGGTAATACGCGGTCTCGAAATGCAGGCAGGGATGCTGCTCGACACAGCCCCAGTAGCGCCCGTACAGCGCTCGTTCGTCATGCACCACCAGCGATGACGCCACCGGCTGTCCGTCGCGCTCCGCGAGCACCAGCAGCAGCCGCTCCGGCATCGTTTCGGCAATGCGCAGGAAAAAATCCAGGTTCAGGTAGGGCGTCGAATAGTGCGCGCTGTAGGTGCGGTCATAGCAGCGCTTGAAGAAGCGCCAGTCCGCCTCCGTCGCTTCCCGTCCCCGTACGCGCCGCATCGTGATGCCGGCCTCGGCGACCTTGCGCCGCTCGGCACGGATGTTCTTGCGCTTCTTCTGCTCCAGCGTCGACAGGAACTGTTCGAAGTTTTCATAGCCTTCGTTCTGCCAGTGGAACTGCACGCCACGGCGCAGCAGGAAGCCGGCCTCCTGCAGCAGCTGCGCCTCGGCCTGCGGCGGGTACAGCACATGCGTCGACGACAGGCCGTTGGCCTGCTGCACGCCCTGCAGCGCCTTCACCAGCGCCGCCCGTGCCGCATCATCGATGGCCAGCAGCCGCGCGCCCGTCACCGGCGTGAACGGTATCGCCGACAGCAGTTTCGGATAGTACTCAAGGCCGTTGCGGCGGTACGCATCCGCCCAGGCCCAGTCGAACACGTATTCGCCGTAAGAGTGAAACTTCGCATACAGCGGCAGCGCGGCCGCCAGCGTGTCGCCGTCCCACAGCGTCAGGTATTGCGGCTGCCAGCCGGTGTCTTCGGAGGCGCTGCCGGACGCGTGCAGCGCATGCAGGAACGCATGCGACAGGAAGGGATTCGCTTCCGCCTGCGCGCCGGCGAGGCTGTCCCATGCCGGCTGGCCGGCCTCGGACAGGGAAGATAGGATGCGCGTGCGATAATCTGGGTTTTGCAGAATCAGCCTCACAGAAGCTCAGGGAAGTCCAGTCGCGATGCCAGTCACCGTAGCCATAGCCCAGATCAACAGCATCGTCGGCGATCTCGCCGGCAACAGCGCGCGCATTGCCGACGCGGCACGCCGTGCGGCGGCCGTCGGCGCCGACATCGTGATCACCCCGGAATTGTCACTGGTCGGCTATCCGCCGGAAGACCTGCTGCTGCGCCGTTCATTCTACGCAAAATCGCAGCAGGCCTTGCAGGAGCTCGCCACCGCGCTGGCCGGACTGAAGGGATTGCGCGTGATCGTCGGCCATCCGCTGTCCGAAGGCACAGACGCGCAGTACAACGCGGCCTCGGTGCTGTGCGAAGGCGCGGTGATCCACACCTACCGCAAGCATGCGCTGCCGAACTACACCGTGTTCGACGAGAAGCGCTACTTCACCGCGGCCGACGATGTCTGCATCTTCGACGTGAAAGGCATGCGCTTCGCGCTCAACATCTGCGAAGACACCTGGTATTCGGAAATGCCGCGCAAGGCCGCCGAGCATGGCGCGCAGGTGCTGCTGGTGCCGAATGCGTCGCCGTACCACATGAACAAGCAGCACCTGCGCGTTGACACGATGCGCGAGAACGTCTGCAGCCAGGGGCTGGCGATGGTTTACGCCAACCTGGTCGGCGCGCAGGATGAACTGGTGTTCGATGGCTCGTCCTTCGTGCTGGATGCGTCCGGCACGGTCTGCGCGCAGCTGCAGCCTTTCGATGAAGACTTCGCGCTGGTGCAGTTCGACGACGGCCAGCCGCAGCCTCAGTCGCTGCCCGAGCCGCAGTCGCTGGAGGCGCAGGTGTATTCGGCACTGGTGCTGGGCGTGCGCGACTATGTGGGCAAGAACGGCTTCCCGGGCGCCGTCATTGGCCTCTCCGGCGGTGTCGATTCGGCGCTGACACTGGCGATCGCGGTCGATGCGCTCGGCGCCGACAAGGTGCGCGCGGTGATGATGCCGTCGCCGTACACCGCCGAGATTTCGTGGATAGACTCGCGCGACATGGTCGCGCGGCTCGGCGTGCAGTATGACGAGATCCCGATCGCCGACTGCTTCGATGCGTTCACGCGCTCGCTGTCGCCGCTGTTCGCCGGCTTGCCGGTCGATACCACCGAAGAAAACCTGCAGGCGCGCATCCGCGGCACGCTGCTGATGGCGCTGTCGAACAAGACCGGCGCGATCGTGCTCACGACCGGCAACAAGAGCGAGATGGCCACCGGCTACTGCACGCTGTACGGCGACATGGCCGGCGGCTATGCAGTGATCAAGGACATCGTGAAGACGCTGGTCTACCGGCTCTGCGACTACCGGAACAGCCTGTCCGACGTGATCCCCGAGCGCATCCTGACCCGTGCGCCGTCGGCCGAGCTGCGGCCGAACCAGGTGGATCAGGATTCGCTGCCGCCGTATGACGTGCTGGACGGCATCCTGAAGCTGTACATGGAAGAAGGGCAGGGCGTTGCGGAACTGCTGGCCGCGGGTTATCGTAAAGAAGATGTCGACCGGATTACACGGCTGATCAAGATCAACGAATACAAGCGCCGCCAGGCGCCGGTGGGGCCGCGGGTCACGCACCGCGCTTTCGGGCGCGACTGGCGCTACCCGATCACGTCCCGCTTCAAAGAGTAAATCGTTTACCCCAATAAGTCCGAAAGAGGAGTTGTCGTGAAACAGATCACCGCTGTCATCAAACCATTCAAGCTCGACGAGGTGCGTGAATCGCTGGCCGCCGTGGGCGTCAGCGGCCTGACCGTCACCGAAGTGAAAGGCTTCGGCCGCCAGAAAGGCCATACCGAGCTGTATCGCGGCGCCGAATACGTGGTGGATTTCCTGCCGAAGGTGAAGATCGAGGTGGTGGTCGCCGAAGAGGTGGTCGATCATGCGGTGGAGGCCATCGTGAAGGCGGCGCGCACCGGCAAGATCGGCGACGGCAAGATCTTCGTGACGTCGGTGGAGCAGGTGATCCGGATTCGTACCGGGGAGACGGGCGAAGAGGCGGTTTGACGGAATGACTGGCTGCAGGGTGGGGGGCGAGCTGCCGCCTCCCGTTGTCGCCAGCGTCAGGGATTGATCGACGATGGATCCAAGCTTGCCCCGGCTTTCGCTGGGGCGGTGGCTGGGATGACGGTGTTGAAGGCCCCCGGCAATAAAATCGTCGTCCCAGCGAACGCTGGGACCCACCACTGCATGACCCCTGGCCTGTGCGTAATACGAAGGTCGGTGCCAAAGTGAGTTGTCGGGCAGGCAGGCAGCCCGCCCGTCACGTCCCCTTCAACAACACCATCAACGCCCCGCTGCCCCCATCTGCCGCACGCGCCTGGCAGAAGGCAATTACTTCCTCTTTCTGCACCAGCCAGTTCCTGACCTTGATCTTCAGCACCGGCTTCTTGTTCAGCGAGCCGAGGCCCTTGCCGTGGATGATGCGCACGCAGCGAAAGCCGCGCTTGCCGGCGTCGCGCACGAACTGCCCGAGCGCTTCGCGCGCCTGATCGACACGCAGGCCGTGCAGGTCGAGCTGGTCCTGCACCACCCAGCCGCCGCCGCGCAGCTTCCTCATCACGTCCGGCCCGACGCCGCTGCGCGCATAGCTGAGCGTCTCGTCGACTTCAAGCAGCGTATCGATGCTGAACTCGTCGGACAGCGACTCGCGCAGCACCGCCTGGTCATCGGCAATCCGCTGCTGCGCAATCGGCTCCGGCCGCGGCGGCTCGTGCAGCACGCGCGGTGGCGCATTCAGCGGCGTCACCTTGCCGACCGCGTCGCGGAACACGTTGGCCTCGCGCTCGCGCTGCGCCATCAGTTCGCGCTTCTGCCTTTCGGCCTCGGCGGTCGCGGCGGAGCGTTCCTTCAGCCTTTTCTGCAGCGCCTTCAGTTCGGCCAGGTCTATCATGGCAACAGCCTTCGAAAAAAAAGCGGGCGCTCGCGCCCGCAGTGATGCTTACTCTTGCGATTCCAGATAACGCTGCGCGTCGAGCGCCGCCATGCAGCCGGTGCCGGCGCTGGTGATCGCCTGGCGGTACACATGGTCCTGCACGTCGCCGGCGGCGAACACGCCGTCGACCGACGTCAGAGTCGCCATGCCCTCGGTGCCGCTCTTCGTCACGATGTAGCCGTTCTTCATCTCCAGCTGGCCTTCGAAGATGCCGGTGTTCGGCTTGTGCCCGATCGCGACGAACAGGCCATGCACCGGCACCGCCGTGATTGCGCCATCGACGGTGGACTTGATGTTCATCCCGGTCACGCCGCTGTCATCGCCGGTCACTTCGTCGAGCGTATGATTCCATTTGATCTCGACACGGCCTTCGGCGACCTTGGCCATCAGGCGGTCGATCAGGATGGGCTCGGCGCGGAACTTGTCGCGGCGGTGGATGACGGTGACCTTCTTCGCAATGTTCGACAGGTACAGCGCCTCCTCGACGGCGGTATTGCCGCCGCCGATCACGGCCACGTCCTGGTTCTTGTAGAAGAAACCGTCGCAGGTCGCGCAGGCCGACACGCCCTTGCCCATGAACGCTTCTTCCGACGGCAGACCGAGGTACTGCGCCGATGCGCCGGTGGCGATGATCAGCGCGTCGCAGGTATAGCTGCCGGCGTCGCCTTCGAGGCGGATCGGCCGCTCGTTCAGGTGCGTGGTGTGGATGTGGTCGAAAATGATTTCGGTGTTGAAGCGTTCCGCATGCTGCAGCAGGCGCTGCATCAGCTCCGGGCCCTGCACGCCCATCGGGTCACCGGGCCAGTTCTCGACATCGGTCGTGGTCATCAGCTGGCCGCCCTGTTCGACGCCGGTGACCAGCACCGGTTTCAGGTTGGCGCGCGCCGCATAGACGGCTGCGCTGTAACCGGCCGGGCCGGAACCAATGATCAGGACGCGTGCATGTTTGGGGCTGGACATGGGAATTTTTCTGAAGTGGACAAAACGATAAAAAGCGGTCGGGCAACGGCGCCGTCATTCGACGAGGAAAGGCGGGCGGAGGGAGTATCATCCTGCCTTGAATCGTGCGATATTGCAGCGCGACACAAACGCTCATTATAGAGGAACTGCCCGATTGCCTCAGGGCGGCAACAACGTCAGCACTCCATGACCCGAACCACCGCTCCCTATACCCGCACCCCACCGCCGCCGCCGCCCGAGCCCCTGCCGAACCGGCTGATCCGGCTGCTGGTCGAGGCGCGCTGGGTCGCGTTCACGGCACTGGGCATCTACCTCACGCTGGTGCTGTTCACCTACACGCCGGCCGACTCCGGCTGGTCGCATGCGGGCGTTGGCATGCGGCCGGTCAACTGGGGCGGCAGCGCCGGCGCCTGGCTGGCCGACCTGATGCTGTACGTCTTCGGCTTTTCCGCGTGGTGGTTCTGCGTGGTGCTGCTGTCACTGGTCTGGGCCAGCTACCGGCAGCTGGCCCACCGCTTCCTGCTGCAAAAGACCCCGGAAAAGCGCCACCGCTTCGAGGCCGGCATCCGCGCCGGTGGCTTCGTGCTGATGGTGCTGGGCAGCTCGGCGCTGGAATTCATCCGCATGTATTCGTGGAAGGTGCAGCTGCCGCGCGACCCCGGCGGCGTGCTTGGCGAGCTGCTCGGCAGCGCCGCGCAGGACACGCTCGGCTTCAATGGCGCGACGCTGATCCTGCTGATGCTTTTCCTGCTCGGCTTTTCGCTGTGCTTCCATGTGTCGTGGCTGGCGGTGGCCGAGAAGCTCGGCGGCGCGATCGAGGACGGCGCGCAGTGGGTGGTGCAGCGCTACCGCGCGCATGAAGACCGGCGCATCGGCGAGGAGGCCGTCGTCAAGCGCGAGGAAGCCGTCGTCAAGGAGCGCGAGAAGAGCGTCGAGGCGCCGCCGATACAGATCGTGCCGCAGGTGGTGCACGTGCCGAAGTCCGAGCGCGTGGAAAAGGAGAAGCAGGTGTCGCTGTTCCTCGACCTGCCCGACACCAACCTGCCGCCGCTGTCGCTGCTTGACGAGCCGCCGGCGGCGCAGGAGACCGTCAGCGTCGAGACGCTGGAATTCACCAGCCGCCTGATCGAGAAGAAGCTGGGCGACTTCGGCGTCGAGGTGAAGGTGGTCGCTGCCTATCCGGGCCCGGTGATCACGCGCTACGAGATCGAGCCGGCCACGGGCGTGAAGGGCAGCCAGATCGTGAACCTCGCGCGCGACCTCGCGCGCGCGCTGTCGCTGACCTCGATCCGCGTGGTCGAGACCATCCCGGGCAAGAACTACATGGGCCTCGAGCTGCCGAACCCGAAGCGGCAGATCGTGCGCTTCTCCGAGATCGTCGGCTCCAAGGTCTACAACGACAATGCATCGCTGCTGACCGTCGGCCTCGGCAAGGACATCGCCGGCAACCCGGTGGTGGCCGACCTCGCGAAGATGCCGCACCTGCTGGTGGCCGGTACCACCGGTTCGGGCAAGTCGGTGGGCATCAACGCGACGATCCTGTCGCTGCTGTACAAGGCAGATCCGAAGCAGGTGCGGCTGATCCTGATCGATCCGAAGATGCTGGAACTGTCGATCTACGAAGGCATTCCGCACCTGCTGGCGCCGGTCGTCACCGACATGCGCCAGGCCGGCCATGCGCTGAACTGGGC
>CAZTIF010000132.1:4873-7094 GCA_964613635.1 uncultured Bifidobacterium sp. | reverse complement strand
CGGCCGGCGTCGGGCTGATCGCGGTGACCAGCACCAGCTTGCCGTCGGGCTTGTCCTTCAGCGTGTCGAGGTAGTCGAGCGAAATCTTCGCCTTGTAATGGCCGTACGGCTCGATCGCATCTTCGTTAATGCCAAGCGTCGCAGCGACATCGACGACCTTCTTCATCTTTGCCTTTTGTGCAATTTCGATATCGCTTTCCATCTGTGCTCCGGATAACTGTTTGAACTAAAGAGGACGCGATTCTATAGCCCTTCGCCGCCGCTTGCGAACTTGTCATTCCTGCCATAGGTTGCGCCGTGCATAGAGGGCAAAGACTTAACCTGCTAAACTCGCACTCTAAATTTTTCGTACACGCACTCCGGCAAATCGGCTTGCCGGTACATATTTACCCAGACAGGATTTCTATGCCCGGCTTGCTTCCCAACGTTGATCCCGACGGTCTGCTCGAATTCTCGGTCGTCTACACGGACCGCTCCCTGAATCACATGTCGAAGGCCTTCATGGGGGTGATCAATGACATCTCCAGCATCCTGAAGGAGGTCTACAACGCGAAGTCGGCGGTGGTCGTGCCGGGCAGCGGCACCTATGGCATGGAAGCGGTGGCGCGCCAGTTCGCGACCGACCGCAAGTGCCTGGTGATCCGCAATGGCTGGTTCAGCTACCGCTGGACCCAGATCTTCGAGATGGGCCGCATCTCCGATCAGTTGCACGTGATGACGGGCCAGCCGCTGGTCGAGGGCTTCGAGCAGCAGTATGCGCCGCCGCCGGTGGAAGAAGTCGTCGCTTGGATCCGCGAGCACAGGCCGGCGGTCGTTTTTGCGCCGCACGTGGAAACCTCGGCCGGCATGATCCTGCCGCCGGACTACCTGCGCGCGGTCGGCGAGGCGGTCGAAGCCGTTGATGGCCTGTTCGTGCTGGACTGCATCGCGTCCGGCGCGATGTGGGTCGACATGGTCGAGTCGAAGGTTGACGTTCTGGTCAGCGCGCCGCAGAAGGGCTGGAGCAGCTCGCCGTGCTGCGCCCTGATCGGCATGTCGTCGCGCGCCCGCGAGCGCATCGACGCCACCACCAGCACCAGCTACTCGTGCGACCTGAAGAAGTGGCTGCAGATCGTCGAGACCTACGAGAAGGGCTCGCACATCTACCACACCACGATGCCGACCGACGGCCTGCGCATCCTGCGCGACACGATGAACGAAACCCGCGCCGACGGTTTCGCGAACCTGCAGGCCAAGCAGGTCGAGCTGGGCGACAAGGTGCGCCGCATGCTCGAAGCGAAGGGCTTCAAGAGCGTCGCCGCGCCGGGCTTCCAGGCGCCGTGCGTGGTGGTCAGCTACACCAGCGACCCGGACATCCAGAACGGCAAGAAATTCATGTCGCTCGGGCTGCAGACCGCCGCCGGCGTGCCGCTGCAGGTCGGCGAGCGCGCCGACTTCCGCACCTTCCGCATCGGCCTGTTCGGACTCGAAAAGCTGAACCACGTCGATCGCACCGTCGAGTACCTGGCGACCGCGCTGGACCAGCTGCAGTAAGCGGCGCGAGCCATCGCACCACACGAAGGCCGGCATTCGCCGGCCTTTTTTATTGTTATTACTTGAGTAATGGATTGGGTCATCGCCGGCCACGTTTCGGGTACACTCGGGCAATGGCCTCGCGCAGGCCAACAGGTGCCCCGGTTCAGGGGGGGCGAGAAAAAATGTATCCCGAGGAGACACGGGCATGCAGCAGATGGACCGCAGGGAATTCCTGCAAGTGGGGACCGCACTGTCGCTGGCGTTTGCGGCGGGCGTGCTGAAGCCTTCCGACGTGTTCGGCGCCGACTGGGACAACAAGCTGTTCGACGCGAAGACCGTTTCCGAGGCCGTCTGGGCCATGGGCGGCGAGGTCGCGGTGAACAGCAACGACGTGGTGCTGTCCGGCCCCGAGCTGGTCGGCAGCGGCTTCGTCGTGCCGATGTCGATGGAAAGCCGGATCCCGAATACCGACTTCATGCTGGTGGTGGTGCACAAGAATCCTTTGCCCGTCACCGCCGCGTTCCGCATCCCTCCCGACACCGAGCCGAAGATCAGCACGCGCATCAAGATGGGCGAGACCTCGACCATCTACGGCATTGCGCGCGCCGACGGCAAGTACTACGTCGGCAATACGATGATCAAGGTACGCGCCGGCGGCGGCGGCTGCGGCTGAGTGCCTCAACCAGAACGGCGCTGGCGTCGTTGC
>CAZTIF010000132.1:0-4773 GCA_964613635.1 uncultured Bifidobacterium sp. | reverse complement strand
CCTTGCCGTACCGGTCGTACTGTCTGCGGCGGCGCGCCTAGCCAGCGCCGTTCTGGCTGAGGCACTTATGTGCCGTCGCGAGGAGATGATTGAATGAGCGAGCCAATGAAAATCCGCGCCTTCCTGGTGCAGGACGTGGTCGAGATGAAGCTGATGGTGAAGCACCCGATGGAATCGGGGCTGCGCAAGGACGAGGAAGGCAAGCGCATTCCCGCCCATTACATCGAGACGCTGGTCGTGAAGTGCAACGACCGCGTGGTGCTCGATGCGCACCTCGGCATGGCGGTGTCGGAGAACCCGTACATCGCCTTCAATTTCCGCGGCGCGAAGAAGGGCGACCCGATCAGCGTGACCTGGCATGACAACCGCGGCGACAGCCGCACCGACCAGGGCGTTGTCGACGGATGATGCACGCGCTGGCCGTCGCGCTGGCGATGTCTGCGGCCTTGCCGCTGGCGGCGCAGACGCTGCGGTTCGACTGTGCCGGTACGGTGAAAGTCGAGGATGTGTTCGACGGCGGCGGTGCCACCGGCGCCGAGCGCCAGTGGCAGATCCTCGCGAATTTCGAAGGCGGCTATGTGCGCCGCGCGCCCGAGCTGGCCTCGGGCTGCCTCGAGCCGACCGTCGAGGTCTGTGGCTGCGAACTGGCGTCGGCGGCGATCCGCTGCCGGAGCCTCGGCATGTCGGCGCAGGGCGTCGAGGTCGGCATGGACTTCAGCATCGACCGCAGCAATGGGCGCATGACGGTGTCGGGGCGGCGCTTCGACCCGAAGTCGGGCACGGTGATCGAGACCAGCGGGCTGCTGTCCTGCACAGAATCGGAGGTCAGGCAATGAATGCTTTCCTGCGGCGCATGCTCGCGCTGCTCTTCTTCCTGTCGCTGTCGGCAGCGGCAGGCGCCGAGCCGCCGCATGTGACGCTGCCGGTCGTCGACAACCTGCAGCAGCAGGCGGCGGAAGCGCAGGCGGCGGGCAAGCCGCTGGTACTGATGTTCTCGCTGCCGGAATGCCCGTACTGCAAGGTGGTGCGCCGCAACTACCTCGCCCCGCTGCTGCGCGAGGCCAATCCGCCGGTGATCCGCGAACTGACGATGACGAGCCGCCAGTCCATCCATGATTACGACGGCAGCTGGACCACGCCGGTGGCGATCGCCAAGCGCTACGGCGTGGTGGTTGCGCCGACGCTGGTTTTTGTCGACGGTTCCGGAGAGATGCTCGCCGATCCGCTGGTCGGCGGCGACCACCAGTTCTATGACGCCTACCTCGATCGCGCGTTTGACGAATCCCACCGTAAACTCGCCGCGCGCAGGCCGCGCAAGCACTGACAGGCCGCTAACGGCGAAAGCGGCAGCGGCCCTTTTCCGAAAACAGCTGCGGACGGTAGTAGGAAAAGCGCTTCCTGTCCGCCATCTTCAGCTCTTCCTCCGTCAGGTAGCGCCCGCTGTTGGTCACGTATTCGTTGGCCATCAGGAAGTTGCCGCTGTCGAATTCGATCTTGTAGAAGAACTGCTCGACATAGCGCGAGTCGATGCGTGGCTGGTCCTCGTGCGCGATGAGTACCTTGTCATCCCATTTGTCGACGACCACCGGCACGCGCGGATTGCGTTCGTCGACATTGCGCGTGAGCTTGCGGCCGGTTTCGTCGATGCGGAACACGAACGAGCAGACCGACGGATCTTCGGTGCAGATCCACTTGTTGCCGCGCATCGCTTTCGTCACGCACAGGTAGCTGGCGGCCTGGGCCGGCAGCGCGGCGGCAAGGGCAAGCAGCAGTGCGGCGAGGGAAGCAGGCGTCTTGTTCGGCATCGCAGGCGTGTCGGTGTCATCAACGGAGTGGGACGAGTATAAACTACGTGCCATTCAGGACTGTGCGAGGAAGCCGGCTTCGGCGTCGCCTGCTTGTCCCTCAACCTCGTTTGCAAAGAAGCCCGCATGAACCCGATCAAGATTGACTTCGTTTCCGATATCGCCTGCCCGTGGTGCGCGGTCGGCCTCGCCTCGCTCGAGCAGGCGATCGAGCGGGTGAAGGATGAGGTGGCCGTCGAGCTGCATTTCCAGCCCTTCCAGCTGAACCCGAACATGCCGCCCGAAGGCGAAGACATCGTCGAGCACCTGTCCCGCAAATACAATCTCACGCCCGCGCAAGTGGAGCAGAACCAGCAGCAGATCGCCGAGCGCGGCGCAGCGGTCGGTTTCGAGTTCAACATGGCAGGCCGCAAGCGCACCTACAACACCTTCGATGCGCATCGGCTGCTGCACTGGGCCGGCGAGCAGGGCGCCGGCGCGCAGCACCGGCTCAAGCGGGCCTTGCTGGGCGCCTATTTCACCGACGGCCTCGATCCGTCGGCTGCATCGGTATTGCTGCAGGCGGTGGAAAAGGCCGGGCTCGACGGCAAGCGTGCGGCGGAGATCCTGAGCGGCGACGACTATGCCGCCTTGGTACGCGAGCGGCAGCAGCTTTATCTGTCGCAGGGCATACATTCGGTGCCGTCGCTGATCCTGAACGACCGCTACCTGTTGCAGGGCGGCCAGCCGGTGGAGGCGTTCGAGCGGGCGCTGCGGCAAGTCACGGCAGAGGCCTGAGATGCTGGCGCGGGTGATCGCCGGCCTCTGCACGGCGCTGGCGCTGCAGGCGGCCGTGGCCGCGCCCTTGCCGGTGACCGAAGTCGCGCCGGGCGTGTTCATGCACACCGGCGTGCATGAGGAATTCGGCGAGGATTATCACGGCGACATCGCCAACATCGGCTTCGTCATCGGCGACGACGCGATCGCCGTGATCGACACCGGCGGCAGCTTTCGCATCGGGCAGTCGCTGCGCGAGGCGATCCGCGCGCGCTCGGCGCTGCCGATCCGCTACGTGATCAATACCCATGTGCATTCCGACCATATCTTCGGCAATGCCGCCTTCGAGCAGGACCAGCCCGAATTCATCGGCCATGCGCGGCTGGCCGGCGCGATGCGCATCCGCGCCGAAGGCTACGAGTCCAACCTGAAAAAAATGCTCGGCGCGGACGCCGACGGCAGCCGCATCGTGCTGCCGACGCGCGAGGTCGGCAATGAACTCACCCTCGACCTCGGCGGCCGCCGCCTGCTGCTGCGTGCATGGCCGATCGCGCATACCGACCATGACCTGACCGTGCTGGACGAACGCAGCGGCACGCTGTGGATGGGCGACCTGCTGTTCGTCGAGCGCGCGCCGTCGATCGATGGCGATGCCAAGGGCTGGCTCGGCGTGATCGAATCGCTGAGGGCCTTGCCGGCGGCGCGCGCCATTCCGGGCCACGGCCCGCTGGTCGAGGACAAGGCGGCCCACCTCGACCGGCTGCGCGGCTACCTCGATGTGCTGATGGCCGACCTGCGCCGCGGCATTGCCGCCGGCCGGCCGATGCGTGACGTGGTGCGCGATGCCGCCGCCTCGGAGCGCCCGCGCTGGCAGCTGTTCGACAGCGTGAACCTGCGCAACGCCGAGCAGCTGTACCTGCAGCTCGAGTGGGAGTGAGCACGCCGACCGCGCAGCTGCGCGTTCCCGGACCGGATCGACCGATGCGTACCCTGCGCTCCGCCGACATTTTTTGCGAGGTGATCGACAACTTCGGCGACGCCGGCGTCTGCTGGCGGCTTGCGCGCGTGCTGGCGCAGGCCGGAATGGCAGTGACGCTGTGGATCGACGACATCGCGCGGCTGCAGCGGCTGCGCCCGGCGATCGACGCGAACCTGTCATCGCAGCCGCTGGACGGCTTCACGCTGAACCGCTGGAGCGGCGAGCCCGTGCCTGCCGGCGACCTGGTGATTTCCGCCTTCGGCTGCCGGCTGCCCGAGCGCACGCTGGCGGCGATGGCGGCCGCGCAGCCGGCACCCGTCTGGATCAACCTCGAATACCTGTCGGCCGAGGCCTGGGTCGAGGACAGCCATCGGCTGCCTTCGCCGCATCCGCGCCTGCCGCTGGTGCAGCATTTCTTTTTCCCCGGCTTTACGTCGCGTACCGGTGGACTGCTACGGGAGGCCGGGCTGGATGCCGCGCGTGCGGCCTTCGGGCCGGCCGAGCGCGCCGCCTTCCTTGCCCGGCTCGGCGTGCCGGCAGCGCAGCCGGCGACGCTGGTATCGCTGTTCTGCTATCCGTCGGCGCCGATCGAGCGGCTGCTGGCGGCGATGCGTGCCGGCCCGCCGGTGGTCTGCCTGGTGCCCGAAGGCGTGACCGCGCTGGCGCCGCCGGCCGGGCAGCTGCGCAGCGAGGGCGCGCTGACGCTGGTCGGCGTGCCCTTCCTCGAGCCGGATGCGTATGACCGGCTGCTGTGGAGCTGCGACCTGAACTTCGTGCGCGGCGAGGACAGCGCGGTGCGCGCGCAGTGGGCAGCGCGGCCCTTTGTATGGCAGCTGTACGAGCAGGAAGCGGGCGCGCATTTCGACAAGCTGGATGCTTTCCGAGCGCGGTACGCCGAATCGTGCGGCGCGCCTGCGTCGGTGCTGGCATCGTTCTGGCACGCCTGGAACGGCGACCCGGCGGCCGCGCTCGACTGGCCGGCGCTGCTGGCGGCGCTGCCTGCGCTGCGCGCGCATGCCCTTCAGTGGGAGCGGCAGCTGGCCGCGCTGCCGGGACTGGCGGACAGCCTGATCGAGTTCGCCAGCGAAATCGGGTAAAATTCCGCGGCTTTGCAATCCCCGTGCGCTGATTACAACGGCAACCGTAGCTCAATGGCAGTCCCGACCGGCGCGCATCACTCTCCGAACTATTTGGCAATCTCATTATGAAAACCGCACAAGAACTCCGCGTCGG
>CAZTIF010000131.1:0-7171 GCA_964613635.1 uncultured Bifidobacterium sp. | reverse complement strand
CCGGCTGCAGGTCGAAGCCGATGTCGATGTCCTTGGCCAGCGCCTGCTGCACGAATTGCTGCACCGACTCCGCCACCAGCCGGTCGAGCGACACCCTTTCGAAGCGCTGGCGCACGATACTGCCCGGCTCCGTGCGGGCCAGCGCGAGCAGCTGGTTGGCCTGCCGCACCATGCGGTCGGTGGAGGCGAGCATCATCGCGGTCGAATGCGCGGTCTCGGCATCCTGCCGGTGGTGCTCGCGCAGCCATTCGAGCTGCGCACGGAAACCGGCGAGCGGCGTGCGCAACTGGTGCGCGACGTTGGCAAGGAAATCCTGGCGGGCGCGCGCACTGTCCTGCGCGCGGCCCAGCAAATCGTTGAGTGCGCGTATGAAAGGCGCGATTTCCGACGGTGTGTCGCCGACCGGCAGCGGCGACAGGTCATCCGCGGTGCGGCGAGCGAGGCCGTCGCGTATGGTGTTCAGCGGCATGAAGCCCTTGTCGAGCGCTAGCCAGATGACCGCCGGAATCAGCAGCAGCAGCACGGTCTCCAGCGCCAGCAGCGACCACAGGATGCGCATGCGGATCTCCTGCCGCTTGATGCGCGTCTCGGCCACGCCGATCATGATCGGCACGCCGGCGATCACGGTGCGCAGCGTGATCGCCCGCACGTCCTGGCCGCGCATCTGTGCCGGATAGGCGGTGTAGACATTCATCTTCTCGGGCTGCTTCAGCGCGGGGAAATCGCGGTCGCCGGCAATGGTGCGGCCGCGCTCGTCGCGCACGACGAAGAACACGGTGTCGAAATGGTCCACCCGCAGCACCTGCTCGGCCTGCTGCGACAGGCTCAGCTCGAGCGAGCTGCCGCTTTCCTGCATATGCGGCACCAGCGCCCACGCGGCGTCGGACAGGCTCTGGTCGAGCGCCGACTGCGCCGGAATCCACGCCAGCCAGTAGGCGCTGCCTGCGGCGATCGAGTTCACCGCCACCAGCGGCACCACCAGCCACTTCAGCAGTTTGATGCGCAGGCTCATTGGGCGGCCGCCGGCTCCAGCATGTAGCCGAAGCCGCGAATGGTCTTGATGGCAATGCCGGCCGACGCAATCTTCGAGCGTATGCGCGAGACATAGACCTCGACCGCGTTCGGCGTGACTTCCAGGCCCCAGGGCAGGATGGCGTCGATGATCTGCTGCTTCGACACTACCCGCGATGCATTCTGCATCAGGTATTCGAGCACGGCCCATTCGCGCGCGGACAGGTCCACCACCTGGCCTCCCATGGTCGCACGCCGCGCCAGCGGATCCAGCTCCAGCCCGCCGATCTGCAGGTCGACTGCGCGCGGATTGCTGCGCCGGACCAGCGCCTTCAGCCGCGCGACCAGCTCCGGCGCGGCAAAGGGCTTGACGAGGTAATCGTCCGCGCCGATCTCGAGCCCGCGCACGCGGTCCTGCACATCGTCGCGCGCAGTCAGCAGCAGCACCGGCATGGTCGAGCCGCGTGCACGCAGGCGCCGCACCACCTCGAAACCGTCGATGCCGGCCAGGCCGATATCAAGCACCGCGACAGACAGTTCGCGCGCAGCCAGCGCGCGGTCGGCATCCTCGCCGTTGTGCACCACGTCGACCACCATGCCCTGGCCGCGCAGGATGCGGGCGATGCCGTCGGCCAGTACCAGGTCATCTTCAACGAGCAATACGTGCATGGGGAAATTCAGCAGAATCAGAACCCGACATTCTGCCAGAGCGCCCGTCCGCGTCCCTCAAAAAAAACACCGGGCAGCTGGCCCGGTGTTCGAGGGAAGCGCGGACGCTCAGGCCGCTTCCGGCACGCTCGGCAGTCCGGCGAGTGCCATCGCCAGTTCTTCCTCGCTGTAGTTCTCGTCCTTCAGGTTGCCGCTGAAGTAGTTGGTGTAGGCCGCCATGTCGAAGTGGCCGTGGCCGCACAGGTTGAACAGGATGACTTCGCTCTTGCCTTCGCGCTTGCAGCGCAGCGCCTCTTCGATTGCGCCCTTGACCGCGTGGTTGGCTTCCGGCGCCGGCACGATGCCTTCATGGCGCGCGAACAGCACGCCGGCGGCGAAGCACTCGGTCTGGTGGTAGGCCACGGCTTCCATCAGGCCGAGTTCCTTCAGGTGCGACACCAGCGGCGCCATGCCGTGGTAGCGCAGGCCGCCCGCATGGAAGCCCGGCGGCGTGAACGACGAACCCAGCGTGTGCATCTTGGTCAGCGGCGCCATCTTGCCGGTGTCGCCGAAGTCGTACGCGTACTTGCCGCGCGTGAGCGACGGGCAGGCCGCCGGCTCGACCGCGACGATGCGCGGCTTCGGACCGCCACGCAGGCCAGCGCCGATGAACGGGAATGCAATGCCCGCGAAATTCGAGCCGCCGCCGGTGCAGCCGACCACGACGTCGGGATAGACGTCGGCCATCGCCAGCTGTTCCATCGACTCGATGCCGATAATGGTCTGGTGCATCAGCACGTGGTTCAGCACCGAACCGAGCGCGTATTTGGTGTCCGGGTTGGTGGCGGCAATTTCGACGGCTTCGGAAATCGCGATGCCGAGACTGCCCGGATGGTCGGGACGCTGTGCGAGCACCTGACGGCCGTAGGCGGTTTCGTTCGACGGCGACGCGACACAGCGCCCGCCGTAGGTTTCCATCACGGCGCGGCGATACGGCTTCTGGTCATACGACACGCGCACCTGGAACACGGTGACGTCGATGTCGAACAGCGAGCCTGCGAACGACAGCGAGGTACCCCACTGGCCGGCGCCGGTCTCGGTGGTCAGGCGCTTCACGCCGGCCTGCTTGTTGTAGAAGGCCTGCGGAATCGCGGTATTGGGCTTGTGGCTGCCGGCCGGGCTGACGCCCTCGTATTTGTAGAAGATCTTGGCCGGGGTCTGAAGCGCCTGCTCCAGCCGATGCGCGCGGAACATCGGCGCCGGACGCCACAGCTTGTACACGTCGCGCACCGGCTCCGGAATCTCGATCTCGCGCTCGGTCGACACTTCCTGCAGGATCAGCTCCATCGGGAACAGCGGCTCGAGGTCGGCCGGTCCGATCGGCTGCAACGTGCCCGGGTGCAGCACCGGCGGCAGCGCCTTCGGCAGGTCGGCCTGGATGTTGTACCAACTGCGCGGGATGCGGTCTTCGGGAAGCAGGAACTTGGTTTGTTGCGACATGCCGTTGTCTCCGTTTTCGATAAGTTATTCAAATGCGATGCGACAGCCAGGCGAGGCATGCCGGATTGGCAACGACATGCCTTGCTGACGAAACGATAATTTACTTTGCACAAGTACGATTAGTCCACTCCCCGAGGAAGCACGCAGCCCCCGCGTCGGGGAGCTGCCTGTCGCTGTACCGCTTACTTCGCCTTCAGGCACTCGCTCATGAACTGCTTGCGCTCGTCGCCTTTCTTGCCGGCGGCTTCCTTGTTGCAGGTGGCCATCTTGCTTTGCTGCGCGTTCATCTCGGGCTTCTTTTCTTCGGCGGGCTTGGCGCTCAGGCACTCCTTCATGAAGGCCTTGCGCTCGTCGCCCTTCTTGCCGGCGGCTTCCTTGTTGCAGGTCGCCATCTTGTTCTGCTGCTCGGTGGCGGCATGGGCAGGAGAAAGCGCGAAGGCCAGCAGTGCGGCGGTCGCAATGAACAGTTTTTTCATGGGTGCTCCATCATCTCGTGCGCGGTCTCGGACAGGTGTTTGCGGTGCAGGCCCGCGGTTGCCTGCACCGTCATGCCTACTATAACTTTCTGCGATGACGAATTCGTTCGCCACGCGCAGCGACACTCAGCCCTGTGCCAGCCACGGCAGCAAAGCGCGTGCCGCGCGCAGCAACGCGAGGTCTTCGCCGTGCCGGCCGATCAGCTGCAGGCCCACCGGCATGCCGGTGCGCCCACGGAAGAACGGCAGGTGTACGCAGGGCAGCCCGAGGAAAGTCCAGACCCGCCCGAAGACCGGGTCGCCGGTCTGCTCGACGCCCGGCGCCTCGCCGATCGCGCTCGGCGCGAGCAGCGCGTCGGTGTCGCCGAGCAGTGCGGGAATCATGGCGCGGGCCGACGCCGCCAGCTGCAGGTTTGCGTGATGGCGCTCGACCGGCACCCTGAGACCCTGTTCGAACAGCTGCGCCAGTCCGTCGCTGATCTGCTGCGGATGCCGCAGGCGTTCGTCCGCCAGCGAGCGCGCGAGGTCGAAGGCCATCACCTCCTTCTGCGCCTGCAGCAGTTGCGAGAACAGCAACGGCAACTGCAGGTCGCGCAGCGACACCCCGGCCTTGCCGAGGGAAGACTCGGCATGGGCGAAGGCGGCATGGGTGTCTTCGTCCGCATGCGGCCATTCATGCGTCTGGCACAGCGCGATGCGCGGCGTGCCGGACGACGCAAGTTCGGGCGCGGTGCGCTCGCCGTTGGCCGCTGCGGCGAACAGGGCGACGTCATCGACGCTGCGCGCGATGAATCCTACCGTGTCCAGCGGATCCGACAGCGCCTTCACGCCCGAACGGTTGATCAGCCCGTAGCTGGGCTTGTAGCCGACCACGCCGCAGAATGCCGCCGGGCGGATCACCGACGCGGCCGTTTGCGACGCGAAGGCCAGCGGCACCATGAAATCGGCCACGGCGGCGGCCGAGCCGCTGGACGAGCCGCCCGGGGTCTGCGTGGTGCGATGCGGATTGCGTGTCTTGCCCGGCTTGAAGGTCGCGAATTCGGTGCTTACCGTCTTGCCGACCATGACGCCGCCCTGCGCACGGCAGAGCGCCACACTGGCGGCATCGGCGCGCGGTCGCTGCGCGGCATAGATGGGTGAGCCATAGGTGGTGGGCATGTCGAAGGTATCGAACAGGTCCTTCACGCCGACCGGAATGCCATGCAGCAGTCCGCGCTGCGGGCCGCCATCGATCGCCCTCGCCTGCGCCAGCGCCGCGTCGGCGGCGAGGAATTCCCAGGCCTGTACCAGCGGTTCGCGCTCGGCGATCCGTTCAAGGCATGAGCGCAGCACCGCCTCGGCCGTGATCTCGCGCTGTGCCAGCCGCCTCGCCAGCGTGCTCGCGTCTTCCCGATAAAGCTCGGTGGCCATGCTTGTCTCCCCCTTCTTTGTTCTGATTTTTTGTACGTTGTGCCCGCAGGAGCCTGCGCGCCGCGGATGCGGAAGACTATCATGCGGACATCACGGATCGGCAGTGCCTGAGTAAAATCCTTCCTTCATGAAGGTCGACTTTTTCATCCACCCTGCCTTGCACGCATTCGCCCCGCACGTGGCGGCGTTGGCACTGATGCTCATCGCGCTGCGCTGGCTGCGGCGCTGGCCGCCGGTCTATGCGGTTGCGCTGTGGCCGGGCACGGTCGCGCACGAACTGCTGCATTACGCCGCCGGCCTGCTGACCGGCGCCCGCCCGGTCGCCATCAGCCTGCTGCCGCGCCGGCAGGCGAATGGCAGCTGGGAGCTCGGTTCGGTGAGCTTTACGCGGCTGCGCTGGTGGAACAGCGTGCCGGTCGGGCTGGCGCCGATGGCGCTGCTGCCGGCGGGGGTGTGGGTGCTGTTCGAATCCCTGTCATGGCCTTGGTTGTCGGTCGGCGGTGCCGCACTGAAGTTCGCGGCCGCGCAGTGCCTGCTGGCGGGCTGGCCGAGCCGGCGTGACTGGATGCATGCGCTGGTCGGATTGCTGGTGATTACCCTGCTCGCGCTGCTGGGCATGTGGCTGTTGCGGGGCGGCCCGGGCGGTATCTGGCAGAGTTCCTGAGGCGGACTTCTCACGCTGTGACTAAAAATGTCGGAGCGGATCACTGATCCGGTCCGACATTCTTTTTTCTGCTGAGATCATCCGGGCGCACGGCAAGCCGCACGCTCGGTCAGTGCTTATTGCGGCATGACGAACGAAATTGAACTGGCCAATCCGCTGGTGTCTGCCACCCCGACCAGGGTGATCGTATTGCCCCCGATGGAGATCAACAGATCGTTGCCGACGTCCTGCACATGGTTTGCAACGAACTGGCTGGCGGTCATGCCCGGCGGCGTCAGACCAATCAGATGCAGGGTGTCCGTTCCTTTGACGAAGTCCATGATCTTGTCGTTGTTGAACTTGGGCATGTAGACGAAGTGGTCGTTTCCGGCGTCGCCGTAGAGGGTGTCGTTGTTCATGCCGCCGAAGATCACGTCATTGCCGTCGCCGCCCCGGATGACGTCGTTTCCGCTATCGCCGTAGAGATAGTCGGTGCCGGTGCCGCCGTTGATATCGTCGTTGCCATTGCCACCATACAGTGCGTCGTTGCCGGCCATGCCGGACAAGATGTCATTGCCATTGCCACCCTGACCGTAATCGGTACCGTCAGCGCCAGTCCATTTATCGACGCCGTTGGTGCCGTTCAACACCTTGTCTTTGCCATCGGTAGACGAGCCCATGATGTTGAGAATGATCGGCTGCGTCGTCGTGTTGCCTGCGCCATCCTGCACTGTGTAATTGATGGTGGCGGTGATCTGTTGACCTGACGTCATCCAGTCAAGCTTGGCATCGGTCTGGATCAACAAGGACTTTCCGTCCGACGACCAGGTGACCTTGCCTCCGAGCGTGGACAAGGCGACCGGCTGCTTGCTGACTGGATCGATCAACGCGGTAGAAGACGAGCCACTGGCCCAAGCATACTGAATCGTACCGATCTGGATCTGCGACTGGTTGATGTTATCGATCAGCCAGTCCTGGACCAGGGGCAGCAGGATCGGGGCATTCTCGACCACGGCGAGCGGAATGGCGCTCGCGATCGGGGCAATCGTGTCCTTGGTGCTGCTGTCACTTGCGCCGCTGGACGTATTCCCCGCGATATCGAGGGCGCTGACGGACGCCGTGATCGGGCCATCGAGCAAGCCGGACAGATCGGCCGTGGTCGCGCCATTGCTCAAATCGCCGACCACGACAGTATTGCTCGCGCTGTCCGTGAAGGTCACGGTCGCCTTCGCGTCCGCATCCAGGCCGGCCACCGTGAAGCTCACGGCGGTCTTTTCTGCGTTGTTGATGAATCCGTCAACGTCGTTGATCGTCACCGCCAGGTCGTCGCCGAGATCGGCATCGGTGTCGAGCGTGAAGTTGAACGTCGTATCGGCATAATTGCCGGCCACGTCGGTCGAGCGGACGATGACCGAATTGGCACCCTCGACCGCACTGAAGCTGTTGGTGAAGGTCGAGCCGCCGTCGATGCTGTAGCTGGTGG
>CAZTIF010000130.1:0-7200 GCA_964613635.1 uncultured Bifidobacterium sp. | reverse complement strand
CACTTGGTCTGCGCGGTGACGTGGATGAGGCAATTCACTGACACACCCTAGGCGCGCCGCCGCAGACAGTACGACCTGTACGGCAAGGCGGCGCAACAACGCCAGCGGCGTTTTGTTAGAGACTCTTAACGGCGCGGTGTCTTCAGCGCACGCTTGAGCACATGGGTGTCGGGCCCCGCCTCGCCGCCAGGATGCGTGCCGCGTGAATAATTGCGCTGCCAGCCCTGCTTCACCGCCTCGGGCTGGTTCGCCGACAGCGCGCTGATGAAGCCGGCACGGCGGTCGCGCCATTCGGCATAGCGACGCTCAAGGTCGGGCTCGTCGCGGAGCTCGCGGATCTCCGGCTGTATCTCGTCAAGCAGCAGGTGCCGCGTGGGCGCGACGAAAGCCAGCGGCTCGCCCTGTTCGAAGCGCACTGTACCCGGCCGGGTGAAGCGCCAGTTCATCGTGAACGGGAAAGGCAGCCAGTCGGTCTCGACCAGCCCCTCGAGTGCCTGTATGCCATCCTTCACGAAATTCGGCGCGCCGCGCACGTTCAGGCCCCAGCCCGGATCGGTGACGAAGATATAGCCGGCGTGGAAGGTCAGGATGCCGCTGCCGAAATGCGAGGTGGCAATCGCATCAACCCGCGGCTGGTCCGACGAGCGCAGGCTGACGGCCTCCTTGCCGACGGCCCCGGACCAGCTGGCCTCGAAGTCGCAGGGCGACAGCAATTCCCATCCCGAAGTATTCGCGATCACCATCGGCAAACAGCGATAGGCGAAGCGTTCCGGCGTCTGCTCCATCCAGTCGCGCCGGAAACGGCCGGGGGTGATCTCAAGGCAGTGCTCGTGCACCGGGTAGAGCAGGAGTTTTGTCATCGGTGGTCCGGATCTGACAGCAGGAATCAACGCGCCTGCATCGGACGTGTTTCTTGTCGTGGCTGCGATGCTGCGCGGACGGGGATGCAGGCCATATCCTGCGCTGACATTCGGTGGAATTATTGATCTAAAACATTATCCATAAAGAAACTCACCAAGTTCATCAGCACTCAAGGGCATTTTCGTACGCAGGAATCCTTCATCCGAGGAAGGTCCGCATCATTGCATGCGGCGACGCGCAATCAATTGCATTCACTCATCTTCGGCTTCGGCACACGATTCCCCCGCATATTGCCGTAGAACATCAGTCCCTAGGCCCTCTCCGAAGTCGCATTTTCTTGGGTGGAACACGTCCCAGGGTCTCGCCACGCACTCGGTTCTTTCCACCCTTCAATTTGCGCAGAAATAGCACGCATGCTATATTCAACATGACCTACGAAATCCTGTATTACAACCAGAAGGTGCGAACACAGATCGAGGCGTGGCCAAGAAGCATTGCGGCAAGTTATGCGCGCATCGGCGAGCAGATTGTCCGCACGGGCCCCAACCTCGGCCTCCCCTACACGAGGGCATTCGGAGACGGACTGTTTGAGATTCGGGCGCATGGTGCTGACGGGATAGGGCGAGCGTTTTTCTGCTGCCTCGCAGGCCGGCGAGTCGTGATCCTGCATGGCTTTATCAAGAAGACCCAAGCTACCCCGGCGAAAGAATTGGCGCTTGCGCGCAAGCGCCAGAAGGAGATTCAAGATGAGTGAGAACGACAAATTCAACCCGGTCAAATTCGACCCCAAGGCCTATGCCGAGAAGCGCAGCGCCACCGACCCGGGATTCAAAGTGGCCTATGACGCGCTGGAAGATGAATTTGCCGCACTTGCGGCGCTGCTACACGCTCGCACCGAGGCTGGACTGACGCAGGCAGAGGTCGCCTCCCGCATGGGCGTCAAGCAGCCTGTAGTCGCACGCATCGAAGCGAGCCTGGGCCGGAAAGACCACTCGCCTTCGCTGAACACCTTGCGTCGCTACGCAAATGCCTGCGGCATGAAGCTGGTCATTCAGATGGTGGCGCAAACCTGAGCAAGGCGGTGCCAGTCAATGATCGGGCGGAATACCGGCATCCGGAATTGTTTGGGGAGCTGAGAAGTTTGTAGCCGGAGCGTATGCAACGGGAGCGATACACATCGAGCTTGTCCGCCCGCCAGTGGCGTTGGACATGAAAACACCCGCCGAGGCATTTGCATCGGCGGCTTGAAATGAGCAGATCCTGCCGGGTTATTACCTGACCTCGTACGCTCAACTCGCCGGCTGAATTCGAATGCGCAGAGGCATACCGTAAAGTTCCTCGCGCTCTGTCACCGCGCTTACACGCAGCACAGTATTTTTTTCGATCTGGTACGGAGACAGCATTAAAACAATATGGGCCATCGTCGATGCTGCACCATCAACCGGCAAGGCGGCGACTTCAGGCAATACAATGGGGCCCGTCGCGATCAAAGGCGCATCGATTCCATCCTGCGTCACCCGAATGTCCAGAGACTGAAAAGGGTCGCCCGCTGCGGTGACGGCGCGAATGACGATGCACAGTTTCGCAATCAGTTGGGGACCGCCAGCGACATTGAGCTCGCCGGCATAGACCCCCATGTACGACAACTTGCTGCCGACTTCCTCGCGTATGTCGTCGCAATAAATGACTTCGAGATGGCGCGACGAAATGCTCATGAATGATTCGCTCTGGAATTCCGCAGTGCCTCGGCCAATTCATCACGCGAGACTTTCAAGATCTCATGCAATTTTTCAAAAGTCGACAGCATGATTTCGCGCTTGCCCGCTTCGACAAGAGAATAGCTGGACTGGCTATTCCCCAACATTTTGGCCAGCCTCTCCTGCGACAAACCCGCTCGCAATCGCAACGCTGCAAGCGTCGTTTTCGTGTCGGCATACGCTTGTTTGGAAAGACGTACGCGCGCTCTGGCCAATGCTGCGGCCCGTTTGGGATTTTCTTCGCGTTCGGCGATGATTTCGGCAATGTCGCGAAAATTTTTCGGCACAGGCGCAAACGCCACGCAATCGACAATGGTCAGCACGTTTGCGGTGTTGGAGCCCGGCAGCACTGCCGAATACGGCATCACGGATTTCCTAAAGGTGGGGAATTCCGAGCTCGTCGTAGACAGCGAGAATCTTTTGATTGCGCTCATTATTAAATTCGTACGCCGTTTTACGCGGCAAAATGGCCAACACGTAATATCGATTCTGTATCGGGTGAAATGCGTACACGATCCTGTACTCGGATGCATGGCCGCCCAACCACAACAACCTCACGCGCCACAGGTTGAATTTGACACTCGCCCGTTTAGTCTTGGCAATTTCCTTGACGTCATATTCCGGCTCCCCGTAGTGGACGTAGTTATGTCTGGTCAAGTGGTCCAACGTGTCTTGATTGAACCTTGCTTCGCCCAGGAAAACATCGATGTCCGCCGCCGCATCCTCGTCGAGCTCGTACAGGGCCTCGAGGTCTGCCTCCGCATCTTCGTGCACAACCAGCGAGTAGGGAGGCTGCCCAGAAGAATATCGCATATCTCAGAAGGTATGACAATGGAATGGGCTGCGCCGCTGTACAACAGTGATGCCTCCTGAGATCTCATTTTTGCAAAGCAATTTAGTTGGCGCAGTGGATTCGGCGAAGGTATCGTACGCGATCTGTCCAGCCGCCCACCTCCGAGTCCCCTGTACACAACATCAGGGGGCGCAATGAACACTGGCGCACACCAAATCTGACATATCGCCTTCAAACCCGCATGAACACTCGCTTCTTGAATGACATGAAACTCGCCACCTGGAACGTGAATTCGCTGAAAGTCCGCCTGCCGCAGGTACTGCAATGGCTGGAGGCGAATCCGATCGATGTGCTCTGCCTGCAGGAAACCAAGCTCACCGACGACAAATTCCCGGTCGCCGAGATCGAGGCGGCCGGCTATCAGGTCGCCTTCACCGGCCAGAAGACCTACAACGGCGTGGCCATCCTGTCGCGCCATCCGATGACGGACATCGTGAAGAACAACCCGCTGTTCGAGGATGAACAGCAGCGCATCATCAGCGCCACCATCGCTGGCATGCGCATAGTCTGTGCTTACATACCGAACGGACAGGCAGTCGGCACCGACAAGTACGAGTACAAGCTGCGCTGGCTCGATGCGCTGGCGCGCTGGCTGGAAGCGGAGCTGAAGGCCACCCCCACACTGGCGCTGCTGGGCGACTACAACATCGCGCCGGCCGATGCGGACGTGCATGATCCGGCCGCGTGGGCCGGACAGGTGCTGTGCTCGGACGCCGAGCGCGCCGCATTCCAGCGGCTGATCGCGCTCGACCTGAAGGATGCGTTCCGGCTGTTCCCGCAGGCGGACAAGCTGTACAGCTGGTGGGATTACCGTCAGATGGCCTTCCGCCGCAACCGTGGCCTGCGTATCGACCATATCCTGCTGTCGCCGCCGCTGACGGAGCGCTGCACCGCCTGCGAGATCGACAAGCTGCCACGCAAGTGGGAGCAGCCGTCGGATCACACCCCCGTCATCGCCACACTGGCGCCGTAGTTTTTCGAGCGGCAGTTCGCCTCCGGCACCCAGGTGCCGGAAACACACTTTGTCCCAGCTTCCATTTGCTCATCGCCCGAACGGGCGAATAATGGAACATTTGTGCGACAAATTCCACGAAATTTTCGCTACGGCAACGAAAGATTCGCAGTGATGGCTCTGGCCATTCGTCGAATCTCCCCCGGCTGCCAACAGGCAACAGGGCCTGCAGCGACGGCCTATGCTCACGTTCAAACACCTCGCGTCCGGCATCGTTTTCCGGAAGCGGCGAGGTTGACCCGATGATTCGGAGCGGCACATGACAAAATTCCGTATCTCAACCGCACCGACATCGCTTCCGGCCACTTCGTCGGCCATCCAGTCCGATGGCGCAGCCGCTGAGTCGGGGCGAGTCAGGGACGCGGGATTTCAACGCAAGCCCGGACTCCTCACGTCGCTCAGAAACGCATTCGGCCGGCTGAAGGCGATGATGGACCAGGGCGGTGCCCGCAAGCAGGTCGGTCAGGCGCTGCAGCATTGCTCGGTGCAGAAGCAGGCGACCGCCATGGGGAATGTGCGCGATGAGGGCATGGCTTCACGCAAGGCCGGGCAGCGATCTCGGCCGGCATCTGCGCCGAACCGTCTGCTGATCCGGCCTGAAGATGAAAAACGCCAGAACATGGCCCGCCATGAACGGGTGCTGACCGCGATGAAAACGTCGCCCGCATCGCACTTCCCGCGACTGGAACGCCGGGAGCAAATGCAAGTGCTGAATGCCCTCGATGTCTGTGCCGGTCTGTCAGACGAAACGTCACGGGAAGGCTTGATGATGCTGAAAGAGTGCATCGACTCCCTGGAGCAATCGGCGGCACCTGCGGACTCCGGTCGCCGCGCCTCCGGTTCCGGCGCGCTGGCTTACGGGGATCTGGCCAGCATCTCGCGGGAATGCGTGAAGCGGCTCAAGCAGGATGCCGCGCTCGACGAGCTCGACCAGCTGCTGCCGGATCTGGAACAGGCGGTCGGCCGTGCAGCGCCACAGGCTGTCGCGACACCGCAGCCAGACGAGCTCGACCAGCTGGTCGGCGAACTGGCGAAATCGATGGGCCCCACTGGCGCGCCTTCGTCGTCCCTGCGGCCCGTGGATCCGGCGTCGGTGGAGATGGATGATCTCGACCAGCTGGCCGCTGACATTGCGCGCTCGCTGAGGGACAGCACGGACATCCGGCCAGCAAGCGGTACGCCGCACGCTGCGGAGGGTACTCCGCTCGCCGGCAAACCGCCGACGCCGGACCAGCTGGCGTAACGCCTCTGGCACGACCGGCAGGTCGTTCAGATACCGGCAGCCGACGCCGGCGCTTCCAGCAACGCCTTCAGCCTTTGCAAGTCCGCGTTCACCAGCGCGATGTCCTGCTGCAGCCGGAATTCCGTCATTGCCGGCGGCCGGAACAGCGTGAACAGCACTTCGCTGCCTTCCTCGTTCGGCACCACGCGCATCGGCACGAACACCTGCAGGTCGGGCGCGAGCGTGACGCGGTGATCGAGGATGCCGTGCTCGGCCGGGCCGGTGAATGCCAGCCCGACCTCGCCTTCGCCAGTGTCCACCCGCCAATGGTCGCCGTCCTTGCGGACGGATTTGCAGAGCCCGCCGGCCCACAGCGGCAGGTTGCGCGGATCGGCAACGAAAGCGGCGACGGCAGCGGGCGGACTGCCGATCGACACGGACAGCGTGACGGACGGGTTCATCCTGCTTACGACTGCAGCGCCTCGCGAATCTGCGCGAGCGACGACGGATCTTCGATCGTCGTCAAATCGCCCGGATCGCGGCCCTCGCACAGCGCCTGGATCGAGCGGCGCAGCAACTTGCCGGAGCGCGTCTTCGGCAGCAGGTTCACGCAGTAGACCCGCGACGGGCGCGCGACCGCGCCGAGCTGGTGGTCGACCACGCCGAAGATTTCCCTCTCCAGCTGCTTCTTCGCTTCCGGCGTCGCCGCCTTGTCCGCATGCTTCGGAATCACGAACGCGACCGCGACCTGCCCCTTGACCTTGTCCTCGACGCCGACGACGGCGACTTCGGACACGTTGTCATGGCTGGAGATGCTCTCCTCGATTTCGCGCGTGCCGAGGCGATGGCCGGCGACGTTGATGACGTCGTCGGTGCGGCCGAGGATGAAGTAATAACCGTCGGCATCGCGAATGCCCCAGTCGAAGGTCGAGTACACCTGTTCGTTCGAGAAATTCGACCAGTAGGACTTGATGAAGCGCTCGTCATTGCCGAACACGGTCTGCAGGCAGCCGGGCGGCAGCGGGCCGTCGATCACGACCACGCCCTTTTCATCGGCGCCGCACAGCGCGCCGGTGGCTTCATTCAGGATCTTCACGCGATAGCCCGGCATCGGCACGCCGGGGCTGCCCAGCCGCGTCGGCTTGTCCTCGACCCCCTTGGCGATCGACAGGATAGGCCAGCCGGTCTCGGTCTGCCAGTAGTTGTCGATGATGGACACGCCGAGCGCATCGGCCACCCACGCCGACGTATTCTCGTCCAGCGGCTCGCCGGCGAGGTACAGCGCCTTCAGCGACGACAGGTCATGCTGCTTCATCAGCTCCGGCGGCTGCTTCTTCAGCACGCGCACCGCGGTCGGCGCGGAGAACATCCGCGTGACCTTGTACTTCTCGACGATCTGCCACCAGATGCTCGCGTCCGGACGCAGCGGCGTGCCTTCGTACATGATGGTCGCCATGCCGGCGATCAGCGGGCCGTAGACGATGTAGGAGTGGCC
>CAZTIF010000129.1:0-7214 GCA_964613635.1 uncultured Bifidobacterium sp. | reverse complement strand
CGCGCCGCACCACGCGCTACGACATCGACCTGACCAAGTGCATCTTCTGCGGCTTCTGCGAGGAATCGTGCCCGGTCGACTCGATCGTCGAGACGCACATCCTCGAATACCACGGCGAGAAGCGCGGCGACCTGTACTACACCAAGGACATGCTGCTGGCGATCGGCGACAAGTACGAGCCCGAGATCGCAGCCAACCGCGCTGCCGACGCACGCTACCGATAACAAGACCATGGAATTCACCACTTTCCTTTTCTACGCGTTCTCGGCATTGCTGGTGTTCGCCGCGCTGCGCGTCGTCACCGACCGCAACCCGGTGCACGCGGCGCTGTACCTGATCCTGTCGTTCTTCTCCGCTTCCGCGATCTGGATGCTGCTGAAGGCCGAATTCCTCGCCATCGTGCTGGTGCTGGTCTATGTCGGCGCGGTGATGGTGCTGTTCCTGTTCGTCGTGATGATGCTCGACATCGACATGGCGAAGCTGCGCGAGGGCATGTGGCGGCACCTGCCGTTCGCCGCGTTCATCGGCATCGTGATTGCCACCGAAATGGGCGCGGTGCTGTTCAATGCCTTCGTCAACCAGCCCGAGGCTGCCGCCGGCAACATCGGCGACACCCGCGAGCTCGGCAAGCTGATCTACACGCAATACCTGTATGCGTTCGAGATCGCCGCCATGATCCTGCTGGCCGCGATGGTCGCTGCGGTCGCGCTGACGCTGCGCCGGCGCAAGGATTCGAAGTACTTCGATCCGGGCCTGGCCGTGAAGACCCGCCGCAATGACCGCGTCCGCATCGTCAGCATGGCGGCCGAGTCGGCGCGTGCAAATGCAGCGAATGCCGCCAATGCCGCCAATGCCGCTGATGCCGATGGCGACGCCGGCAGAAAGGCCTGAGGACCTATCGTGACCCTGACACTTGCCCATTTCCTGACGCTCGGCGCGATCCTGTTCGCAATCTCGGTCGTCGGCATTTTCCTTAACCGCAAGAACGTGATCATCCTGCTGATGGCCATCGAACTGATGCTGCTTGCGGTGAACATGAACTTCGTCGCGTTCTCGCATTATCTCGGCGACGCCGCAGGACAGATCTTCGTGTTCTTCATCCTGACCGTCGCCGCGGCCGAGTCCGCGATCGGTCTGGCGATTCTCGTGGTGCTGTTCCGTAACCTGAATACGATCAATGTCGAAGACCTCGATCGTCTGAAGGGCTGACCCGAAAAACAATACGCAAGGTTCCCATGGCAGTGCAACTGAATCCTGACCTCCTGCTGGCCGTGCCGCTGGCGCCGCTGGCCGGCTCCGCGATCGCCGGCCTGTTCGGCACCCGTTTCTTCGGCAACCTGATCGGCCGCACCGCGTCGCACAGCGTGACCATCCTCGGCGTGCTGGTCGCCTTCCTGATCTCCGCGCAGACCCTGCTGCAGGTGATGGACGGCGCCACCTACAACGGCACGCTGTACACTTGGATGACGCTGGGCGAGCTGAAGCTCGAGATCGGCTTCATGATCGACAGCCTGACCGCGATGATGATGTGCGTCGTGACTTTCGTGTCGCTGATGGTGCACATCTACACGATCGGCTACATGCACGAAGACGAAGGCTACAACCGCTTCTTCTCGTACATCTCGCTGTTCACCTTCTCGATGCTGATGCTCGTCATGAGCAACAACTTCCTGCAGCTGTTCTTCGGCTGGGAAGCGGTGGGTCTGGTGTCCTACCTGCTGATCGGTTTCTGGTTCAAGCGCCCGACCGCGATCTTCGCGAACATGAAGGCCTTCCTGGTCAACCGCGTCGGCGACTTCGGCTTCATCCTCGGCATCGGCCTGCTGCTGGCCTACGCCGGCTCGATGAACTACACCGAAGTGTTTGCCAAGCGTGAAGAGCTGGCGCTGCTGACACTGCCGGGCTCGAACTGGATGCTGCTGACGGTGGCCTGCATCTGCCTGTTCATCGGCGCAATGGGCAAGTCGGCGCAGTTCCCGCTGCACGTCTGGCTGCCGGACTCGATGGAAGGCCCGACGCCGATCTCGGCGCTGATCCACGCGGCGACGATGGTGACCGCCGGCATCTTCATGGTGGCGCGCATGTCGCCGCTGTTCGAGCTGTCGGATACCGCGCTGTCCTTCGTGCTGGTGATTGGCTCGATCACGGCGCTGTTCATGGGCTTCCTTGGCATCATCCAGAACGACATCAAGCGCGTGGTCGCGTACTCGACGCTGTCGCAGCTCGGTTACATGACGGTCGCGCTCGGCGCGTCCGCCTACTCGGTCGCGGTGTTCCACCTGATGACGCACGCGTTCTTCAAGGCGCTGCTGTTCCTCGGCGCCGGCGCCGTCATCATCGGCATGCACCACGACCAGGACATCCGCAACATGGGCGGCCTGCGCAAGTACATGCCGATCACCTGGATCACCAGCCTGCTCGGTTCGCTCGCGCTGATCGGCACGCCGTTCTTCTCGGGCTTCTATTCGAAGGACTCGATCATCGAGGCCGTGCATGCGACGCACATCACCGGTGCCGACTTTGCGAACTTCGCGGTGCTGGCCGGCGTGTTCGTGACCGCGTTCTACTCGTTCCGCATGTATTTCCTCGTGTTCCACGGCGAGGAGCGCTTCGGCAAGGCGCACGACGACCATCACGGCCATGACGACCATCATGGCGACGACCACCATGGCCTCGCCCCGGGCGAGAAGCCGCACGAGGCACCGTGGGTCGTCACGCTGCCGCTGGTGCTGCTGGCGATCCCGTCGGTGGTGATCGGCTTCATCGCGATCGAACCGATGCTGTTCGGCGACTTCTTCAAGGGCGTGATCTTCACCGGCGAGAACCATCCGGCGATGGCAGAGCTGGCGCATGAATTCCACGGCGCCGCCGCGATGGGCCTGCACGCGCTCGGCACCGCGCCGTTCTGGCTCGCGCTGGCGGGGGTGGCCAGCGCCTACTACTGCTACCTGGTGAATCCGAAGGTGCCGGCTTGGTTCTACGCAAAATTCAAGGGTATCCACACGCTGCTCGACAACAAGTACTACATGGACAAGATCAACGAGGCCGTGTTTGCCGGCGGCGCACGCGTGCTCGGCCGTGGCCTGTCGGTGGCGGGCGACCGCACGCTGATCGACGGCCTGATCGTGAACGGCAGCGCCCGTGCAGTCGGCTGGTTCGCGACCGTTACGCGCACCTTCCAGACCGGCTACATCTATCACTATGCGTTCACGATGATCGTCGCGGTGGCGATCTACCTCGGTTACCTGTTGCTGAAGTCCTGACCCGAACGCGTCCCGAAGCCAGAGAACAACAAACACTATGCAGTCATCTACTCCTCTCCTGAGCCTCGCGATCTGGGTGCCGATCGCCTTCGGCGCGCTGGTGCTGGCCACGGGCAATGACAGCCGTGCGTCCTATGTCCGCGGCCTGTCGCTGCTGGGCGCGCTGGTCAGCCTGCTGATCACGCTGCCGCTGGTCAGCGGTTTCGATGCGGCCGCGCATGGCATGCAGTTCGTCGAGAAGTCGCCGTGGATCGAGCGCTTCAGCGTCTTCTACCATCTCGGCATCGACGGTCTGTCATTGTGGTTCGTGCCGCTGACGGCCTTTATCACGGTGATCGTGGTGATCGCCGGCTGGCAGGTGATCGAGAAGCGCGTTGCGCAGTACATGGGCGCGTTCCTGATCCTGTCGGGCGTGATGATCGGCGTGTTCTGCGCGCTCGACGCACTGCTGTTCTACGTCTTCTTCGAGGCGACCCTGATCCCGATGTTCATCATCATCGGCGTCTGGGGCGGCCCGCGCCGCGTGTATGCGGCGATCAAGTTCTTCCTGTACACCTTCCTCGGCTCGCTGCTGATGCTGGTCGCGCTGATCTGGCTGTACCGCCAGTCCGGTACGTTCGACATCCAGCAATGGCACCAGCTGCCGATCGCGCTCGGTGCGCAGAAGCTGATCTTCCTGGCCTTCCTGATGGCGTTCGCGGTCAAGGTGCCGATGTGGCCGGTGCATACCTGGCTGCCGGACGCGCACGTCGAAGCGCCGACCGGCGGTTCGGTGGTGCTGGCGGCGATCATGCTGAAGCTCGGCGGCTACGGCTTCCTGCGTTTCTCGCTGCCGATCGCGCCGGACGCCAGCCACGCGCTGGCCGGCCTGATGATCACGCTGTCGCTGGTCGCGGTGATCTATATCGGCCTGGTCGCGCTGGTGCAGGCGGACATGAAAAAGCTGGTCGCGTATTCGTCGATCGCGCACATGGGCTTTGTCACGCTCGGTTTCTTCGTCTTCGGCGAGATGGCCGTGCAGGGCGGCCTGATGCAGATGATCTCGCACGGCTTCGTGTCGGGCGCGATGTTCCTCTGCATCGGCGTGCTGTACGACCGCGTCCATTCGCGCGAGATCGCCGACTACGGCGGCGTGATCAACACGATGCCGCGTTTTGCCGCGCTGTTCGTGCTGTTCTCGCTGGCGAATGCCGGCTTGCCGGGCACCTCGGGCTTCATCGGCGAATTCATGGTCATCCTCGGCGCGGTCAAGTACAACTTCTGGATCGGCGTGCTCGCCGCGACCGCGCTGATCCTCGGCGCTGCCTACTCGCTGTGGCTGGTCAAGCGCGTGGTGTTCGGCGAGGTCGGCAATGACCATGTCGCCGCGCTGACGGACCTCAGCATGCGCGAGTTCCTGATGCTGGGCGTGCTCGCGATCGCGACGATCTGGATGGGCGTCTATCCGGCCCCGTTCACCGACCTCACGCAAACTTCGGTGGCCGATCTGCTGCGCCATGTGGCCATCAGCAAGATCCCGCAATAACGCAGGAACCCGACCATGATTGAACTGAACTACGCAGCGGCCAGCGCCGAAATCTTCCTGGCGGTCGCGACCCTGGCGGTAATGGTCGCCGGCCTGTTCGCGAACGAAGCCAAGACCCCAGTCAGCCACCGCCTGGCGCTGCTGACCATCGTCATTACCGCGCTGATCGCGCTGCCTGGCTTCCATGTTCCCGGCAGCAGCTATGCGTTCAGCAACAGCTACGTCACCGACCCGATGGCGGTGCTTCTGAAGCTGTTCGCCTGCGGCGCGACCTTCATGACGCTGGTGTATTCGCGGCAGTACTCGAACGAGCGCGGCATGCTGGGCGGGAACCTGTCCGGCGAATTCTATGTGCTTGCGCTGCTGACGCTGCTGGGCCAGATGATCATGATCTCCGGGAACAGCTTCCTGGTGATCTACCTCGGCCTCGAAATGATGTCGCTGTCGCTGTACGCGCTGGTGGCGCTGCGCCGCGACCATGCGGTGTCGACCGAGGCGGCGATGAAATACTTCGTGCTGGGTGCGCTGGCGTCGGGCTTCATGTTGTATGGCATGTCGATGATCTACGGCGCCACCGGCTCGCTCGACCTGGGCAAGGTCGCGCAGGCGATCATGGCCGGCAATGTCGACAAGCTGGTGCTGGTACTGGGCCTGGTGTTCATGGTGTCCGGCCTCGCGTTCAAGCTCGGGGCGGCACCGTTTCACATGTGGGTGCCGGACGTCTACCAGGGAGCGCCGACCTCGGTCACGCTGCTGCTGGGCGCTGCGCCGAAGCTGGCCACGTTCGCGATTGCGCTGCGCATGTTGGTCGAGGGGCTGGGCGCGATGGCTGCCGACTGGCAGCAGATGCTGGTGGTGATGGCGGTGGTGTCGCTGGTGGTCGGCAACGTGACCGCGATCGCGCAGACCAACATCAAGCGCATGCTCGCTTATTCGACGATCTCGCAGATGGGTTTCATGCTGCTCGGCCTGCTGTCGGGCGTGTTCGAGGGCGCCGCGCCGGACGCGGCTGCCAATGCCTATGGCGCGTCGATGTTCTATGTGGCCACCTACGTGCTGACCACGCTCGGTTCCTTCGCGTTGGTGATGCTGCTGGCCCGCAGCGGTTTCGAGGCCGAGAATCTTGACGACTTCAAGGGCCTGAACCAGCGCAGCCCGTGGTTTGCGCTGGTGATGATGGTGCTGCTGCTGTCGCTGGCCGGCGTGCCGCCGATGGTCGGGTTCTATGCGAAGCTGGCGGTGCTGCAGGCAGCGCTCGCTGCCGGCCATTTCTGGCTGGTGATGCTGGCGGTGCTGATGTCGCTGGTCGGCGCGTACTACTACCTGCGTGTCGTGAAGCTGATGTACTTCGACGAGCCGGTCGACACCGCCCCGATCGTCGCGCCGGCAGGCATGCGCTTGACGCTGTCGCTGAACGGCGCGGCGGTGGTGCTGCTGGGCGTATTGCCCGGTCCGCTGATGGGTGCGTGCATCTATGCGATCATGCAGGCTTTGGCTTCGTGATCCAGGGCGTCATTTGAATACTTCTGCTGCATCGTGGATCGTCATCGTGCTGATGGTGATCCTTGCGAACTTCCCCTTCTTTACCGAATCCGTCTTCGGCGTCAAGCGCATGAAGTCGGGCGCCAAGACCTTGTTCGTGCGTTTGCTCGAGCTGGTGGTCTTGTACCTGCTCGTGCTCGGCATCGCCCGGCTGATCGAATCCTCGCAGGGCAACGCCTTCCCGCAGGGCTGGCAGTTCTACGCGACCACGGCCTGCCTGTTCTTCGTGCTGGGCTTTCCGGGCTTCGTGTTCCGCTACCTGCGCCGCCGTCACGACTGACGCCGTCGCCAGCTAACGATAGCCCGCATGGACAAGCACCTGAAGGAAACGCGTATCGACGGCGAGGTCGTCTACGAAGGCGCGTTCCTCACCGTCCGCAAGGATCGCATTCGTCTGCCGGACGGCAGCGAGTCGGTGCGCGAGTACATGCGCCATCCGGGCGCGGTCGTGATCATTCCGGTGCTCGACAATGGTCATGTGCTGCTCGAGCGGCAGTTCCGCTATCCGAATGACCGTGTTTTCGTCGAGCTGCCGGCCGGCAAACTTGAATACGGCGAAGATCCGCTGCTGTGCGCGCAGCGCGAGCTGCGCGAGGAAACCGGCTACGGCGCCAGCGACTGGCAATTCGTCTGCACCATCCACAATGCGATTGCCTATTGCGACGAGCACCTCGATATCTTCCTCGCACGCGGGCTGACGCCCGGCCAGCAGCAGCTCGATGACGGCGAGTTCGTCGAGCTGTTCGACCTGTCCCTCGACGATCTGCTCGAGCAGGTGCGGCTGGGGCAGATCACCGATGTGAAGACCATCATTGGCGCGTTCTGGCTGGAGAAGATACGGCGCGGGGAGTGGGCGCCGCCGGGGCGCTGAGCGCGACGGAGGA
>CAZTIF010000128.1:0-7354 GCA_964613635.1 uncultured Bifidobacterium sp. | reverse complement strand
CCAGCGAATCAAACTCCGGAAACCTCTCCGCCAGCCCCGCATCCCTCGCCGGCAGCGTCTCGTCAGCCAGACGGAAGTGCCGGTCGAGGTGCCGCCCAGACGCCGTCTCCAGCCGCCGGTACAGTTCCTTGCACAGCAGCCGCGCCTGATGCCCGGGCCACGCCGCCGGCAGCAGTACCTCGGGCAATTCCGGATCGCGCAGCAGCAGCCGCCGGTAATCATGGATCAGCAGGATGCGCAGCAGGAAAGCGCGCTCGTCATCGCCCTCGCCGGGGGGCGCTGCCCTCACCTGCGCGAGGATGGGCTGGTACAGCGCACAGAAGCCCGCATATCCGTCCGCGAGCCCGCCCAAATCCCACGCGCGCGCAACCAGATCGGCATCCGATGCCGCCAGCGATGAATGGAAGTCGGCGGCCACCAGCGGCTTGAGCGCCGGCAGCGCGCCTGACAGGCCATCGACGGCCAGCGCATCGAGCACGTCGGCGAGGTTCGCTCCCGGATGGATGAAGCAATTGCCGCCGACCAGCCCGAAACCCTTCCACGAAAGGGTGCGCCGCAGCTGCTCGCGCAGCTTCGGCTCAAGCTCGCTCGCGACCAGGATCAGCCGCCAGCGCCGGTCCCACAGCGGCGAGCGCGATGCATAGATATGGCTCGACGCTTCCTCGAACTGGCGACGGCCCGACGGCGTCAGCACATAGTTCGAGCGCCGGCCCACGGTCTCGGCGGCCAGCCAGCCTTCCTTCACCAGCCGGAACACCGAGGTGCGCACCAGCCGCTCGTTCAGGTCCAGCGGCTCGAGCAGCCGGATCAGGCTGCCGAGCCAGATGCGGCCGCCGCGCGGCAGCACGGTGTCGCCGAACACGGTCATGATCAGCGACGCCGCCTGCACGCGGCGCTGCTGCCGGAAGGCGTCGATGCGCTCGGAAAGCAGGTCAGTGATACGGCCGGGTTTGCTCATGGTGTGCGCGATTCTGGCGGATAGGGACGGTGGCGCAAGCTCATTCGCCGACCAGATGCCTGCCGATGATCAGCTGCTGGATCTGCGTCGTGCCTTCGTACAGCCGCAGCAGCCGCACGTCGCGATAGAAACGCTCGACCTTGTAGTCGTTGATGTAGCCCGCGCCGCCATGCACCTGCACGCCACGGTCGGCAACGCGGCCGACCATCTCGGTGGTGAACATCTTCGCGCACGACGCCTGCATGCTGACCTCGGCGTCGCGTACGCCGGCCGGCTTGGCGTCATGCCGAAGCGCCGCCGACTGCACCAGCGACCAGCCGGCCAGCAGCTCGGCCTGGCTGTCGGCCAGCATTGCCTGCACCAGCTGGAAATCGCCGATGCGCTGGCCGAATTGCTTGCGCTGCCGCGCATAGTCGACGCTCTCCTGCAGGATGCGTTTGGCCATACCGCAGGCCAGCGCTGCGATGTGCAGGCGGCCGCGGTCAAGCACCTTCATCGCTGTCTTGAAGCCCTGCCCCGGCACGCCGCCGATGATGGCCGAAGCCGGCACGCGCACGTTGTCGAGATGGAGGTCGCAGGTCAGCGTGCCGCGCTGGCCCATCTTTTTGTCCGGCTTGCCGAGCGTGATGCCGGGCGCGTCGGCCGGCACGATGAAGGCCGAGATGCCGGCCGCGCCCGGGCCGCAGGTGCGCGCCATCAGCGTGAACGCGCCGGCGCGCGGCGCATTCGTGATGTAGCGCTTGCCGCCGCTGATCAGGTAGTCGTCGCCGTCCGGCACGGCGCGCGTGCTGATCGACGCGGCGTCCGAACCGGCGTCCGGCTCGGTCAGCGCAAAGGACACCAGCAGCTCGCCGCTGGCGATGCGCGGCAGGTAGTCGGCTTTCTGCTCGGGCGTGCCGTCGATCAGGATGCCCTGCGAACCGATGCCGATGTTCGTGCCCACCACCGAGCGAAACGCCAGCGCGGTCTGGCCGAGTTCGTAGGCGACCTCGCATTCCTGCGACATCGACAGCCCGATGCCGCCGTATTCCTCCGGTATCGACAGCCCGAACAGCCCCAGCTCGCGCATGTCGTCGATGATGTCCTGCGGGACCTCGTCATTCGCCTCGACCTGGTCTTCCGCCGGCACCAGCCGCTCGCGGACGAATCGTTGGACGCTGGCTGTCAGCAGCGAAAAGCTTTCCTGATCAAGGGGCATGCGATGAATTTCCGTCAATGGACCAACGCCGACAACGAACCCGGAACGTGATACCGCAATCTCGTCGGCGCCGATGAATTTTGTATCCGGAGGATTGTATCGCCGGCACGCCGGCGGACGCGAGCGTTTTGCGCGTCCGGTGCTGCGCCCCGGCGGCCTGCACCGCGGGCGGCAGGCTAGAATCGGGCTGTCCCGACCCACTTCATCCCTGCGCCATGCTGATGTTCCTGACCTTCGTGCTGAATTCCCTGCTGGTCGCCGCCACCATGCTGGCGCATTACGAATTGCTGTCTTTCCTCGACCGCTGGCTGCCGAAGCTGGAGCATGTGTCGTCGCGGCTGCGCGTGCTGGTCGGCGTGGGTACGATCTTCCTCGGCCATGTCGCGGAGATCTGGCTGTTCGGGCTCGGCTATTTCGCGACGCTGCACATCGATGGCATGGGCGCGATCCTCGGCGAGACCGACAATGCATTCATGGACTGCGTCTACCTGTCGTTCATCACTTTCACCACCGTCGGCTACGGTGACATCGTCGCGAAAGGGTATATTCGCTACCTGACGGGCGTGGAAGCGCTGACCGGGCTGATCCTGGTCACCTGGTCGGCTTCCTTCCTGTTCCTGGAAATGCAGAAGTACTGGACGGGCCACCGCAAGGCACGCTGAACCACTGCGACCGGCGCGCCCTCTCCTCCTGTCTCTCCGGGGCTTTGCCCCCTGTACCCGCCTCACGGCTCGTGACGGCGCGGCTGCCGGGACTTCAGACCATAAAAACGATACGGGGAGACACGATGCAACAAGCCAGTTCGCAGGACCCGCAACACGCGTTTGAAGAAGCCACCTACCGCAAAGTCGCCTGGCGACTGATGCCCTTGCTGCTCGCCTGTTACGTGATCGCCTACCTCGACCGGGTGAACGTGGGCTTCGCGAAGCTGCAGATGCTGGAAGACCTCGGATTCTCCGAGGCGATCTACGGGCTGGGTGCCGGCATCTTCTTCATCGGCTATTTCTTCTTCGAGGTACCGAGCAACATCATCCTGCACAAGGTCGGCGCGCGGCTCTGGATAGGCCGCATCATGATCACCTGGGGAGTGATCTCGTCGGCGATGATGTTCGTCGACACGCCGGCCATGTTCTACGTGATGCGCTTCCTGCTCGGCGTGGCCGAGGCCGGCTTCTTCCCGGGCATCATCCTCTACCTGACCTACTGGTATCCGTCGCACCGCCGGGCGCGCATGACCGCGCTGTTCATGACCGGCATTGCGCTGTCCGGCGTGATCGGCGGCCCGCTGTCGGGCGCGATCATGAAGTATTTCAACGGCGTCAATGACTGGAGCGGCTGGCAATGGATGTTCCTGCTCGAGGGACTGCCGGCAGCCTTCATGGGCGTGGTCGTGATCGCGCTGCTGGACGACCGGGTGGCCAAGGCGAAATGGCTGACCGACGAAGAACGTGCACTGGTGGAGCGCAACATCGCCGCCGACGGCGAGCACAAGGAAGAGGAATCGGTGTTCAAGGTGATGTCGTCCGGCCGCGTGTGGCTGTGCGCCGCGATCTACTTCTGCTCGGTGATGGGAACCTACGGCGTGTCATTCTGGCTGCCGACCATCATCAAGGCGATGGGCTACAAGGATCCGCTCGATGTCGGCATGATCTCGGTGATCCCGTATGGCGTGTCGGTGGTCGTGATGCTGCTGGTGGCCAAAAGCGCGGACCGTACCCGCGAGCGCCGCTGGCATGTGGCGATTCCCGCGCTGCTCGGGTCGCTCGGACTGGCGCTGTCGGTGGTCTATGCGAAGGAGCCGGTGCTGGCGATCGCGGCGCTGACGCTCGGGCTGTCGTGCATCCTGACCACGCTGCCGCTGTTCTGGAGCCTGCCGACGTCCTTCCTCGCCGGTACCGGCGCGGCCGCCGGCATTGCGCTGATCAACTCGCTGGGCAACCTGTCAGGCTTCGTCAGCCCGTATGCGGTCGGCCTGCTGAAGGACGCGACCGGTTCGACCGACGCCGGCGTCTACATGCTGGCCTGCGGCATGGTGGTCGGCGCGCTGCTGACGCTGTCGATACCGGCAAGGCTGGTCAACCGCTGAGCCACTGGCCGGCCTCCCCGTTGCGCGCGCAACGGGGAGGCGACGCACCATCGACCCTTGCGCCTCAGCGCCGCCGCAGTCCCAGCGCCATCACCGTGCCGACCACGATCAGCGCGCCGGCCACCTGCACAGGCGCGATTGCCTGCCCAAGCAGCAGCCAGGCCAGCACCAGCGCGAACACGGGCTCGACATTCATGATCGCCGAATTGCCCACCACGCCCAGTCGCGGCAGCAGGCTGAACATCAGCGTGAAGGCCGTGCCGTAAAAGAAGGTCAGACCGGCCAGGCCCCACCAGCCGGTGGCACTGTGCGGCAGCGACCAGCCGCCGGTGAAAACCGCCAGCAGCGAAGTCAGCAGGGTGACCATCGCCAGCGTGATCGCGGTGCGTACCCGGCCATCGATATCGAGCGCCTCGTGCTGGGTGACCACCATCGCCAGCCCAAAGGTGGCGGCGGCGACGATGGCAAACGCGACGCCGGCGCCGATCTGCTGCCAGTGCCCGGCCGCCCCCAGGCCGGAGGCCGCACCGAAGACGTCCAGCGCCAGCGCCAGGCCGAACAGCATCACCGGCATCGCCCGCAGCACGAAGGCCTCGGCGCGATGGCGGTAAATGATGCGCGCCCAGAACGCGGTCCAGAGCGGATAGGTATTGAAGGCCAGCAGCGCCAGCGCCACCGGCAGTCGCGCCACCGCCGAATAGAGGCAATAGCTCTGCACGGCGACCAGCGCGCCGATGGCAGGCAGCACATAGCGGTGGCGGGCCGTCAAGCGCAGCCTGGCGCGCTGGCCCATCAGCAGCAGGGTGATGACGGAGGCCGTCACGCCGCTGCGGAAAATCACGGCCGTCGTCACGCTGACCGCATCATTGAAGGCAACGCGGGCGGCGACGTGGTTGGCCCCCATCATGGCGGCGATCAGCAGCAGTGTCAGGAAGGCCGTGCGCGAGAGTCGGGAAGACATGGGAAATGATTAGAATGAGGGCAGGTTGCGGAAGCGCGCATTGTAGTGCCTGCCGCGGCCTTTCCCTTCGGCCGCATGCGCCATGCCGGCGCGTGCCGCGCCAAGATCAGCTGTCGCGCGACACGAAAGCCGACCCGCTGCCGCCGGCCGCACCGGCGGGCTTGTTCCGGCCGGCGGAAGCCCACAGCCTCGGCCTCAGCTTCGCGCCGTGCGCATATGCGCACCCGAAATACAGCGGCGTGGCGATACCGATGATGAGCGCGGCGATTTGCGCCTCGGCGAATGTCGCGCCGGCCGCGCTGCCGACCAGCACCAGCCCCGGCACGGCGGCCGGGAACCACAGGCAGGTACAGAGCAGCACGCCCCAGGTGTTGCGGTTCATGCTGCTCAGAGGCTGCCAGCGCGCAAGCGCAAGCAGCGCCACCAGCAGCAGCGCATGGCCGACCCAGAAGGCGCGCGCGGCAACGGCTTCCATCGACACCGGCGCGATGGCCATCGCCATCAGCTTGGCGCCGGCTGCGGCGATCACCACGGCCGCCGCGAACCGGGCTTGCGGCCGCTGGCCATGCATCACCCGGCTCCAGTTCGCCGGCAGCATCAGCAAGGCCAGGATCATTCCCGCCGCCCAGACGGCAGCCACCGGCGGCAGCCGCTCTTCGGGCGCGCGCAGCGTGCCCCATGCATCGATGCCGTTCGGCGCCAGCACCGCATCGTGCAGCACCACGCCAAGACTGGCCACGCACAAGAGCCGGGTAAGCCATGCCGGCCAGGCGCGTCCCCCTGGCTGTGCCGGCAGGTCGCGGTCGCCGACGAAACTCAGCCACAGGCCCATGAGCAGCACCGTCAGCGCCAGCACGAAGCTCGCGCCGGCAAGGTTCAGCGTGTCCCACCCCTGTTCCGGCCACAGGTAGCTGAGCAGTATCCAGTCGACCCGCAGCATCGGCGCCGTGGCCAGCGACGCGAACACCATCGCCATCCAGACCATGTGCGAGCGGAAGTCGCGCGCAAACGCGCTGGCCGCCGCCTGGTACAGCATGAACAAAGTGACGAGCGCACTCGCCCACAGCACGAGCTGGAAGCCGGCGCCGGATACCGCTTCGTGCAGCGATGCATGGAAAAGGAAGCCGAGGGTGCCAAGCATCGCCCCAAGCGTGGCCAGCCAGACCAGCATGCCGCTGGCGCGATGCCAGCGCGGATGGCTGCGACGCAGGCGCGGCACGAACTGCAGCAGTCCCAGCAGCAGCGCGAGGCCGCCGAGGGAAAAATGCGCTGCCATCCGCCAGGGAACCGCCTCGTACAACGGCTCGATGCGGCGCATGCCCTGCTCGCCAAAGATCAGTTCATCCCTGGTGGCCCATGCAAGCACGCTCGATCCGAGCTCCACGGTATTGGCCAGCAGCGCAAGCCCATGTTCGACCGCCAGCACGCCATACAGAAAGGTCAGGACAACCGCCGGCAGCGCGATCGCGGACAAGAGGATGCTCTGGACCGGATGATTCCGGAACCACATTCCCGAATCCTGCATGGCGCCCCCGATAGTTATCAATTAAATAACCGCGATCCTAGTCCAGCCTGCCGCGGATGGCAACCGCTCCGATGCGTCATGGGTTGGCGGTCGGCGCCTTGCAGTGCAGCACGCGCCGGGAAATTTGTGGCCGTTCAATCGACATGCTTTGTCATTTGGGCTAGGCTTCCCTGCCCCTCCTGCCGCGCCTGCAGGATTCCGGCGCCGGCCACGAGTCGCCCGGGAAGGCACATGACAACAACAAAAATTGGAGACGAGATTCATGCTGCTGAAGGACAAAGTTGCGATCATCACCGGCGGCGCCGGCATCAACGGCCTTGGCTTTGCGACTGCCCGCCAGATGGCGGCGCAGGGTGCGCGCGTGGTGATCCTCGACCTCGAACGCGCCGATCCGGCCGCCGCCGCCGCACGGCTCGGCGAGAGCCACCTCGGCCTGGTCGCCGACGTGACCGACAAGGCCGCCTGCGAGGCCGCCGCCGCCACCGTCCTGAAGGCCTTCGGCCGCATCGACATCCTCGTCAACAATGCCGGCATCACCCAGCCCGTGAAAACGCTGGAGATCACCGGCGCGGACTACGACCGCATCCTCGACGTCAGCCTGCGCGGCACGCTGTACATGTCGCAGG
>CAZTIF010000127.1:3136-7452 GCA_964613635.1 uncultured Bifidobacterium sp. | reverse complement strand
CTGGTGCAGCTGCGACAGGCCGAAGCGCTCCGCATGCTCGATCACCATCAGCGACGCATTCGGCACGTCGACGCCGACCTCGATCACGGTGGTCGCGACCAGCAGGTGGATCTCGCCGCGCGCGAAGGCGTCCATCACCGACTGCTTTTCAGCCGGCTTCAGCCGCCCGTGCACGAGACCGACCCGCAGGTCGGGCAGCGCCGCCGACAGCAGCGCGTGCGTGTCGGTCGCGGTCTGCAGCTGCAGCGCTTCGGATTCCTCGATCAGCGGGCATACCCAGTACACCTGCCGGCCTTCGAGCGCGGCCGCGTGCACGCGCTCGACCACTTCGTCGCGCCGCTCGTGGGCGATCAGTCGGGTGACGATGGGCGTGCGGCCCGGCGGCAGCTCGTCGATCACCGAGACTTCCAGGTCCGCGTAGTAGGTCATCGCCAGCGTGCGCGGAATCGGCGTGGCCGACATCATCAGCTGGTGCGGCACGCCGGCGACGCCCTTGTTGCGCAGGGTCAGCCGCTGCGCGACGCCGAAGCGATGCTGCTCGTCGACGATGACGAGGCCCAGCCGCGAAAAATCGACGTCCTGCTGGATCAGCGCATGCGTGCCGACCACCAGCTGTGCCTGGCCGGAGGCGATGCGCGCGCGGGCCTCTTCCTTGTCCTTCTTCTTCAGGCTGCCGGTCAGCCACGCGACGTTGACGCCGAGCGGCTCCATCCAGCTGGCGATCTTGCGGAAGTGCTGCTCGGCGAGGATTTCGGTCGGCGCCATCAGCGCGGCCTGGTAGCCGCTGTCGATCGCCTGCGCGGCGGCGAGCGCGGCGACCACGGTCTTGCCGCTGCCGACGTCACCCTGCAGCAGGCGCTGCATCGGATAGGGTGCCTTCAGGTCAACGCGGATTTCCTCCAGCACGCGCTGCTGCGCGCCGGTCAGCGCGAACGGCAGCGCGGCGAGGAAGGCGCCGGTCAGCTCGCCGGCACGTTCCAGTATCGGCGCGCCCTGCTGGCGGCGGGCGGCCTGCGCGCGCTTCATCGACAGCTGCTGCGCCAGCAGCTCGTCGAACTTCATGCGTATCCAGGCCGGATGGGAGCGCTCGACCAGCGCATTTTCATCGACATCCGGCGGCGGGTTGTGCAGCAGCCGCACCGCCGGCTCGAACGGCATCAGCTTCAAGCGTTCGCGCAGTCCCGATGGCAGTGTGTCGGCCCAGTCGATGCGGGTCATCGCCTCCGCGATTGCCTTGCGCAGCAGCGCCTGCGACAGGCCTTCGCCGGCCGGGTAGACCGGCGTCAGCGCGTCCGGCAGCGGCATATCTTCGTCGACCACCTTCACCGCCGGATGCACCATCTCGTCGCCGAAAAAGCCGTGCCGCATGTCGCCGCGCACGCGCAGCCGGCGGCCGACGGCCATTTGCGTGGCCTGGCTGCCGTAGAAATTCAGGAAACGCAGCGTCAGCCGGCCGCTGTCGTCGGCCAGCGTCACCACCAGCTGCCGGCGCGGGCGGTACTGCACGTCGCAATCGGTGACCACGCCCTCGACCTGTACCGGCTGGCCGTGCCGCAGGCTGCCTTCGGCAATCGACAGCAGCCGGGTTTCGTCCTCGTAGCGCATCGGCAGGTGCAGCACCAGCGCGGCATCGGACGACAGGCCCAGCCGGGCGAGGCGGTCGGCGGTGCGCAGGCTTTTCGTCGGGCTGGTTTTCTTGCGCGGGGCGGGCATGGCGAACGGGGGTGGCTCGGGCAGCGTAGAATACCGGCTTTTTCGAGCTGCGCATCAGGCGCTTCCCTGGCGCCGTATCCCGGCCCGCGCCGCCGGGGCGACGCCGGAGCCTGTGCCCTTGCGCGCGCCTTCCCGGCCGGTGCCGGTATCTCCAGTCTTTCGCCGTCTTTCCATGTATTCGCTGTCCGACTTCGACTTTGTCCTCCCGCCCGAACTGATCGCGCAGATGCCGCTGCCCGAGCGCAGCGCATCGCGCCTGCTGCAGGTGCAGAAGGAGGCGCTGGTCGACCGTAGCTTTGCCGATGTCGTCGACCTGTTGCAAGCCGGCGACGTGCTGGTGTTCAACGATACCCGCGTGCTGAACGCGCGCTTTTACGGCGTGAAGGAAACCGGCGGCAAGGTCGAGGTGCTGGTCGAGCGCGTGTCCGACGCCACCACGGTGCTGGCGCAGGTGCGCGCGTCGAAGTCGCCCGCCGCCGGCATGAAGCTGCGGCTGGCCGATGCGTTCGACGTGACCGTCGGCGAGCGCGCCGGCGAGTTCTTCACGCTGCATTTCCCGTCCGACGCGATTCCCCTGATCGACCAGTACGGCCGCCTGCCGCTGCCGCCCTATATCGAGCACGCGGCCGATGCCGTCGATGCGCAGCGCTACCAGACGGTCTATGCGAAGCACCCGGGTGCCGTCGCGGCGCCGACTGCCGGCCTGCATTTCGACGATGCGCTGCTGCAGGCGCTGAAGGACAAGGGCGTGCAGCTCGCATGGCTGACGCTGCATGTCGGCGCGGGTACCTTCCAGCCGGTGCGCAGCGAGAACATCGCCGAGCACCAGATGCACAGCGAGTGGTACAGCATTTCGCAGCAGACGGTGGATCTGGTCGAGGCCGCGCAGCGCGCCGGCCGCAACGTGATTGCCGTCGGCACCACCAGCCTGCGCGCGCTGGAATCGGCGTCGCAGTCGGGCCGGCTGGTGGCCGGCAGCGACGATACGCAGATCTTCATCACGCCAGGTTATCGCTTCAGGACAGTGAGCCGGCTGATCACCAATTTCCATTTGCCGAAATCGACGCTGATGATGCTGGTGTCTGCCTTCGCCGGCTACGACCGCATCCGCACTGCGTACGTGCATGCGATCGCGCAGCGCTACCGCTTCTTCAGCTATGGCGACGCGATGCTGCTCGAGCGCGAGGAACAAGCATGAAATTTACCCTGCTCAAGACCGACGGCCAGGCCCGTCGCGGCCGCCTCGAAGTCGCGCATGGCACGATCGAGACGCCGATCTTCATGCCGGTCGGCACCTACGGTTCGGTGAAGGCGATGTCGCCGGACGAGTTGCGCGAGATCGATGCGCACATCATCCTCGGCAATACCTTCCACCTGTGGCTGCGGCCCGGACTGGACATCATCGGCAAGTTCGGCGGCCTGCACCGTTTCATCGGCTGGGACCGTCCGATCCTGACCGACTCCGGCGGCTTCCAGGTGTTCTCGCTGGGCGCGATGCGCAAGATCACCGAGGAGGGCGTGAAGTTCGCGTCGCCCGTGAACGGCGACAGGCTGTTCCTGTCGCCCGAGATCTCGATGCAGATACAGCGCGTGCTGAACTCGGACATTGTGATGCAGTTCGACGAATGCACGCCGTACGAGATCGACGGCCGTGCCGCAACGCGCGACGAAGCCGGACGCTCGATGCGCATGTCGCTGCGCTGGGCCAAACGTTCGCTGGATGAATTCCATCGCGAGGACAATCCGAATGCACTGTTCGGCATCGTGCAGGGCGGCATGTACGAAGAGCTGCGCGACGAGTCGCTGGCCGGGCTGGAAGAACTGGATTTCCACGGCGTCGCGATCGGCGGCCTGTCGGTCGGCGAGCCGAAGGAAGACATGCAGCGCATCCTGTCGCATGTCGGCCCGCGGCTGCCGGCGCACAAGCCGCATTACCTGATGGGCGTCGGCACGCCGGAAGACCTGGTCGAGGGCGTCGCGAACGGCATCGACATGTTCGATTGCGTGATGCCGACCCGCAACGCGCGCAATGGCTGGCTGTTCACCCGCTATGGCGACCTGAAAATCCGCAATGCGCGCCACAAGGACGAGGACAGGCCGCTCGACGAGAGTTGCGACTGCCACGCGTGCAAGAATTTTTCGCGCGCCTACCTGCACCATCTGCATCGCGCGGGCGAGATCCTCGGCGCGCGGTTGAACACCATCCACAACCTGCATTACTACTTGCAGCTGATGCGCGAGATTCGCGCCAGCATCGACGCCGGCACTTTCCAGCAGTTCCGCCAGCGCTTTGCGGCAGATCGCGCACGCGGCGTGTGAGCGCCTCGTCGCCCCACGGACTATTCTGAAAATCGGCGGGTACCGGAACCGCTGCCGCGAATCGCACCCTCATCGCTGACGCTTCCGACGCGATACCGCGGCACCGGCATCGCAGCCCAGGGAGCGTCGGCAGCCACGCGCCTCCCCTCACGTGGCTGCCGTCCCGTACGCACACCGACAGGAGTCCGCGATGGCACAGGCAGGCGCACCGGCTTTCCCTTCCTCTTCGTCGGCGTCCGCCATGACGGCTGTCACGCGGCCCGAGTCGCCGCGACAGGTGCCGC
>CAZTIF010000127.1:0-3036 GCA_964613635.1 uncultured Bifidobacterium sp. | reverse complement strand
GCCGCGACAGGTGCCGCCGGATCAGGTGGCGCAGCAACGCCCGGAGAACCTGCCGGTGATGGCCGCAAGACCGCCGGTGGCGCACACCGGCGAGCTTTCGTTCGCGGCGCTTTTTCTGTATGCCGACAGCGACCGGCCGGAGCGTACGCGCGACTGGCTGAGCTGCCTGCCGCCACTTGCTGCCACGCTGTACCAGCTGTCCCTGGCGGACATCGACGATGATGCGCGCAGCGACAGCGCGCTGCAGGCCATACAGGCCTGCAAGGACCTGCACGGGAAAGACGAACGTTATGGCCGTACGGTGCTGCACTGGGCCTGCCTGCTCGCCCATCCCGATCTCGTCGACTTGCTGCTGCAGCATGGCATGGCGGCGCAGATGAACGACGCGGATGCGCAGGGGCGCAGTCCGCTCGATTGCGTGCAGGCGCTGCGGCAGGAACCCGGTACGGCCCGGGTGGCGGACATGCTGCTGTCAAGCGGCGCATCGCTGGCCACGCTGCCGCACGGCGGCGCGGAGCTGCTGTACCTGCCGGACCTGAGTGTGCCGCTGGCCACGCGCTTGCTCGAGCTCGGCGTCGATGTCAACGGTGGCGGCGCCTACGGGACGACCCCGCTGATGACGGCCTGCAGCCGCGGTCTCTGGGGTGTGGCCTCGGTGCTGCTGGATTCCGGCGCGGATGTGACGCGGCCCGGCCCGTTCGGCAGCTCGCTGCTGCATTACGGCAGCCTGCCTGTCTGGCTGGCCGAGCAGCTTTACCGGCGCGGCGTGGACCCGAACGCGCGCGACCTGACCGGCGATACGCCGCTGATGCTCGCCCATGCGGAGCGCAACCAGCCGCTGGTGCGCTGGCTTCTCGGCAAGGGCGCGCGGCCGGACGAGGTATCCGACGATGGCCGGCGCGCCATCGATTTCGTGCAGCCCGCCGGCTGGCCGGCACCTGCAGAAGACGGGTACGGCAGCGACGACAGCTTCTGAACGCGACCGGGCGGAGTCCCGGGCAGCCGCGCGATGGTTTCCGGGAACGCAAGGCGCAAGCCTGAGCGGTGCTGGCCAATGCTAGAATCACGGCTTCGTAAAAAACACACCCGGAGCAGTCCATGTTTATCTCGAATGCCTATGCGCAGGCGGCTGCGCCCGCCAGCGCCGGCGGCGGCCTGATGGGCTTCCTGCCCATCATCCTGATGTTCGTCGTGCTGTATTTCCTGATGGTGCGCCCGCAGATGAAGCGCCAGAAGGAGCAGAAGGCCATGATCGACGCGCTCTCCAAGGGCGACGAGGTCGTGACCGCCGGCGGCATCGTCGGCAAGGTCACCAAGGTCAGCGACGCCTACGTCACGCTGGAAGTGGCCGAGGGCACCGAGATCGTGGTGCAGAAGGCCTCGGTCACCGTCCTGCTGCCCAAGGGCACCGTCAAGTCGCTCTGATTTTTTGAAATCCCCCCGGTCCGGCACGCGTTGCCGGACTTTTTTCATTCAAGGCGAGTTGCCATGAACCGCTATCCCCTCTGGAAATACCTGATGATCGCGCTGGTGCTGGCGTTCGGCGTGCTGTACACGGTGCCGAACTTCTTCGGCGAATCGCCGGCCGTGCAGGTCAGCAGCGCGAAGGCGACGCTGAAGCTCGGCCCGGACGCCGTCGGCCGGGTGCAGCAGGCGCTGCAGGCCGCCAGCCTGAAGGCCGAAGACGCCTTCTTTGAAGACCTCGGCAACAACGGCACGGTGCGCGTGCGCTTCGCCAATACCGATCTGCAGTTCAAGGCCAAGACCGTGATCGAGCAGGCGCTGAACAAGGATCCGTCCGATCCGGGCTATCTGGTGGCCTTCAACCTGCTGCCGAACACGCCGGCCTGGCTGCAGGGCCTGCGTGCGCTGCCGATGTACCTCGGCCTCGACCTGCGCGGCGGTGTGCACTTCCTGATGCAGGTCGACACCCGCGCGGTGATGGCCAAGCGCATCCAGGCCACCCAGGCGGCGGCGCGCGCGCAGCTGGTCGAAAAGAAGATCCGCTTCGCCGGCCTCTCGCGCAGCGGCGACGTGATCGAGATCCGTTTCCGTGACCGCGAAACCCTGGACGCCGCGCGCAATGTGCTGGCCGGCCAGATGCCGGAGCTGGCGCTGGCGGATGTGAACGATGCCGAGGGCCCGATGCTGCGCGCGTCGCTGAACCCGCAGGCGGTCAAGCGCACGCTGGAAGAAGCGGTGCAGCAGAACATTTCCACGCTGTCGAAGCGGGTCAACGAGCTGGGCGTGGCCGAGCCGGTGATCCAGCGCCAGGGCGCGGACCGCATCGTCGTGCAGCTGCCCGGCGTGCAGGATGTCTCGCGCGCGAAGGACATCATCGGCCGCACCGCGACGCTGGAAGTGCGCATGGTCGATGAGTCGGTCACGCGCGGCACCGAGGAAAGCGCGACGCTGTCGCCGGCTTCCGAGCTGTTCAAGGTGGGCAAGGGTGCGCCGGTCGTGCTGTACAAGGACCCGGTGATCACCGGCGACTACATCTCGAACGCCGGCGCCGCCTTCGACCAGAACCAGCAGCCGTCGGTCAGCATCGACCTCAACGGCGACGGCGGCCGCAAGATGCGCGAGGCGACCCGCGACAAGGTCGGCAAGCTGATGGCCATCGTGCTGTTCGAGAAGGGCAAGGGCGAGGTGCTGACGGTGGCAACGATTCGCGACGAACTCGGCTCGCGCTTCCAGATCACCGGCATGGAATCGCCGGCCGCCGCCAGCGACCTGGCCCTGCTGCTGCGCGCCGGTTCGCTGGCTGCGCCGATGGAGATCATCGAGGAACGCACCATCGGCCCGCAGCTCGGCGCGGAGAACATCGCGAAGGGCTTCAATTCGACGCTGTACGGTTTTGCGGCGATCGCTGCCTTCATGGTCATCTACTACCTGCTGTTCGGCGCCTTCAGCGTATTCGCGCTGGGCGTGAACGTGATGCTGCTGATCGCGCTGCTGTCGGTGCTGCAGGCGACGCTGACCCTGCCGGGCATTGCGGCGATCGCGCTGACGCTGGGCATGGCGATCGACGCCAAC
>CAZTIF010000126.1:0-7564 GCA_964613635.1 uncultured Bifidobacterium sp. | reverse complement strand
TGACTGGCTGGATTGCGCCCGAGGACGGCCTGTTGGTGCGCGACCTCGATGCCAATGGCACGATTGACAGCGGTCGCGAACTCTTTGGCTCCGAGACACTCCTTTCCAACGGTCAGAAAGCCGCAAACGGTTTCGACGCACTTCGCGGACTTGATAGCAACGTAGATGGCGTCATCGACAATAACGATGCGGAATTCACCCGGCTGCAAGTGTGGATAGACAGCGATGGTGATGGCTACACCTCCGAGGGTGAGTTGCTCAGGCTCGATGAAGCCGGGGTGAAAAGTATCAACCTTGATTACACCAGCTCCAGCCACATCGACGCCCAAGGTAACGCCCACCGGCAGGAAGGCAGCTACACCACCACCGACGGCCAGACCCGCGCTGCCACCGACGTGTGGGTGCAGACCGATCCCACCTACAGCGTACCTACCGAGTGGGTAGACGTCCCGGAAGACATCGCGCTGCTTCCCGACGCCCAAGGCTACGGCAAGGTGCGCGACCTGCAGCAAGCCATGGCGATGGATGCCACAGGCGAGCTCAAGACGCTCGTCACAGCCTTCACGCAAGCATCCACGCCAGAAGAGCGGGACGCTCTTGTCACGCAGATCATCTACCGCTGGGCGGGCGTACAGAACGTTGACCCAGCTAGCCGCGCCTCGCGCATGATCTACGGCAATGCTATCGGCGATGCCCGCAAGCTCGAAGCCCTGGAAGAGTTCATGGGCGAGGAGTGGGTCGGTGTCTGGTGCTGGGGCATGCGCGATCCCAATCCGCATGGCCGCGCTGCGCCTGTGCTGCTGCAAGCCTGGGATGAACTCAAAGGGCTGGTCTACGGCCAGCTTATGTCGCAAAGCCGCCTGAGTAGTCTTTTCCAGAGCATTGCCTACCACTGGGATGCCGAGGCCGAATCCGTTGTGGGCGACCTCACTGCCGCGGCACAGATGCTGGCCACGCGCATCGAGAGCGACCGCGAGACAGGGCTGTCGGATCTGGGCGACTTCCTCTACTCGCTCAAGGACATGGGGCTCTTGAATCGTCTCGACATGGCGAGCTTCAAGGCGGCACTGCGGCCACTGGGTGCGGATGTGGCGCAGACAATGGACACCGTGCTCAAGGGCCGGGGGGCAGTGGGAGGTCCGTCGGAAAGCGATGACGTGCTGCGCGGCACCGAATCCAACGATCAGCTCGATGCTTTTGGTGGCAATGACCTTTTGCTGGGTCATGGCGGCAACGACACCCTGACCGGCGCTGCCGGGAACGACATCCTCAACGGCGGCGCTGGTGACGACAAATTACTGGGCGGAACCGGCTCCGACACCTACCGCTTCGGCCGTGGTGATGGAAACGACACGATCATCGAAGACTCTTGGCAACAACGTGAGACCGACCGCCTCGAACTGAAGGCGAGTGTGCTGTCCTCGGAAGTTCGGTTGGAGCGAGGGCGCACGATCCAAGATTGGCAGGTCAGCAACGACCTCAAAATCACCATCCGCGACACCGGCGAGACGCTCACCGTCAAAAGCAATTTTAACGAGAGCGATCGCCATGCGGTCGAAGAGATTGCCTTTGCCGACGGCACCGTATGGGGCTTGGAAGAAATCAGGTCGCAGGTGCTGCTGGGTAGAGACGCCAACGATGAGTTGCGCGGTTTCAGCGAGCGAGACGACTTGATCGAGGGCGACGCCGGTAACGACAAACTGACCGGCCTTTCCGGCGACGACACGTTGGCAGGTGGCACTGGTGATGACTTTTTCGAAGGTGGGACCGGCTCCGACACCTACCGCTTCGGCCGTGGTGATGGGAACGACACGATCATCGAAGACTCCTGGCAACAGGGTGAGACCGACCGCATCGAACTGAAGGCGGGTGTGCTGTCCTCGGAAGTTCGATTGGAGCGAGGGCGCACGATCCACGGCTGGCAGGTCAGCGACGACCTCAAATTCACCATCCGCGACACAGGCGAGACGCTCACCGTCAAAAGCCACTTTAACGAGAGCAATCGCCATGCGGTCGAAGAGATTGTCTTTGCCGACGGCACCGTATGGGGCTTGGAAGAAATCAGGTCTCAGGTGCTGCTGGGTGGAGACGCCAATGATGAATTGCTCGGTTTCACCGAGCGAGACGACCTGATCGAGGGCGACGCCGGTAACGACAAACTGACCGGCCTCTCCGGCGACGACACGCTGGCAGGTGGCGCGGGCGGCGACATTCTTGAAGGTGGGACAGGCTCCGACACTTACCGCTTCAGCCTGGGTGATGGCCAGGATGTCATCAACGAAGCTTACACCGCTGGCGAGGACGCGGTGGAACTGGCCGCTGGCGTGACGCCTGCCGATGTCACCGTGCGCTGGACACTGCAAGGCGATATGGCCGTCACGCTGCCCGATGGCAGCAAACTTACCGTGCGCGGCCAAGCCGATATCTGGTCAACCGAGCGGGGTATCGAGCAACTGCGCTTTGCCGACGGCACGATTTGGAATCGCGCCGACTTTGCCACGCGCGCGATAGTGGCTACCAAGGGTGACGACGCCATTGTTAGCGTGTATCAGGGCGACACGATCGACGGTGGCGCCGGCAACGACCAGTTCGAGGATCTGGGTGACTACGACACCTACCACTTCGGCACCGGCGATGGCCAGGACACCCTTGCCGACAGCCATGGCCGCGTGCTGTTCAAGCCCGGCATCGACCAGAACGACGTGCGCTTCACCCGCGACGGCAACGACCTGATCGCCACTGTCGCCGCGACAGGTGACGCGGTGCGCGTCAAGAACTGGCTGAGCAGCTGGCAGCGCATCGACCGCTTCGAATTCGATAACGGTGCCAGCCTGAGTGCTGATGACGTGCTCGCCAAGCTCAACGTCAGCGAAGATGCAGAAATCCTCTACGGTTCGCCGGGCGAGGACGCCCTTGTCGGTACCGCGAAGGACAGCACGCTCCATGGCCGGGAAGGCCACGACGCGCTCACCGGCGGCGCGGGCAGTGACAAGCTCTACGGCGAAGCGGGTGATGACACGCTGGACGGCGGTGCGGACCGGGACTGGCTCCATGGCGGCGAGGGCAGCAACAGCTATCGCGTCACCACCGGCATGGGCCTGGACAACGCGGTGGGCGCGAGCCTGGTGGTGGCCAACGACACCGTGGTGTTTGCGCCGGGCATTCGGCCCGAGGACGTGTCGGTGCAGCTGGGGGAGGCGAGTTGGAGCGGCCAGGCGGGTGATGTCGGTTATCGCAACCTGCTCATCGGCATCGGCGGCAACGACGCGCTGATCGTTCGCACCGACAGCGGGTCCGACCTCGGGCGCGGCGCGCTCCGGCATTTCCGCTTCGACGACGGCACCGAGTGGACGCTGGCTCAAGTAATCGCTCGCGCCGACCGCGGCAAGATGGGCTGGCAGCAGCGCTATTGGGGCAACTCGACCCGTATCCTCGGCAGCCAGTCTGATGATGATATTTACGATCGCACCGGCGAGTCCGTCACCGTACAGGCGCGCGGCAACAACGACAACGTTAACCTCGATGCCGGCGATGATCTGGTTTCTGCCGGCAGCGGCGACGACAAGGTCCACGCGGGAGCCGGCGAGAATCTCGTCGCTGGCGAGGCAGGTAACGACATTCTTGACACCGTTGACGGCGATGACGTGATTGTCTTCAACCACGGCGATGGCCACGACACGCTGCGCGTCGGCGGTGGAGCCGACACCCTGTCGTTCGGCGCGACCATCACGCCCGCCATGCTCTCGGTGGCGCCGGATCGCGAGAGGCGCGTTGTGCTGCTGGTGGATGCGGGTGCCGGTGGCTCGATCACGCTCGGCAATGCACGCACCAGCGAGTTGCCGGGCGATCTGGAGCGCATACAGTTCATCGATGCGGATGGCAGGACGCGCGTGTTCGACCTTGCCGGCTGGCTGCAAGCCAATGCGAGCGCCTTGCAGTCGGCAACGACCGAAACTCCACTGGCCTTTGATGGCGCCGGCTTCGAGCTGAGCGGCACGGTGGCTCCGGCCGGCGGGAAGGAGGCGGTGGCGTATGCGCAGTCAGGCAATCTGTTCGCTGCTGCCCGACATGGAGACAACGCCGCGAGCGAACGCGACGACGTTCTGTACGGTACGCCCGATGGCGACACGCTGAACGCGCTGTCGGGCAATGACCTCGCGCTGGGTCTGGCCGGTAACGACACCGTCTTCGGTGGCGACGGCGACGACCTGATCCACGGCGGTCACGGTGCTGACGTGCTCGAGGGCGATGCCGGAAACGATGTGATCTACGGCGGCTGGCAAGCAGACCAGCTTGCCGGCGGCACAGGCAACGATCAGCTGTTCGGGGAATGGGATGGCGACACCTATCTGTACCACCCCGGCCACGGCGAAGTGATCATCGATGACGACCATCGTGTCCTCAAATGGCAATTTGGCGGTGTCATACCGACATGGACTTCCGAGTCGGTTGCCTTGGGTGACGGTTGGGGCGGTGGCTTCGGCGGTGACGGCGGCTTTGGCTTTGGTTTCGGCGGCATGGTCATCGATGACGATCCCAACATCCTCGCCTTCGGCCCCGGCATTCGTCCGCAAGACCTGCGCTATTCGGAGCAGAACGGCGATCTGGTGATCGAGTTTGCCAATCAGCCCGGCGACCGGGTGGTCCTGCGCGGTTATGCGCCGGGCCGCGCGACGCAGACCCGGTCGGTGGACATCATTCGTTTCGCCGACGGCACTGAGATCGTGGCCAAATCCATCGAGCCTGCCGGCAAGATCGAGAAGGGCAGCAACGAAGGCGGCTGGCTCTTCGGAACGTCGTTGGCCGACACGCTGGTCGGCGGTGACGGTGCCGACATGTTCAATGCACAGGGGGGTGCGGATCATCTGATCGGCGGTGCAGGCTCGGACACCTATCGTATTCAAAAGAACCGGGGCGCTCCCCCGGCAGAGACGCTGATTGCCGAAACCTGGCGTTCGAAAGACTCGAACCGGATCGAGATCAGCGGCGAAATCCATGCCGCCGACCTGCGTCTGGAGTTTGACGGACGCGACTTGCTGCTGCGCTTGAATGAAGAGGGCGATGTGGTCCGCTTTGCCGGGTTCGACCCGCGAGCACAAGGCATGCAGGCGCCGGTTTCGGAAATCATTCTGTCCTGGTGGGGCGTCAGCCTGTCATTCGATGAGTTGATGGCGCGCGGGGTGCGCTATGGCGATCGCACACAGGGTATCCATGACATCAACATTGGCGACGGCGAAGTCTTTGTCGAAAATGTCGCTGCCCCGGATGCTGGCAATGTGTTGCGCTTTGGGACCGGCATCGATCCGGAAGCGTTACGCACCCATCTGCGTTTTGAGGAAGACGGCAACGGTGGCCATTCGCTCCGTATCTCTTATGGCGGCGATGGCGACATTCTGCATCTGACCGGATTTAATCCAAACGACGTGCTCGCAGGTGGTCATGCCGTTGATCGCTTCGAATTCGGCGATGGCACAGTTTGGGATTTTGCAGCCCTGATTTCGGGTGGTTTCCTGATTGAAGGCGACGAGCAATCGAACGAACTGACCGGGACAAATCTTTCCGACAGGCTCCATGGCGGTGGTGATAACGACGCACTCTCCGGTGCCGCGGGTGACGATGCCTACGTCTTTAACAAAGACGATGGCATAGACACAATCATCGACAGCGGTGCGAACGATTTCAATTACATCCGCTTCGGGACTGACATCCGGCCAGAAGATATCCGCCATGAATGGGATGGCACTACGCTCGTCTTGCATTACAGCGATGTCGATGCGGTGCGGATCGATAACTACCATGGCTCGGAGGGCGAACCGGTCATTCTGGCGCTGGCTTTTGAAGACGGTACAGTGATATCGCTGACGGAACAGATGAATCGTTCCCCCGTGGCAGGCCGGCAAATGGACGACACGACAGCGACCGAAGATCAGGATTTCAGCTTGATCCTGCCCGCCAACCTGTTCAGCGATCCCGACGCATCCGACGAAATGCAGGTGGTGGTGCGACTGGCCAACGGCGATCCTTTGCCGACATGGCTGAGCTTCGATCCTGTTTCCCGCACACTGAGCGGAAAACCTGCCAACGATGACGTGGGTAAGCTCGCGATTATGGTGGAAGGCAGGGATCATTTCGGTGCTGCTGCCAGGGTAAGCTTCCGCATCACGGTGCAAAACACCAACGACGCGCCCGAAGCCGGCATGCCTCTATCCGACCTGCGCGCCCTCGAGGACAGCGCCTTCAGCTTCACGCTGCCCGCAGACAGCTTCCGCGATGTCGATATGGGCGATGCGCTCGCCTGCACGGCCACGCTGGCGAACGGCGATCCGCTGCCGGACTGGCTGAGCTTCAACCCCCTGACCGGTACGTTCTCCGGCACGCCGGCCTCGGCAGGCAACTATGCCGTGCGTGTCACCGCCACCGATTTGGCAGGCGCACAGGCGAGCCAGAGCTTTGCCCTGACGGTGGAATCCGTCAACGTCAATCAGGCACCGGTCACCGCGCCCGATGCCGTCGGCGTGATCGAGGATCGCAAGCTTTTCGCGCGGGGCAATGTGCTTGCCAACGACCGCGATCCGGAAGGCACACGCCTGCGCGTGGCCGAGCCCGGCATCCGGCGCGGCGACTACGGCACGCTGAACCTGCTGTCCAACGGCGCCTACGTCTATGAACTCGATGAATGCTCGACCAGACTGCAAGGCCTGGGCGCAGGCGAGAAGGTCACGGAGAGTTTCATCTACCTGGCCAGCGACGGCACAAATCGCGGCAAAGGCGTATTGACGGTGACCGTGCAGGGCACCAACGATGCGCCCGACCTGGTGCGCTGTCTGAGCAATGTACAACTCGCGAGAGGCAAGGACTTCACATGGCAGCTGCCCGCAGGCAGCTTCAGGGATGTGGACCGCAACGACACGCTGCGCTACGTGGCCACCCTGTCCAATGGCAAGGCGCTGCCGAGCTGGCTCAGGTTCGACGCCGCCACGCAGACCTTCAGCGGCACGGCCCCGGCCAATGCGAGATCCGGCATCGACGTTCGTGTCATTGCCAGCGACGGCCATGGCGAGTGTTCGACTGCGTCGGACGACTTCAGTATCAGCTTTGGCAGCAAGACCGTGACGCCGACTGTCATCGGGAGCAATCAAGAGACGGCCAAGGGCGCGGCTGTGCCGCCTACCGGCAGCGGCGCCGGCACCAGCGAAGCTGCGGCTGCTTCACCGGGCCAGCCGTACCAGCCGGACCGCCAGCCGGCAGCGGACCGCAGTGACGACCAGCTCGAGCGTTTCCTCGACGGCTACCAGCGCGAAGACCTGTCCGCCCGGATTGCCTTGCCGGCGCTGGATCAGCGCTGGTTCGGTGACAGTGGCGAGCCATGGGGCGCGCTGGCGCAGGCAGCCGGGCAAACCGATCACGCGCAAGCCGGTCATGATGCAGCGCGCCGTTGGGCGGAGTTGACCCATGCGCTGAACCAGCTCGATGCCGAACGTCGGAGCGCGCCTTTCTGGAGCGACATCACGCACGGGGCTGACCTCGGCGTGCTGGCGGGCTCGATGCAAGGCGCTTCCCACGG
>CAZTIF010000125.1:0-7570 GCA_964613635.1 uncultured Bifidobacterium sp. | reverse complement strand
GGCACGCCCCACTGGCGCTGGCGCGACAGCGTCCAGTCCGGACGGTTCGCGATCATGCCGTGCAGTCGTGCCTTGCCCCACGACGGATAGAAGCGGGTTGCCTCGACCGCCGCCAGCGCAGTCTCGCGCAGCGATGCGCCGCCGGCCTTCGGCGTGCGGTCCATGCTGGCGAACCATTGCGAGGTTGCGCGGTAGATGATCGGCGTCTTGTGGCGCCAGCAGTGCATGTAGCTGTGGTCGAACATCACCAGCTTGAACAGCGAGCCGGCCTGCTCGAGCGCCGCGCAGATCGGCTTCGACGCTTCCCAGATCGTCATGCCGCCGAACAGCGGCAGCGTCGATGCATAGCGGCCGTCGCCCATCACCGGGTTCAGGATGTCGTCGTCCTTCATGCCGTGCGCCTTGCAGGACGCATAGTCTTCCACGCCGTACGCAGGCGCCGAGTGGACGATGCCGGTGCCGGAATCGGCGGTCACGTACTCGCCGAGATAGATCGGCGACAGGCGGTCGTAACCGGCATCGACAGCGGCCAGCGAGTGGCGGAATTTCAGCAGCGACAGCGCCTCGCCTTTGGTCGTTGCGATCACGCTGCCGGTCAGGCCGTAACGCTGCAGGCAGTCGCCGACCAGGTCCTTCGCGAGGATCAGCAGCAGCGGCTCGCCATTGCGTTCGGTCTGTACCAGCGCGTAGTCGAATTCCGGATGCACATTCAGCGCCTGGTTCGACGGGATGGTCCACGGCGTGGTGGTCCAGATCACCACATAGCCCTTGTCGGTCGGCAGCGACGCCAGGCCGAAGGCCTGCGCGACCTTGTCATGCTCGGCGAACGGGAAGCCGACGTCGATCGCCGGATCGCGCTTGTCCTGGTATTCGACTTCCGCTTCGGCCAGTGCCGAGCCGCAGTCGAAGCACCAGTTCACCGGCTTCAGGCCGCGGTATACATAGCCTTTGTCGAGGATCTGGCCGAGCGCACGGATTTCGTCGGCCTCGTTCCCGTGGTTCATCGTCAGGTACGGGTTGCCCCAGTCGCCGAGCACGCCGAGGCGGATGAAGTCCTTCTTCTGCCGCTCGACCTGTTCGGCCGCATACGCGCGCGACTTCGCCAGCACCTCGGCGGTCGGCAGGTGCTTGCCGAACTGTTTCTCGATCTGGATCTCGATCGGCATGCCGTGGCAGTCCCAGCCCGGCACGTACTGCGCGTCGAAGCCGTCGAGCTGGCGCGTCTTGACGATCATGTCCTTGAGGATCTTGTTCACCGCGTGGCCGATGTGGATGTCGCCGTTCGCATACGGCGGGCCGTCATGCAGGATGAACTTCGGCCGGCCGGCCGAGGCCTTGCGGATGCGCTGGTACAGCTGCTTCTGCTGCCACTGCGCGACCCACTGCGGCTCGCGCTTGGCGAGGTCGCCGCGCATCGGGAAGGCGGTCTCGGTCATGTTGACCGGGTATTTGTTCTCGGGCTTCTTGCTGTTGTCGGACATGGATGGGCTTCGGTTGGCTATTCAGGATTCTTGGATCACGCAGCGGCGCGCTGCGCGAAAAATTCGCGGGCGGCGCGCGCATCGGCATCGATCGCGCGCGTCAGGCTGTCGAGGTCGTCATACTTGGCTTCGTCGCGCAGCTTTTTCAGGAGCTCGACGCGGATCAGCTTGCCGTAGCAGTCGCCGCTGAAGTCGAACAGGTGCACCTCGAGCAGCACGCGGCCGTTGTCCTCGACGGTCGGCCGCACGCCGAGGCTGGCCACCGCCGGCCGCGGACGCTCGCCGAGGCCATGCACCTGCACGACGAAGATGCCGGACGCGGCCGGGCGCTTGTGCGCGACCTTCAGGTTCAGCGTCGGGAAACCGATCGTGCGGCCGAGCTTGCGGCCATGCTGCACATGGCCGGAGATGGCATACGGATGGCCGAGCAGGTCCTGCGCGCGCGCGAAGTCGCCGTCGGCCAGCGCGGCGCGCACTGCGGACGAGGAGATGCGCGTGTCGTCATGCATCACGGTCGGCAGCGCGACCACCGCGAAGCCGTGCCGTCGGCCGGCCTCGACCAGCATCGCAAAGTCGCCGGCGCGCTTGGCACCGAAACGGAAATCGTCGCCGACGATCAGCCATTTCACGTGCATGCCGCCGACCAGCACGTCTTCGATGAAGCGCTCCGGCGACAGCGCGGCGAAGCGTGCGCTGAAGTGCTCGACGATCACGCGGTCGACGCCGCACTGCTCCAGCGCCTGCAGTTTGTCGCGCAGGTTGGCAATGCGCAGCGGCGCACGGCTTTCGTCGCCGGACAGGTGCGCAAAGTATTCGCGCGGATGCGGCTCGAAGGTCATCACCGCGCTGTCCACTCCGAGGCGCGCGGCCGCGTCGGCAACGCGCGCGAGCAGCGCGCGGTGGCCGCGATGCACGCCATCGAAATTGCCGATCGTGAGCGCGCACGGGCGGCGCGCTTCGGCATTGGGGAGTCCGCGAAAGACCTTCATCGGGAGGCTGGCTCCGGCCGCAGTTCAAAACCCACGATTATAGTGGGTTTCCCCCGCGTCATCGCCCGCTTCTGCCGCGATCGAGCGGGTTTTGCAGATAGTAGGCTGTCAACTTGCGGTAAACCTGCGGATAGCCATCGGCCAGCGGCTGCGGATCGACGAAAAAGGCCTCGGACGCCACTGCAAAGAACTCGGCCGGATCGCGCGACGCATACGGATCCAGCGGCAGCTCCGCCGCCAGCGCGTCGTACAGGTCGGCATCATCGTCCTGCTCGGGGTCGAAATCGGCCGGCAGGCTGTTTTCCAGATGGTCGACACGCGCGCAAAAGTCGTCATAGGCGGCGTTGAACACCGCCGGCCAGTCGTTCAGCAGCGCCGGGTCGTGCAGCACCGGCAGGAAGGGCGGGCAGCCGTTGGCGGCGCCGCGGCCCATGTCGATCTTGTGGGCGAATTCGTGGATGACAATGTTGTGGGTTGCGCCGGGCTCGTGCTGCAGCGCCACGTCCTGCCACGACAGCACCACCGCGCCGCCTTGCTCGACCGCCTCGCCGGCCAGTTCCTCGTCCCATTCATGCACCACGCCGGCCTCGTCCACATGCTGCTGCTTCACGCCGAACGCATCGGGAAACACGATGATCGCGGACATGTCGTCATACAGCGCGAGATCGAGCTTCAGCACCAGCAGGCAGGCCTGCGCCGCCACCAGTACCGCGATCTCGTCGCTGACCTCGAAGCCTCTTGCGCCGGACAGCGGCTTGCGGTCGAGCAGTTGCTCGCAGAGCGACTTCAGCCGGAGCGTGTCGGCCTCGTCGAGTCGGTCGAGGAAGGGCAGCCGCGCCAGCGTCGCCTGCCACAGCGGCTGCGGAATCACTGCCGGTACGCGCCCGAACACCGCGCGCAGGCGGGACAGCCATTCCATGGTCAGAATTCACCCCACAGCGCGTTCAGCGCGGACAGCACCGCCAGCCCGGCGGTCTCGGTGCGCAGCACCCGCTCGCCCAGCGACAGGCAGAGCGCGCCGTGCGCGATCGCGGCTGCCTCTTCGTCGGCGCTGAAGCCGCCTTCGGGGCCGACCATCACCGTCATCGCCTGCGGCGGATGATGGCGCGCCCAGTCCGACAGTGACTGGGCGGCGCGCGGCGACAGCAGGATGCGCGGGTGCAGGTCGCGCTGCGCGACCCAGCTGCCGAAGGACTGCGGCTCGGCGACCGGCGGCACGCGATTGCGTCCGCACTGCTCGGCAGCGGCCACCGCAATCGCCTGCCAGTGCGCCAGCTTCTTCGCGGCGCGTTCCTCTGACAGCCGAACCACCGAGCGGGCGGCGGCCAGCGGCTGTATCGCCGTGACGCCGAGTTCGACGGCTTTTTCGACGATCCAGTCCATCTTCGAGCCTTCCGGCAGCGCCTGCGCCAGCGTCAGCGCATGGCCGGGCTCCGCCTCGCGCGCATTGAAGGCCTTGACCTCGACGCTGCAGCGGCGGCGCTCGACCGCGGTCAGCACGGCGCTGTATTCGCCGCCTTGTCCGTTGAACAGGGTCAGCGTGTCGCCGGCAGCCAGGCGCAGCACTGCCAGATGGTGTGCCACCGGTTCGGGCAGGTCGAGCTGCATGCCGACGTCGAGGGGGAGGTTGCAGTAAAAGCGGGGCATGCGGGTCTCGCAGGGGGATGCCGAATTGGCTGGTCGGCTGATTTTAAGCGGGCGGGGGCTCTCTGGTAAAATCTCAGGCTTTTCGGTCGGCGGTGCGGTCCGCGCTTTGCCCCCCCTCCATTCCATTCAATTTTGGCAATATGAGCTCATCCCCAGACACTCGCAAGATGGCCAATGCGATTCGCGCACTGGCAATGGACGCTGTCCAGAAAGCCAACTCCGGCCACCCTGGCATGCCGATGGGCATGGCCGAGATCGCCGTCGCGCTGTGGGGTCGCCACCTGCGCCACAATCCGGCCGACCCGAAATGGTCCGACCGCGATCGCTTCGTCGTCTCCAACGGCCACGGCTCGATGCTGCTGTACTCGCTGCTGCACCTGTCCGGCTATGCGCTGTCGATGGACGAGCTGCGCAACTTCCGCCAGCTGCATTCGAAGACCCCGGGCCACCCGGAAGTCGACATCACGCCGGGCGTCGAGACTACCACCGGTCCGCTCGGCCAGGGCATTGCCAACGCCGTCGGCATGGCACTGTCCGAGTGGCTGCTGGCGTCGCAGTTCAACAAGCCGGGCTTCGACATCGTCGACCATTACACCTATGTGTTCCTCGGCGACGGCTGCCTGATGGAAGGCATCAGCCACGAAGTGTGCTCGCTGGCTGGCACCCTCGGATTGTCGAAGCTGATCGTGATGTATGACGACAACGGCATCTCGATCGACGGCAAGGTCGACGGCTGGTTCAAGGACGACACGCCGAAGCGTTTCGAATCCTATGGCTGGCATGTGGTTCCGAACGTCGACGGCCATGACGTGGCTGCAGTCGACGCGGCGATCGCCGCCGCCAAGAAGGCCGGCAAGCCGACCCTGATCTGCTGCAAGAGCGTCATCGGCAAGGGCGCGCCGAACATGCAGGGCAGCGACAAGGTACACGGCGCCGCGCTCGGCGACGCAGAAATTGCCGCGACCCGCGCCGCGATCGACTGGCCGCACGCGCCGTTCGAGATCCCGGCCGATGTCTATGCCGCATGGGATGCGAAGGCGAAGGGCAGCGAGCTGCAGTCTGCATGGAATGCGAAGTTCGCCGCGTACCGCGCGCAGTTCCCGGCCGAGGCGGCCGAGTTCGAGCGCCGCATGAAAGGCGAGCTGCCGGCCAACTTCGATGAGGCAGTTGCGGCGATGATCGCGGCCTGCATCGAGAAGAAAGAGACCATCGCGACCCGCAAGGCGAGCCAGAATGCGATCCAGGCACTGGCACAGGTACTGCCGGAATTCCTCGGCGGCTCCGCCGACCTGACCGGCTCCAACCTGACCAACTGGAAAGAGTGCGTCGCAGTTCGTTCGGGCCAGCCGGGCAACCACATCAACTATGGCGTGCGCGAGTTCGGCATGAGCGCGATCATGAACGGCATTGCGCTGCATGGCGGCTTCCTGCCGTTCGGTGCGACTTTCCTGACCTTCTCCGACTACAGCCGCAATGCGCTGCGCATGGCGGCGCTGATGAAGCAGCGCTCGCTGTTCGTGTTCACGCATGATTCGATCGGCCTTGGCGAGGACGGCCCGACGCACCAGTCGGTCGAGCATATTTCCAGCCTGCGGCTGATCCCGAACCTCGACAACTGGCGTCCGTGCGACACCGTCGAGTCGGCAGTGGCGTGGGCCGAGGCCGTGCGTCGTCGCACTGGCCCGAGCACGCTGATCTTCTCGCGCCAGAACCTGCCTTTCCTCGAGCGCAGCGCGGCCCAGGTGGCCGACGTCGCGCGCGGTGCCTATGTGCTGCGGGACGCGGCGGATGCGAAGGCGGTGATCATCGCGACCGGTTCCGAGGTCGAACTGGCGATCAAGTCGGCCGATGCGCTGGCAGCCGAAGGTGTGGCCGTGCGCGTGGTGTCTATGCCGAGCGCCGACGTGTTCGAGCGCCAGGATGCCGCGTACAAGGCAAGCGTGCTGCCGAAAGGCCTGCCGCGCGTCGCGGTCGAGGCCGGCGTCACCGATTTCTGGTTCAAGTATGTCGGCCTCGAGGGCAAGGTGGTCGGCATCGACACCTTCGGCGAGTCTGCTCCGGCCGGCACATTGTTCAAACATTTCGGCTTCACGACCGAGAAGGTCGTGGCTGCGGTCAAATCGGTGCTGAACTGATTTGACACGATACGGTTAACGCATTTCACATCAGGAGATCAGCATGACCATCAAGGTTGCCATCAATGGCTACGGCCGCATCGGCCGCAACATCCTGCGCGCCCACTACGAAGGCGGCAAAAAGCACGACATCCAGATCGTCGCGATCAACGACCTCGGCAATCCGGAGTCGAATGCGCACCTGACCCAGTACGACACCGCGCACGGCAAGTTTCCGGGCACCGTGTCGGTCGAGGGCGACTTCATGATCGTCAACGGCGACAAGATCCGCGTGTTCGCGCAGCGTGACCCGGCGCAGATTCCGTGGGGCGAGCTGGGCGTTGACGTCGTGCTCGAGTGCACCGGCTTCTTCACGTCGAAGGAAAAGGCGTCCGCGCACCTGAAGGGCGGCGCGAAGAAGGTGATCATCTCCGCGCCGGGCGGCAAGGATGTGGACGCCACCGTCGTGTACGGCGTGAACCAGTCGGTACTGAAGTCGAGCGACACCGTGATCTCGAACGCATCGTGCACCACCAACTGCCTCGCGCCGCTGGTCAAGCCGCTGAACGACAAGATCGGCGTGCTGAACGGCCTGATGACTACCGTTCACGCGTACACCAACGACCAGGTGCTGACCGACGTGATGCACGAAGACCTGCGCCGTGCGCGTTCGGCCACGATGTCGATGATCCCGACCAAGACCGGCGCTGCGGCGGCAGTGGGCCTGGTGCTGCCGGAACTGAACGGCAAGCTCGATGGCTACGCGATCCGCGTCCCGACCATCAACGTCTCGGTCGTCGACCTGTCCTTCGTCGCTGCACGTGACACGACGGCTGACGAAGTCAACGCGATCATGAAGGAAGCTGCCGACGGCGCGCTGAAGGGCATCCTGACGTACAACACCGCACCGCTGGTGTCGATCGACTACAACCACAACCCGGCGTCGTCGAACTTTGATGCGACGCTGACCAAAGTTTCGGGTCGCCTCGTTAAAGTCTCGTCCTGGTATGACAACGAATGGGGCTTCAGCAACCGCATGCTGGACACCACTGTCGCTCTCATGACCGCGAAGTAAGCAGCACTGCTGCCCCATTCGTTGCGGCGTAGGCTAACTTCGGCGCAGCCGAAGTTAAGGCCCGAAGGGCCGGCCGAAGCCACAATGAGTGGGTCGCCGCGCAGCGGCGAAAAAAGAGACCGCATTAGCGGTCTCTTTTTGTTTCTCGAACCGTATGCTGGATACGACGGTCGCTCTCATGACGGCGAAGTAAGCAGAGCTACTGTCCATAAAAAAAGGTTCTTCGCGGATTCTCGGGGAAGCGGGGGATTGACGGCAGGAGAC
>CAZTIF010000124.1:0-7734 GCA_964613635.1 uncultured Bifidobacterium sp. | reverse complement strand
AGGAAGCCCCCGCCTTACCCCGTATTCCTCAGCCCCGCTGCCACCCCGTTGATCGACAGGTGAATGCCGCGGTGCACGCGGATGTCGGACTCGCGTCCCTGTTCCTTCCAGCTGCGGTGCCGCTTGATCAGCTCCACCTGCAGGTGGTTCAGCGGGTCGAGGTAGGCAAAGCGGTTCTTGATCGAGCGCGCCAGCGTCGGGTTTCCGGACAGCCTGTCCTTCGCGCCAGTCACCAGCGCGAGGCAATCCACCGCCAGCCCGTGCTCGGCCGCAATCCGCTTGAAGATCGCATTGCGCAGCTTGCGGTCGGCCACCAGCCCCGCATAGCGCGACGCGACCGCGAGGTCGGTCTTGGCCAGCACCATGTCCATGTTCGACAGCAGCGTCGAGAAGAACGGCCATTCCTTCACCATCGCGCGCAGCTGCGCCAGCTTGGCCTTGCGCGTGCCGCTGGCTTCGTCCTTCAGCCAGGCATCGACCGCGCTGCCGAAACCATACCAGCCCGGCAGCAGCAGACGACACTGGCCCCATGAGAAGCCCCACGGAATCGCGCGCAGGTCTTCGATGCGCTGCGTCGATTTGCGCGATGCCGGGCGCGAACCGATGTTCAGTTCGGCAATCTCGGCGATCGGCGTCGCGGCGAAGAAATAGTCGGTGAAGCCGGGTGTTTCGTACACGAGGTTGCGATAGGCGCGATACGCGTATTCGGACAGCGTCTCCATCACGCGCTCGAATTCCGCCAGCCGCTTCGCGCGCTTGCCGTCCGCATGCGGCGGACGCAGGCTCGCTTCCATCACCGCGCCGACCACCAGCTCGAGGTTGCGCCGGCCGATTTCGGGGTTGGAGAACTTCGATGCAATGATCTCGCCCTGCTCGGTCAGCCGGAATTGTCCGTTCACCGTGCCTTCCGGCTGCGCGAGGATCGCGTCATGGCTGGGGCCGCCGCCGCGGCCGACCGTGCCGCCGCGGCCGTGGAACAGGCGCAGCTTCACGCGGTGCCGCTCGAACACCTGCACCAGCGCCACTTCGGCCTTGTACAGCTCCCAGTTCGAGGTCAGGAAGCCGCCGTCCTTGTTCGAGTCCGAATAGCCGAGCATCACTTCCTGCAGCTCGCCCTGCTGCGCGACCAGCGTGCGCACCGGCGGCAGCGACAGCCAGCCGTCCATGATGCCGGACGCATGGCGCAGGTCGGGGATGGTCTCGAACAGCGGTATCACCATCAGCTCGGCTTCCGGCGTGCCGTCTTCGCGCAGGCGCACCAGGCCGGTCTCGCGCTGCAGCAGCAGCACTTCCAGCAGGTCGGACACGGTCTCGGTGTGCGAGATGATGTAATTGCGGATCGCGCGCGCGCCGAAATTCGTCCGCACCGTGCGCGCCGCCTTCAGCACCGCCAGTTCCGACACCGTCTCGTCCGAATAGGCGAGGTAGGGCGAGCGCAGCAGCCGCGGCTGCGCCAGTTCAGCTTGCAGCAGTGCGACCTTGTCGTTTTCGGTCAGGCTGGCGTAATCGGCAGCGACACCGGCCACGCGGAACAGTTCGGCCAGCACGCGCTCATGCACATCGGAGCTCTGGCGCATGTCCAGCGTCGCGAGATGGAAGCCGAAGATGCCGGCGGCACGGCGCAGCGTGTCCAGCCGCGGACGCGTCAGCGCCAGCCCGTGGTTCGCGCGCAGCGAGTCGCCGATCACGTCGAGGTCGGCGATGAAGTCGTCCGGCGACGCATACGCATCGGCCGTGCCGACCTCATGGCGCAGGATATTGGTCACGCCGAGCTTGCGCGCGGTCGCGGCCAGCCTTGCATAGACCAGGATCAGCGCGCGCCGGTAGGGCTCGTCGGCGCGATGCGGCGACTGATCCGGCGACGCATCCGCCATCGCCTGCAGCGCATCGCTGACCGACACCAGCAGCGTCGAGATCGACAGCTCGGCGCCGAGCGCATGCACTTCGTCCAGATAGAAGTCGAAGATCGTGGTCGACTGGCGCGCCATTGCGCGCTCCATCGTCGCCGCATTCACGTTCGGGTTGCCGTCGCGGTCGCCGCCGATCCAGCTGCCCATTTGCACGAACGGTGGCAGCGACAGCTTGCGCAGGTTCGGATACTGCGCGAGCGTCTCCTGCTCGATGTCCTCCATCAGGCCCGGCAGCTCGCGCAGGAAGGTGATCCGGTAGTACGACAGCGCGTTCTCGATCTCGTCATCGACGGTCAGGCGCTGGTAGCGCAGCATGCGCGTCTGCCACAGCTTCGCGACCTCGGCATGCAGCAGCTGCGTGTTGCGCTGGCGTTCGCCGGCCGTCATCGGCAGGTCGCGCAGCGCGAGCAGGCGCGCGACCTCGCGGCCGGCGTCGAGGATGCTCTTCCTTTGCACCTCGGTCGGGTGCGCGGTCAGCACCGGCGAGATCAGCGCGTCATTGAAGAATTCCTGCAGCGCCTTGCCGGGCACGCCGGCCGCGTCCAGCGCCGACAGCGTGGCCGCGATGCTGCCGGGCTGCGGCGCGGAGCCGGCCAGCAGGTGCGCGCGGCGGCGGCGATTGTGGTGCTGGTCCTCGGCGATGTTGGCGAGGTGCGAAAAATACGAGAACGCGCGCACCACCGCATTGGTCTGGTCGCGCGTGAGCTTTTTCAGCAGCCGGTCGAGGTCGGCGCCGGCCTGCGGGTCGGATTCGCGGCGAAAGCGCACTGCCGTCTGGCGAATGGTCTCGACGATGTCAAAGACTGCGTCACCTTCCTGCTGGCGCAGCACATCGCCGAGCAGGCGGCCGAGCAGGCGAATGTCTTCTTTCAGCGGCGCGTCCTTGTCGGCGGCCTTGGCCTCCGGTCGACGTTGGGTGGCGGGTGCAGCCTTGACGGCGCGAACGGAGGTTTTTTTGCTGGCGGGCATGGTCAGGGAGACAGGGTGTGCGCCGGTGTCGGGACAGGGCCACATGCTAGAATCCGCGCCTGTCCGGAGGCTGTTGCCAGCCCTCCTTAGCGAACCCTGCAGGCCGTCCCGCGCTCGAGGCGGCCTCGAACCGAAAGCCTGCCTTGAACGCTTCATTTTCCGGGAAACTGATCATCGCTTCGCGCGAAAGCCGGCTCGCCATGTGGCAGGCCGAGCACGTCCGCGCGCGCTTGCTTGAATTATATCCGCACAGCACCGTCGAGATCCTCGGCATGACCACCCGCGGCGACCAGATCCTCGACCGCACGCTGTCGAAGGTCGGTGGCAAGGGCCTGTTCGTGAAAGAGCTCGAGGTCGCAATGGAAGAAGGCCGCGCCGACCTCGCGGTTCATTCCCTGAAGGACGTGCCGATGGAGCTGCCCGAAGGCTTCGCGCTGGCCGCCGTGCTCGAGCGCGAAGACCCGCGCGACGCGTTCGTGTCGAATGACTACGCCAGCCTTTCCGAGCTGCCGGCCGGCGCCGTCGTCGGCACCAGCAGCCTGCGTCGCCAGTCGCTGATCGCCGCCCGCTTCCCGCATCTCGTTATCCAGCCGCTGCGCGGCAACCTCGACACCCGCCTCGGCAAGCTCGATCGCGGCGACTACGCCGCGATCATCCTCGCCGCCGCCGGCCTGAAGCGCCTCGGCCTCGCGTCGCGCATTCGCGCCTTCATCGAGCCCGAGGACAGCCTGCCGGCGCCGGGGCAGGGCGCGATGGCAATCGAAATTCGTGCCGACCGTCCCGAGCTGATGGACCTGCTCGCGCCGCTGAACCATACCGACACCGAGCGCGCCGTGCGCGCCGAGCGCCAGCTGTCGCGCAGCTTCGGCGGCAGCTGCCAGGTGCCGCTGGCCGCCTTCGCCACCGTCACGCAGGGCAAGCTGCAGCTGCGCGCGATGGTCGCCACGCCCGATGGCAAGCGCATCGCGAAAGCCACGGTGCAGGGCGCGGCCGATGCGCCCGAGGCGCTCGGCATGCAGGTCGCGCGGGAGCTCGAGGCGCAGGACGCGAACGCGATCCTGGCTGCCTGCAAGGCCGAGTGAGCGCAGGCGTCGTCATCACGCGCCCGCGGGCGCAGGCCGTCCCGCTGGCCACACGCCTTTCCGGCCTCGGCATACGTGCCGACGTGTTTCCGCTGCTCGACATCCAGCCGCTGGACGACAGCAGCGCGCTCGAATCCACGCTCGGCCGGCTGCAGGATTACGCACTGGTGGCCTTCGTCAGCCCGAACGCGGTCGATGCCGCATTCCCCTTCATCGGCCGCTGGCCTGACGGCGTGATCGCCGCCGTGGTCGGCGAGGGCAGCCGGCAGGCGCTGGCGCGCCACGGGCTGACTGACGCCAATGCACAGATCGCTTTTCCGACCGATCCGAACCGCACTGATTCCGAGACCCTTCTTGACGTGCTCGACCTCGACGCGCTGCGCGGCCGCAAGGCGCTGATCGTGCGCGCCGAAACCGGCCGCGAGCTGCTGGCCGACCGGCTGCGCGCGGCCGGCGTTGCGGTCGATCAGGTCGCAGCCTACCGGCGCGGCGCGCCGCCGCTCGATGCCGCGCGCCGTGCTGCGCTGGCCGGCTTCATTGCCGCCGGCCCCGACTGGGTGATCACCAGTTCCGAGGCGCTGCGCAACCTGCAGCAGGACGTGCTGCAGCTGGCCGGCGAGACCGGCTGGAATGCGATTCGCACCTGCCGGCTGATCGTGCCGCACCAGCGCATCGCCGAAACGGCGCAGGCGATGGGCTTTGCCCGAGTAATGCTCACGGGTTCAGGGGACGAAGCCCTGCTTGCCGCGCTACAATCGCGCCCATGAGCGACCTGAACGATTCCGCCAACACGCCGCGTCCGGCAGCGGACGCCGCTGCCCGCAACGACACCCCTGCCGGCCCGCCGCCGGCGGCGCACGAGTCGCTGCGCTTGCGACTGCAGCATCAGTTCGAAGGCAAGGAATCGCGGCTCAGGCTCGCCGTCGGCGCGCTGGCCGTGCTGCTGGCCTTGCAATGGTGGACTGCCCGTTCCGACGTCTCCGAACTGCGCCGCGAGGTCGCGCAGCGGCTGCAGAGCGGCGACACGCTGAACAGCCAGACCAAGCTGATCGCCGACCGCCTTGACGACGAGCTGCGCTCGATGCAGGCCAAGCTGGCGATGCTGGAAGCGCGCCAGCTTGAATCGCAGAGCCAGCAGATCGCGCTCGAACAGCTGTACCGTGACCTTGCGAAGAATCGCGACGACTGGGCGCTGGCCGAGATCGAGCAGGTGCTGTCGACGGCCAGCCAGCAGCTGCAGCTGGCCGGCAATGTGCGCGGCGCACTGATCGCCTTGCAGAATGCCGATACGCGACTGTCGCGCGCGGACCGTCCGCAATTCATCACGATCCGCCGCGCGATCGCGCAGGACGTGGACAAACTGAAAAGCCTGCCCAGCGTCGACCTGACCGGCATCGCGGTGAAGCTCGACGCGCTGATTGCGCAGGTTGACAGCATGGCACTGTTGTCCGACGAGGAGCCGGCCCCGCTGGCGCCGCCCAAGTCGCGTCCTGCCCCGAAGGCGAAGGGCGCGCAGAAGGGCGCGCCGGCACAGGACTGGCGCAGCGCCTTGCAGGAACGCTGGAGCAGCTGGAGCGCCGACCTGTGGAACGACGTGCGCCAGCTGGTGCGCGTGCGTACCGTCACCAAGCCGGAGGCGCTGCTGCTGACGCCCGAGCAAGCCTTCTTCGCGCGAGAGAACGTCAAGCTGCGGCTGCTGAATGCGCGCGTGGCGCTGCTGTCGCGCAATGACTCGGCCTTCCGCAGCGACCTGGCCGAAGCCGACCAGGCGCTGCAGCGCTACTTCGACACCGCCGACCGCCACACGCAGGCCGGCCGCGAGCTGATCCGCCAGCTGCGCGAGAGCGTGCTCAGCATCGAAATGCCGACGCTGTCGAACAGCCTCGCGGCGGTGCGCCAGTCGCGCGCGCGTCCATGACGGGGGGCCGGCCTTGAGCATGCGCTTCTTCCTGTGGATCCTGACGCTGTTCGCGACGGCGATCGGCGTGGCCGTGCTGGCCCGTTTCAATCCGGGCAACGTGGTGCTGTTCTATCCGCCGTACCGGATCGACGTTTCGCTGAACTTCTTCCTGCTGGCGCTGGCCGCCGCTTTCTTGCTGCTGCTGACCATTGTCAACGCGGTGCGCGCGACGATGGCGTTGCCCCGTCGCGTCGCTGAATACCGCGCCACGCGGCAGCTGCGCGAATCCAGCCGCGCGCTGCAGGATGCATTGCGTTCCTACCTTGAGGGCCGCTACGGCCGCGCCGAGAAATCCGCTGCGCGCGCGGCCGAGCTGCCCGAGCATGCCGGACTGGCCGCGCTGATCGCCGCCCGCGCCGCACAGCGCGTGCAGGAGCCGGCGCGGCGCGACAAGTGGCTGGCGAGCGCTGCGGCCGATCCGTCGGTACGCACCGCGCGGCTGATGAGCACGGTCGAATTGCTGTCCGAAGACAACAAGGAAGCCGAAGCGGCGCTGGCGGCGCTGCACGAACTGAACTCGAACGGCATCCGCCATGCGCAGGCCTTGCGACTAGCGCTGAAGGTCAACCAGACCACGCGCAACTGGGCCGAAGTGCTGCGGCTGGTGCGCCTGCTCGACAAGCATCATGCGCTGCATCCGACGCTGTCGCGCCGCTTGCGCGACCTTGCGTACGAGGCAATGCTGCCGAAGGCGGCCGAGGATCTGGAGGCGCTGCGCAAGCTGTGGTCCACGGTTCCGAATGCCGACCGCCACAGCGTGGCCGTCGCGGTGCTGGCGGCGAATGCGTTTGTCACCGCCGGTCGTCCGCAGGAGGCTGCCAAAATCCTCGAGGAAGCGCTGGCTGCGCAGTGGGACGTGCGGCTGGTTCGCGCGTACCGGAATTGCGCGGCGCCCGAGGGCTCGGCTGCGCTGCTCGCGCAGATCGAGCAGGCCGAGCACTGGCTGCGCGAGCGGCCGAACGATGCCGAGCTGTCCTTGCTGCTGGGGGCGTTGTGCCAGCGCCAGAAGCTGTGGGGCAAGGCGCAGCGGCAGCTGGAGCATGCGCTGCTTGGTGCCACCGACCGCGCGACGCGGCAGGAAGCGCACCTGCGTCTTGCGCAGATGCACGAGGCGCTTGGCCAGAGCGAAACGGCAGCCGAGCACTATCGCGAATGCGCGCTGACTACCCAGCCTGCAGGCAGGAACGCCTGAGGCTTTTCCCGTAAGCGAGCGGAAAGCCGCTGCAGCTATAATCGCGGGTTTTGAATTTTCCAAACCTTATCCGAGGAACACGATGAGCCTTAACAACGTCTCGCCCGGCCGCGACGTGCCGAACGACGTCAACGTCATTATCGAAATTCCGATGAACGCCGACCCGATCAAGTACGAGGTCGACAAGGAGACCGGCGCGCTGTTCGTGGACCGCTTCATGGGTACGGCAATGCACTATCCGTGCAACTACGGCTATGTGCCGAACACCATCGCCGACGATGGTGATCCGGTCGACGTGCTGGTGATCACGCCTTTCCCGCTGATCCCGGGCGTGGTGGTGCGCTGCCGCCCGATCGGCGTGCTGAAGATGACCGACGAGTCCGGCGGCGATGCGAAAGTGCTGGCCGTGCCGGTCGACAAGGTGCTGCCGATCTACACGCACTGGCAGAAGCCGGAAGACCTGAACGACCTGCGCCTGCAGCAGATCCAGCACTTCTTCGAACACTACAAGGACCTGGAGCCGGGCAAGTGGGTGAAGGTCGACGGCTGGTATGGTCCGGACGACGCGAAGAAGGAAATCCTGGCGGGGATTGAGGCTTACAACCAGCAGGCGAAGTGATT
>CAZTIF010000123.1:0-8305 GCA_964613635.1 uncultured Bifidobacterium sp. | reverse complement strand
CTTTACAACGAATACAACTTCGCAGCCGCATTCGCGGTGGCCTCGCTGCTGGCGCTGCTCGCGCTGGTGACGCTGGCGCTGAAGTCCTTTATCGAGTGGCGTGTCCATCGGCAGGCCACCCACGCAATCGGAGACGAATGATGAGCATCGAAGTCAGGAACATAGGCAAACGATTCGGCGATTTCGTCGCGCTGGACAATGTGTCGCTGGATTTCCCGACCGGCGAACTGACCGCGCTGCTGGGGCCGTCGGGCTGCGGCAAGACCACGCTGCTGCGCGTGATCGCCGGCCTCGAGCAGCCGGACCAGGGACAGGTGATCCTCGATGGCGAGGACGCGTCGCAGCGCCATGTGCGCGAGCGGCAGGTCGGCTTCGTTTTTCAGCACTATGCGCTGTTCCGCCACATGAGCGTGTTCGACAACATCGCTTTCGGCCTGCGCGTGAAGCCGCGTGCGCAGCGTCCGGACGAAAAGCAGATCCGCGAGAAGGTAATGCAGCTGCTGTCGCTGGTGCAGCTCGACTGGCTGGCCGACCGCTATCCCGCGCAGCTGTCCGGCGGACAGCGGCAGCGCATCGCGCTGGCACGCGCGCTGGCAGTCGAGCCGCGCGTGCTGCTGCTCGACGAGCCTTTCGGCGCGCTTGATGCGAAGGTACGCAAGGAGCTGCGGCGCTGGCTGCGCCGGCTGCATGACGAGCTGCACGTGACCAGCATCTTCGTCACGCACGACCAGGAAGAGGCGCTCGAGGTGGCGGATCGCGTGGTGCTGATGAACCGCGGCCAGGTCGAGCAGGCGGGCGCGCCGGATGATGTGTACAACCATCCGGCCACGCCCTTCGTCTACGGCTTCCTCGGCAACGTCAACCTGTTCCACGGCCGCGTGCATGAAGGCGTGCTGGCGGCCGGCGGCGCCGAGCTGTCGGTGCCCGACCACAGCCATGCGCGCGACGCCGCCGGCGTCGGCTATGTGCGGCCGCACGAGCTCGACGTCGAGCCGTTCACCACCGGTGGCGAAGGCATCGTCGCGCTGCTGCGGCGCGCGCATGCGATCGGCCCGCTGGCGCAGCTCGAGCTCGAGCGCAGCGACGACGGCAGCCTGATCGAGGCGGTGCTGCCGGCCGAGCGCTTCGCACAGCTGCAGCTGCAGGCCGGCGCGACGGTGCTGGTGAAACCCAAGCGCGTGCGCGTATTCCTCGACGGCGCGAACTGATCCCGGAGCGGGCGATGAACTTCCAGCAACTGAAATCCGTGCGCGAGGCCGCGCGCCGCGGCTACAACCTGACCGAGGTCGCGCATGCGCTGTTCACGTCGCAGCCCGGCGTGAGCCGGCAGATCCGCGAGCTCGAGGAAGAGCTGGGCATCGACATCTTCGAGCGCAACGGCAAGCGCCTGACCGGGCTGACCGAGCCGGGCAGGGAAGTGCTGCAGATCGTCGAGCGTTTGCTGCTCGAAGCGGAAAACCTGCAGCGCGCCGGCGAGACCTATTCAGGCAAGACCACCGGCACGCTGTCGGTGGCCGCGACCCACACGCAGACGCGTTACGTGCTGCCGAAGGCCGTGCAGTACTTCCGCTCCGCGTTTCCCGATGTGCGGATCGCGCTGCAGCAGAGCGCGCCGGAGCACATCGCCGAATGGGTCCTGTCGGGCAAGGCCGACATCGGCATCGCCACCGAGGGCCTGTCGCGCTTCGACGGCCTGGTCTCCTTCCCCTGCTATGAATGGCATCACGTGATCGTCGTGCCGGACGGCCATCCGCTGCTCGGTTCGCAGGACGTGACACTGGAAAGCCTCGCCGACCACCCGCTGATCACCTATGACCAGGGCTTCACCGGCCGCAGCCACATCGATGAAGCCTTCGAGGCCCGCCAGCTCGTGCCCGATGTGGTGCTGACCGCGATGGACTCCGACGTCATCCAGCAATACGTGGCCATGGGGCTGGGCGTGGGCATCGTCGCATCGATGGCCGCCGAGCAACTGGCGCCCGGCCTGCGGGCGATCCGCGCCAACCGCCTGTTCGCACCGAACGTCACGCGCGTGGCGGTGCGGCGCGGCGCCTTCCTGCGCGAATACGCGATCGACTTCATCCGTCAGCTGGCGCCGAACCTGTCGCTCGACGAACTGTCGGACACGGTCAGCTGGCGGCGCTGAGGCAGCCGCCGCGGTCAGGCGCGGACGGCGGCCTCCGCACACGCCGACAATGGCTGACGACAAGTGTTTCGGACTGGTTTGCAGAGGGGATATAATCCGCACCTTGTGGTTGATAATAGAACCATCTAGCCGTCCGGATGCATTGCAAGCGACACGGACGGCCGCGCTGTGAGGGGGTGCCGGCCGGCGCCTGTGTGTGAATTGATAGTCGATTTGCCTGACTGCCATCGTCGCAGCCGGGTATGGCCCGCTGATGAGCTTCGCAAATATCCCGAAAAACATTTTCCCGACCGCCCTCGATCCCGCGCTTGACGGCGATACCGCCTGCGCGCTGTGGTTCACCGGACTGTCCGGCGCAGGAAAATCCACCATCGCCCAGGCCGTGCTGCGGCGCCTGCGCACGATCGGCCGCACCGGCTACATCCTCGACGGCGACAACCTGCGCGCCGGCCTGAACAGCGACCTCGGCTTCACCGAACAGGACCGCGGGGAAAACCAGCGCCGCGTGGCCGAGGTGGCAAGGCTCTTCGTGGATGCGGGCATGGTGGCCATCGTCGCCACCATTTCGCCGCGTCAGGAAATGCGTGAAAAAGCGCGCCAGACCATCGGCCCGGCGCGCTTCATCGAGATTTTCATCGACACACCCAAGCAGGTCTGCGAGCAGCGCGACCCGAAACAGCTGTACAAGAATGCCCGTCAGGGGCTGGTGCGCAACTTCACCGGCATCGACTCGCAGTACGAGCCGCCCGCCGAGCCCGACCTGCAGCTCGACACGACGGCGCTGTCAATCGATGCCTGCGCCGACCGCATCATTGCGCTGCTGGCCGAGCGCGGCATCGTCTCCTTGGCCGCTTCAGCCGGCTGAACTGGCGGCCGACGGGCAGCGCGGCGCCTGCACCGCCGCTGCCCCGTCGCTTCAGCGGCCCAGCTGCTTCAGCAGGCTGGGCTGCACGATCTCGATCCAGTAGCCATCCGGATCCTTGATGAACGCGACATCGCGCATCTTGCCCTGCTCCGGGCGCTTCACATAGGTCACGTTGTTCTCGTCGAACCACTTGATGGCCGCCGCCAGGTCCGGCACCGAGAAGCAGATGTGGCCAAAGCCCTGCGGCTGCGCATTGCCGTCGTGGTACTTGAATTCCGGATCGCTCTCGGTGCCCCAGTTGTGGGTCAGTTCGAGGATGCCGTGCTGGCTGAATGTCCACGCGGTGCGCTCGCCGATGTCTTCCGGCACCTGCGACGGGTCTTCGACCTTCGCGAGGAAATACAGCGAGAACTTCATCTCGGGGAAATCCAGCTTGCGCAGCACGCGCATGCCCATGATGCGCGAATAGAAATCGAGCGAGACGGCCGGATCCTTCACGCGCAGCATCGAATGATTGAGCACGAAGCCTTTCGCGGCCGACGGCAGTTCGGCGGCGACGCCGGGGTAGGACTCGGTGGTAAATGCCATGGTGGGAGACTCCTTCTGATAGTGATGAACCGGGGCCGCCGGCGGCCGCCGGCGCGGGGCGCGGCGATGGTATCACGCGTCACAAAAACCGATTGCCGCGCCGCAGCGCGTGAAATTCCTCAATCTTCCGCCAAGAAATTGATATATTTGCAACCAATATACGGTCAGGTCAGTTGATAACAGCACAACCAGATCGGAGAACCCGACCACCCCGTTCAAAACTTCGGGAGCAAGCATGATCGACTCGGCACCCTTCTCCCCGATGGCAAGCGCCCCGGCGGCGCAGGTCACGCGCCGGCCCTGGTCGGAGGTCAGCGACAGCACCGGACTGATCGGCGCCTGCACGCTGTGCCTCGTGCTGGTCTGGGCCCGTGCGGGCGGCCTGTCGACGATGGCGGCGATGCTGCTGCTGCTGGCCGTGCCGGCGCTGGTGATGTCGGTGTGGACGCTGCTGGTCGAGAAGGCGCATCTGCGGGAATCGACCGGACTGGATTACTCGTTGCGGCTGCCGTGGGCCGAGGTCATGAACATCACACGCACCAAGATGGTCGGACTGGGCGCGACTTTCCTGCTGTTCGCCGCCGGCTACTTCGCGCTGCGCAGCTATTCGGCGCCGTCCTATTCGCTGTACCTGCAGGCGGCCGCGTGGATCGCGCCGATGGTGTGGATACTGTCCCCGCTGTACTTCATCCCGACCACGCGACACATGCGCGAGCCGCGCGACGGCCTCTGGCATTTCGGCAAATTCGCCAGCCTCAACTGGCGGGCCGCCGACCGCGACAAGGTCAGGGAACACCTGCTGTCATGGACGGTGAAGGCCTTCTTCCTCGCCTTCATGATCTCCATCCTGCCGCCGAACGTGAACGTCTTCCTGCAGGCGGACCTGTTCATGGCGCTGGTCGATCCGATGGCGGGCCTGCAGTTGCTGATCCGCCTGTCCTTCCTGTTCGACGTCTGCTTCGGGACGATCGGCTACCTGATGACCTTCCGCGTGCTCGACTCGCACATCCGGACGGCCAATCCCTACCTGTCCGGCTGGGTCGCGGCGCTGTCCTGCTATCCGCCCTTCCTGCTGATGAGCACCGGCGGCCCGATGGACTACCGCACCGGCACGCAGGAGTGGACCGTCTGGCTCGCCGCGCATCCGACGCTGCTGCTGGTGTGGGGCTGCGCAGTGCTCGCGCTCGCTGTTCTCTATGCGTGGGCCACGGTCGTCTTCGGCATACGCTTTTCCAACCTCACGCATCGCGGCATCATCACGGCCGGGCCGTATCGCTGGTTCCGCCATCCGGCCTATACGGCGAAGAACCTGATGTGGTGGATGGTGCACCTGCCCTTCCTGACCAACGGCAGCGCCGGCGATGCGGTGCGCAACTGCCTGCTGCTGGCGCTGGTGAATGCGGTCTATTACGCGCGCGCGAAAACCGAAGAGCGCCACCTGATGGCCGATCCGCGCTATCGCGAGTACTCGGCGTGGATAGGCGAGCATGGCGTGCCGGCGCGCATCGCGCGCTGCCTGGGCCTGCGGAGAGCGCGCAGGCCCGCCTGAAGCGCCAACCTCCGGTTCAGCGGAACAACCGATAAGCCTGCCGGCCGAGCGCATCATTGGCCGGCTTCCAGTCGACGTGCCGGCTGTTGGCCAGCACGACCAGCACTTCGCCATTCCCGAACAGGGCCGCAAACGCTGTCACGCCGGGCATGCTGCCGTCGCGCCAGAACATTGTGCTGAATGTAGTGCACCTACGCCAACTTCTCTGCCGGGTGACTCAACAGCGAAAGGGCGCTCTGCGAGCGCTCTGCTGGTAGACTTAAAACGATCATCAACGACGTTCATGAACACAGGCAGAGCGCCGTCGACATGAGCATTGAACCATGGGTTACTGCCGAAGACGTTGCCCAGCATCTGGGTGTTGCCAAGGACACCGTTTATCGCTGGAGGGAACGCACGGGACTTCCCGCGCATCGTGTCGGACGGCTGTGGAAGTTTCAGCTGTCCGAAGTGGATGAGTGGGTGCGAGCGGGAGAAGCCGATGAAGAATCGGGCGATGGGAGCGAACAAAAATGAATCCAGCAGGGGAAGGTGACGCGTGAGCTTGGAGGGACAACTCCTTGACCAGAAGTCCTTGCGGGCCGTGACCGGCAAGGCGGCGGATTGGAACGAAATCGCCAAGGATTGCATTGCCTTTGCCAATGCAACGGGTGGCCGCCTGCTGCTGGGGATTGAGGATGGCCAGAGCGAGCCTCCAACCGATCAGCGCGTCCCTCCAGACTTGCCTGACACACTGCGTCGCAAGCTGGCGGAGCGCACAGTCAATGTGACGGTGTTGCCAGATGTCACCCTCGCGCCTAATGGCGGCCAGTACATCGAATTGCGCATTCCGCGCTCCATGGCCGTTGCATCTACCACGGACGGCCGCTACTTCTTGCGCGTAGCCGATCAAAGCAAGCCCGTGACGGGCGATGACGTGATGCGCTTGGCCAGTGAGCGTTCCGCATTGCCGTGGGAAACGCAAACCACCTTGCAGGTTTCACGTACAGAGGTTGATGTCGCCAAACGCGACAAGCTGCTTGCTGCCTTGCGTGCATCGGATCGCGTCAAGCCTTCCGTGAAGGAGAAGTCTGACGACGAACTGCTCGATCACTATCAGCTCGCACAGGGACCGAACCTCACCAACCTGGGCGTGCTCAGTCTCGGTCGCCAGCATCATCGCGCGCAACTGACCACCGCTCCGGTCATCCAGTTCATCAAGTACGACGAGCACGGGCAGAAGGTTAACAAGCTGGTGTGGGACGACCACACGCAAAGCCCGATGGAGTTGATCGAAGCGGTCTGGCAGGAGGTGCCTGACTTCCGCGAGCGCTACGAGCTGCCCGATGGCCTGTACCGCCAGAACGTGCCTGCCTTTGATGAAATCGTGGTGCGCGAATTGTTGGTCAACGCGTTGGTACATCGTCCCTACACCCAGCGCGGTGACATTTTTTTGAACCTGCATCCAGACCGGCTGGAAGTGGTCAACCCTGGACCGCTACCGCTGGGCGTCTCACCGCAGAACGTGCTCCACACCACGGTCCGCCGTAACGAACACCTGGCACGCCTGTTCCATGATTTGAAACTGATGGAGCGGGAAGGCAGCGGGTTCGACAAGATTTTCGAGGTGCTGCTCTCACAAGGCCGCCCGGCTCCAGAGTTGATCGAGACTCACGACCGTGTACAGGTGACAGTGCGCCGCCGCATTCTCAAGCCTGAAGTGATCGACTTCATTGCGAAAGCAGATCAGACCTATCAGCTCACGCAGCGCGAGCGGATCGCGTTGGGCCTATTGGCGCAGCACGATGCCCTGACGGCGCGCGAGCTGGCAACGTCGCTTGAACTGCCATCGGTTGAAGCATTGCAACCCTGGCTCAAGCGCCTACTGGACTGGCAGTTGGTGCAAAGCGCTGGCCGCACCCAGGCAACGCGCTACTTTGTTGACCCCAGCCTGCTGCGCAGCCTCAAGTTCACCGGCGAGACCACCCTCAAACGCATTGAGCCACACCGTCTGGCCGCGCTGGTCTTGGAAGACCTGCAGCGCTACCCCAGGTCAGCCATCAGCGACATCCACCAGCGCGTCGGCGGTGAAATCCATCCCAAGCAAGTCAAGCGCGCGCTGGAAGAACTGATCGAGCGCGGGGACGTCCGCTTTGAGGGTGACAAGCGCTGGCGGCGGTACTGGGCGGTGACATGAGCAGCCTATCGGACAACCTGCGCTCTATCGTCGATAGATGGGTGATAGAAGCTGGGCGATACGTCGGCAACCGCATGAAGAAGCAAGGATTTCTATCGACCCAAGGCCATGAGGCCAGCCCAAGTGGGGCTGGTCGGCGTCCGCTCGGTGGTAGACGACCTCAGCCGCCGTCTGGCCGTGGATGGCCCAGTGCAGCTTACGATGATCGCGGGTAGCTTGTAATGCCGGGTGTTGCAGCTTTTGCCGTCGGAGCCAGTTATCCGAAAATTTCGGATAACTGAAGCTTCCTCCAGTTCACTCTCGCTGAACACCTTTCTCAAGTGGTCATTGATGGTATGGGTTTCCACGTCGTTGAGCACGCCCATCATCTTCTGGGTGATCAGACGTTCTCCTCGGCGTACACCGCCTCCACGCCGCCATGGCCGCTGGAGGCGACAAACGTCAGGTATTCCACTGCCGAGGAGCGGACGAGGGAAACCTCGGGATTGGTGAACGCCAGACTTGGCTTCTTTTCGGTCATCTGTTCATTCCTGTCGTGTTGTCGAGCACCACGGTCAGCGTCTTCTCAGCGCAGTCCACTGGCATGCCAGGCTTCAAGCCCAGCGCATCACGGATCTGCGTGGGGATGGTAACTTGCCCGTTGACGCTGAGCGTTGTCGGCATGAGACCTCCGATGCTTTGCGACGGATCGCCTGATATTACTGCCTTCGCCCTTGGGCAAGCCACGGTGGCCTTGAGGCAGCTGATGGGTTTTGTCTGTGATGAATGGCGCATCGGGCTCCTTGCGGAGCAGGGACAGTCCGCAGCAGGTTCCCTGGCAAGATCGTCCTGACATGCAGAACACGCACCGTCCTGCAAACCCTTGCGGCTTGTCAGCGAAACGACGGGCGAAAAAAATGGCCTGCGAAGTTCAGGCCATGGAGGTATGGTGCCGGCAAGAGGAGTCGAACCCCCGACCTTCGCATTACGAATGCGCTGCTC
>CAZTIF010000122.1:0-8612 GCA_964613635.1 uncultured Bifidobacterium sp. | reverse complement strand
GACGCTGGATCCCGGCCTGCGCCGGGGTGAGGCAGGGGGCGTAGCGAGGGTTTCGTGCCGCATGCGGCACGCTCGCGAAGCGGCTGCGGCGTATTCGCCGCAGCGCGCCCTGCAAGGGTCGCAACGCATGCGTTGCGCCTGCCGAAGCGCCTTGGCTTGCAAGCCAAGGCGTGGGGCGGTCGTTCCTCGATAACGTCGTCCCGGCGCAGGCCGGGACCCAGCGTCTTTGACGCACTTAGCCTCAACTGAATTGCATCGGGCCTGCGCCGCGACGACCCTTTTAAAGCCGATGCCCTTCAAATCGTCATCCCGGCGCACGCCGGGATCCATCGTCGATAAACCCGTGACGTCAGCGATCGGGATGCGGAGATGGATCCCAGCTTTCGCTGGGATGACGTTTCAAGCACCAACGCCCCCAAAACCGTCATCCCCAAAAACGTCGCCGACCAGCCCCGCCCGCGCCCCGACGAAACACGCATTTACTGCTGCAGTGCCGCCGTCTGGTCCGCATCGAACGCGGCCAGCTGGTCGGCGGTGAACGCGCCGGTCTGCGTCGCGTCAAGCGCGACCAGCTGCTCCGTGGTCAGCGCCGATGACTGCGCGGTCGTCAGCGCGACGATCTGCGTGGTCGTCAGCGCAGCCACCTGCTCGGTGCCGAAGGCCGTGATGCTGGCCGCATCGATGGCCGCCAGCTGCGCGGTACCGAGGCTGCCAATGTCGGCCGGCTCGATCGCGGCCAGCTGCGCAGTACCCAGCGCCGCCACCTGCTCGCTCGACAACGCCGCCACCTGCGCACTCGTCAGCGCCGCCACCTGATCGGCCGTCAGCGAAGACACGCTGGCCGTATCCAGCGCCGCGATCCGGTCGGTCGCCAGTGCCGCAATCTCGGCAGTCGCCAGCGCCGCCAACTGCTCGCCCGACAACGCACCCGCCTGCGCCACCGTGAACGCGCTTACCTGCGACAGCTCGAACGCCCCCACCTGCTCGCTGGCCAGCGCCGCCAGCTGCTCGGTGCTCAGCGCCGCCACCTGCGCGGTACTCAATGCGCGCAGCTGCTCGGCGCTCAGCGACGGCATGCTGGCGGCAGCAATCGTCGCCAGCTGCGCCGTGCCGATCGACGGCAAATCGGCCGGCTCGATCGCCACCAGCTGCGTAGTGCCGAGCGCGCCGAACTGCTCGGTGCCCAGCGCGGCCAGCTGGGCCGCCGACAGTGCGCCCACCTGCTCCTGCGTCAGCGCCGGCAGCGCCGCGCTGGCAAGCGCCGCAATCTGCGCAGTGCCAAGCGCAGCCAGGTCGCGCGTCTCCAGTGCCGCCAGCTGCGCACTGCCGATCTCGCCGAGCTGCGCCGTCGTCAGCGCAACAGCCTGCGCGGTGGTCAGCGCGGCGATCTGCGCCGTGGTCAGCGCGGCAAATTGCGTGTCGGACAGGCCGGCCACCTGCGCGGTGCCGAGCGCGGCGACCTGCACCGCATCCAGCGCCACCAGCTGCGCGGTCTCGAGCGCCTGCACCTGCGCGACGCCGAGCGCTGCGACGTTCGCCGCCGGCAGCAAGCTCAGCTGCGCCGTGGTCAGCGCCGGCAACTGCTCGGTGGTCAGCGCCGCCACCTGCGTGCTCGACAGATTGGCGAATTTCAGCGGATCCAGCGCAGCTACCTGCTCGGTGGTCAAGGCCGCCACCTGCGCAGTCCCGAGCGCGGCCAGCTGCGCCGTGCCGAAGGCCGTCAGCTGCGCGGTCGTCAGCGACGCCAGCTGCGCGGTGGTCAGCGCGGCCAGCTGCGTCGGCGACAGGCTGGCGAGGTCGGCCGCTTCCATTGCGGGCAGCTGCGTGGTGTTGAGCGCCTGCACCTGATCGGTGGTCAGCGCCGCCACCTGGTCCGGCGTGAAGGCCGGCACCTGCTCGGTGGTCAGCGCATCGACTTGCGCCGTGCCCAGCGCACGGATCTGGCTGGTACGCAGCGCGGCCAGGTCGGCCGTCTCCAGCGCGGCGACCTGCTCGGTGGTCAGCGCGCCGATCTGCGTGGACGACAGCGCGCCGATCTGGTCGGTCAGCAGCGCCGCCACCTGCGCGGTATCGAGCGCGGCCAGTTGCGCCGTACCGAGGCGCGATACCTGCAGCGTCGTCAGCGCCTGTACCTGCGCGCTGGCCAACGCCTGCACCTGCTCGCTGCCGAGCGCGTTCAGCTGCTCGCTGCGCAGCGCCGCGATGGCAGCGGTGCCGAGCAGCGGCAGCTGCTCGGTGGTCAGTGCCGCCACCTGCTGCGTGCCAAGCGCGGCCACCTGCGCGCCGCTCAGCACCGGCAACTGCTCCGAACCCAGCGCCGCGGCCTGTGCCGAAGTCAGCGCCGCCATCTGCGCCGTGGTCAGCGCGGTCACCTGCGCCGTGGTCAGCGCGGCCACCTGCTCGGTGCCAAGCTGCTCGACCTGCGCCGTGGTCAGCGAAGGCAATTGCGTCGGCTCGATCGCCTGCAGCTGCTCGGTGGTCAGCGCCGCCACCTGCGCGGTGGTCAGCGCGGCCAGCTGCGTGCCCAGCAATGCGCCCACCTGCGTGCTCAACAGCTCCGGCACGTCGGCTGCCGCAATCGCGCGGATCTGCGCGGTGCCAAGGCTCGGCAAGTCGGCCAGCTCGATGGCCTGCAACTGCTCCGTGGTCAGCGCGGCCACCTGCGCAGTGCCGAAAGCCGCCAGCTGGCTGCCCGACAGCGCGACGACCTGCTCGGACAGCAGCGCGGCAACCTGGCTGGTGTCCAGCGCGGCCAGCTGCAGCGTCTGCAGCGCGGCGATCTGATCGCTGGTCAGTGCGGTGAGCTGCTCGCTGGTCAGCGCGCGCACCTGCGCCGTCTGCAGCGCAGCGACCTGGGTCGGCGTCAGCGCGGCGACCTGCTCGCTGCCGAAGGACGGCAGTTGCGCGGTGGTCAGCGCGCGCAGCTGCGCCGTCGTCAGCGCCGGCACCTGCTCGGTGGTCAGCGCCGCCAGCTGCTCGCTGGTGAAGGCGACCACCTGCGCCGTGCCCATCGCCGCCAGGTCGGTCAGCTCGATCGCCGCAACCTGCTCTTCCGTCAGCGCGGCGACCTGCGCAGTTGTCAGCGCGGCCAGCTGGCCGGACAACAGCGCCTCGACCTGCTCGGTGCCCAGACCGCCGAGGTCGGCCACCTCGATCGCGCGCAACTGCGCGGTGCCGAGCGCCTGCACCTGCGTCGTTGTCAGCGCCGCCACCTGCTCGCTGGACAGCGCAACGATCTGCGCCGTGGTGAGTGCCGCCACCTGGCTGCCCGACAGCGCGGACAACTGCTCGGTGTCGAGCGCGGCCACCTGCACCGTGGTCAGGCTCGCCACCTGCGCGCTGCCCAGCGCCAGCAGCTGCTCGGTAGTGACAGCGGCGAGCTGTGTGGTGGTGATCGCGCGCAGCTGGTCGGTGCGCAGTGCCGCCATGTCGGTCGGCTCGATCGCGGCCACCTGCGCCGTCGTCAGCGCCGCCACCTGCGCGGTGGTCAGCGCCGCTACCTGCGCGGTGTTCAGGGTCTCGATGTTCAGCGTGGTCAGCGCGGCGACGTCGCGCGCCTCCATCGCGGCCAGCTGCTGCGTCGCAAGCGCGGCGACCTGCTCGCTGCGCAGCGCCTCGGCCTGCGCGGTCGTCAGCGCGCGCAGCTGGCTGCTGACCAGCGCCCGCACCTGCGCGGTGTTCAGTGCCTGCACCTGCGCGGTCTGCAGGCTGGCGACCTGCGCGTCTTTCAGCGACGCCACCTGCTCGGTGGTCAGCGCATCGACCTGCGCGGTCGTGAGCGCAGCCACCTGCTGCGTGGTCAGCGCGCGCACCTGCAGCGTCGAGAACGCGGCCATTTCCGGCGCATCGATCGCCTGCAGCTGCGCATTCGTCAGCGTGGCGACCTGCGCGGTGGTCAGCGCCGCCAGCTGTGCGCTGCCGAGCGCCTCGACCTGCGCGGTCGTCAGGCTGCCGAGATCGCGCGTCTCGATCGCGGCGACCTGCGTGCCCTGCAGCGCGGCGACCTGTTCCGTCGTCAGCTTCGCCAGCTGCGCACCCGACAGGGCGGCGACCTGCGCCGTCGTCAGCGCACGCACCTGCTCGGTGCCCAGCGCCTGCAGCTGCGCGCTGGTGAGGCTGGCGACCTGCCCGGTCTTCAGGCCGGCGATCTGGCCGGTGGCCAGCGCCACCAGCTGCTCGGTCGTCAGCGCCGCCACCTGCTGCGTGGCGAGCGCCGCCAGCTGGTCGGTGGCCAGCCCTTGCAGCTGGCCGGCATTCAGCGCGCGCACCTGCGTCGTGCTGAGCGCCACCAGCTGCGCCGTGCGCAGCGCGGCCAGCTGGGCCGACTGCAATGCGCCCACCTGCGCAGTGCCGAGCGCCGGCAGGTCGGCTACCTCGATCGCGCTCACCTGGGCCGGGCGCAGCGCCGCCACCTGTTCGGCGCGCAATGCGCCCACCTGCGCCGAGGTCAGCGCAACCACCTGCTCGGTCGACAGCGCGACCAGCTGCTCGTCCGACAGCAGCTCGACCTGCGCGGTCGTCAGCGCTGCCACCTGCGTGTTCTTCAGATTGCCGACCTGGGTGCCGGTCAGCGCCATCACCTGCGCACTGGTCAGCGCGGCCAGCTGCGTCGCGGACAGCGCCTGCAACTGGGCGCTGCCGAGCTGCGGCAGGTCGTCGGCGTCGATCGCCACCAGCTGCGCGGTGCCGAGGCTGCGCACCTGCGCGGTGGTCAGCGCGCCGATCTGATCCGAGCGCAACGCAGTCATCCGGTTGGCCGCCATCGCGGCCAGGTCCTGCGCGTCGATCGCCGTCACTTGCGCAGTGGACAGCGAAGCGACCTGTTCGGTGGTGAGCGCCGCCGCCTGCCGGCTGCCGAGCGCCGCGACCTGCTCGGTCGAGAATGCGGCCAGCTGCGCAGTCGACAGTGCGCCGACGAGTTCGGTGCGCAGGCTGGCGACCTGGCTGGACAGCAGCGCGGCCACTTGCGCGGTGGTGAGCGCCCGTCCCTGCGCCGATCCGAGCGCGGCGATGCGATCGTTCGCCAGTGCCTGCAGGTTGGCGCTGCCGAGCGCGGCGATGTCCGCCGTCTCGATCGCGGCCACCTGGTCGGTGCGCAGCGCGCGCGCCTGGTCGGTGCCCAGCGCAGCCACCTGCTCGCTCAGCAGCGCGGCAATCTGCTCGGTCGTCAGCGCCGCAAGGTCGCGCGCCTCCAGCGCCGCCACCTGCGCGCTGCCGAATGCGGCCACCTGCAGTTCGGAGAGTGCGACCAGCTGCGCGCTGTGCAGCGCGACCACCTGCTCGGTGGTCAGCGCACGCAACTGCGCCGAAGTCATCGCCGCGACCTGCGCGGAGCCGAGGCTGCCGACCTGCTGCGTGCCGAGCGCGGCGATGTTCGCCGTCGTCAGCGCGCGCACCTGGTCGGTGGTCAGCCGCTGCACCTGTGCGGCCGTCAGCGCCTGTGCCTGCGCGGTGCCGAGTGCGGCCAGCGCCTGCGTGGCCAGCGCGGGTATCTGCTGGGTGCGCAGCGCGACCAGCTGCGCCGTCGTCAGCGCCGCCAGCTGCGCCGAGCTGAACTGGGCGACCTGCTCGGTGGCGAGCGCGCCAAGGTCGCGCGGCTCGATCGCCGCTACCTGCGCGGTCGTCAGCGCCGCCACCTGCGCGGTGGTGAGCGCAGCCGCCTGCGTCGAATTCAATGCGCCGATCTGCGTGGTGGTCAGCGCGCGCAGCTGCGCCGTCGACAGCGCCTGCAGCTGCGTGCCGGTCAGGCCGCCTATCTGCTGCGTGCCAAGGCTGGCCAGCTGGCCGGTCTGCAGCGCCTGCAACTGCGCGGTCGTCAGCGCGGCCACCTGCGGACGCGACAGCGCCTGCAGCTGCGCGGTCGACAGCCCGGACAGCGCGCCGGTCGCGAGCGCGGCCACCTGCGCGGTCGTCAGCGCGGCCACCTGTGCGGTGCCGAGCGCGGCCAGCTGGGTAGCATCCAGCACCGCCACCTGCGCGGTCTGCAGCATTTTCAGGTCGGCCGCCTCGATCGCGCCCGCCTGCGAGGCCGACAGCTGCCGAACCTGGTCGGCCGACAGCGCGGTCAGTTGCGCCGACGACAGCGCCGCCACCTGCGCCGCGCCGAACGCCGCCACCTGGTCGACCGACAGCCGGGCCAGCTGCGTGCCGCTGAAACCTTTCATCTGCGCCGCACTGAACGCGGCGATCTGCGCGGTCGACAGCGCCTGCAGCTGCGCCGAGCCGAGCGCGGCGATCTGCGCGGTCTTCAGCGCGCCCAGCTGGGTCGCGCCAAGGCCGGCCAGGCTGCCGACCGCCAGTGACTCCACCTGCGACGTGTCGAGCGCGGCCACCTGCGCGCTGCCAAGCGCGGCCAGTTGCGCCGCGCCGAGCGCGCCGACTTGCGCCGGCGTCATCGCGGCCAGGTCGCGCGGCTCGATCGCCGCCACCTGGCCGGCCGACAGCGCGGCCACCTGCGCGGTGCCGAGCGCGCGCACCTGCGCGCTGGTCAGGCCCGCCAGCTGCGCGCCCGACAGCGACTGCAGCTGGGCCGTGGTCAGCACGGCGATCTTCTCGCTCGCCAGCGACTTCAGCTGCGCGGTGCCGAGGCCGGCCAGCTGGGCGCTGCCCAGGCTGGCAAGCTGCGCGCTGCCGAGCGCGTTCAGCTGCGCGGTCTTCACCGCCGCCAGCTGCGTGCCGGACAGCGCGGCCAGCTGCGTCGTCGACAGCGCCTGCACCTGCGCGCTGCCAAGCGCCGCGAGGTCGTCGGCCTCGATGGCCGCCAGTTGCGTCGGCGTCAGCGCGGCCACCTGCGCGCTGCCCATCGCCTTCCATTGCGACTGCGTCAGCGCGACCACCTGCGCGGTGGAGAGCGCGGCCAGCGTCGCCGGCCGCAGGCCGGCGACCTGCTGCGTGGTCAGTCCCTGCACCTGTTCGGTCGACAGCGCCAGCAGCTGCGCGCTGCCGAGCGCGGCAACCTGCTCGGTGCCGAGCGAGCGCAACTGCGCGGTGGACAGCGCCGACAGCTGCGCGGTCGCCAGCGACGCCACCTGCCGCGTCGACAGCGCGGCCAGCTGCGCGCCCTTCAGTGCAGCCACCTGCGCGCTGCCGAGCGACTGCAGCTGCAGCGTCGACAGCGCCTGCAGCTGTTCCGTCGACAGCCCGGCGAGATCATCGGTCTCGATCGCGGCCATCTGCGCGGCGGTCAGCGCGGCGACCTGCGCGGTGCCGAGCGCGCGCAGCTGGCGCGAATCGAGCGCGGCCACCTGCAGCGTGCCGAGCACGGCGATGTCGCGCGTTTCCATCGCGCTGATCTGGCCCGTCATCAGCGCCTTCACCTGGTCCGAGGTCAGCGACATCACCTGCCCGGTGGTCAGGGCGGCGATCAGCGACGTTTTCAGCGAGCGGATCTGCTCGGTGGTGAACGTACCGATCTGCGCGCCCGACAGCGCATCGACCTGCGTGCTCTGCAGCGCGGCAGTCTGGCTGGTACGCAGCGCTGCGATCTGCGCGCTGCCCAGCGCCGTCAGCTGCAGCCGCGAGAAGGCCTGGATCTGCGTGGTCGACATCTGCACGAGGTCGGCGGTCTCGATCGCGGCGACCTGCGCATTGGACAGCGCCGCGATCTGCGCGGCGGTGAGCGCCTTGGCCTGCGCCGAAGTCAGCGAGGCGACATCGGCCGTGCTCCACGCGGTGATGTCACGCGTTGGCAGCAAGGCGATTTCCGAGGGCTTGAGGGAGATCATTCGGGCGGGCGCTCCGGCTCGTTCGTGGGGTTCAGTCTTGCGGCGGCTGCTGCAGCAGCCGCTCGCGCTGGGCGGCGAAGGCGGCGACGAAGTCGGCACGTCCGGTCGCGCGGATGGCGAGCTTGAGCGCGTCGATCAGCACGCCGGCGCCGGGCAGCGCCTGCCTGGCGGCGGCCGCGCCGCCGTCGGCGAACGCCGACAGGCGCTGCGCATGCCAGGCCGGATCGACCGCCAGCAACACCGCCGCCAGCCGCTCCTGCAGCCGCGCGGCGCGCACGGCATCGCGCGGTGCAGCTTCGGTGCGGCGCGCCGCGTCCAGCGCATCGGACAGCGCCAGCCACGCGCGCCAGAACGCCGGTCGCGCCAGCAGCCAGGGGCCGGTCACGCTCTGCCGCGAGTCCATCACCAAGGCCGCCAGCGCCACCTCGATGCCAGCCTCGGCAAGCAGGCGAGCGGCCTCGGCGGTGAAGCCGGGATCGAAGGCCTCGACCGGCTCGAACACATTCAGGAAAAATTCACCGGCGTCGCCGGGCAGCGCGATCGCGCAGGCGTCGGTGTCCGCAGGCAGCGCGCGCACCCGCGCCAGCAGCTCGGCGGCGTCAAGCCCGCATTGGCGGCTGCAATCGGCCGGCAGGAAACCCACCAGCCGCTGCTCGTCGGGATGGGCGGCGCGCAGGAAGGCGCGCACGGCCTCGCGATGGCGCCACGCGGCGTCGGTGTCGGCCCCGGTGTCGGCCCCGGTGTCGGCCTTGGTATCGGCCCCGGCCTCGCCGGCGGCGGCCGGCAGCCGGTGGATCGCCGCCCGCTCGTCCTGCGCCAGCGGCGCGGTCGCGTCGGCGCGGCGCGCCAGCGCCTGCGCGGCCTCGGCGCGGTCAGGGGCAGCCGCGC
>CAZTIF010000121.1:0-8699 GCA_964613635.1 uncultured Bifidobacterium sp. | reverse complement strand
TATGCGTTCGTGATCGCGCTGTTCGTGTACCGCGACATGGGCTGGAAGCAGGTGCCGAAGGTGCTGCTCGATTCGGCGGCGATGTCGGCGATGCTGCTCTACATCATCACCAACGCGGTGCTGTTCTCCTTCCTGATGACCAGCGAAGGCATACCGCAGTCCATGGCCGGCTGGATGCTGGACAAGGGGCTGGGACAGGTGGCCTTCCTGCTGGTGGTGAACGTGCTGCTGCTGTTGGCCGGCAACGTGATGGAGCCTTCGTCGATCGTGCTGATCATGGCGCCCATCCTGTTCCCGGTGGCGACCGCGCTCGGCGTCGATCCGGTGCATTTCGGCATCATCATGGTCGTCAACATGGAAATCGGCATGTGCCATCCGCCGGTCGGCCTGAACCTGTATGTTGCGTCGGGCATCGCGAAGATGGGCATCACCGAGCTGACGATTGCGGTGATGCCGTGGCTGTTGACGATGGTCGGTTTCCTGCTGATGATTACCTACCTGCCGCAGATTTCGCTGTGGCTGCCCCGGCTGGTGTTCGGGGGCTGAACGCAGGAGAGAGCGATGAGCGTCAATCCCGGCAACTTTTCCCCCGACCTGTTCGACGCGGTCGTCGAGGCGCCGTTCGGCGGCATCGGCGTGCGTGTCGATGGCGAAGAACTGCGCGAGCTGGTTTACCTGCCGCCCGAGTACGCACCGAAGGCGGCGCGCCATCCGCTGGCCAAAGAAGCCGCGGCGCAGGTGCAGGCTTACCTGAAGCGCGCGGATTTCGCGTTCTCGCTGCCCTTGCCCGAGGTCGGCACCGCGCACCAGCGCAAGGTGTGGGATGCGATCAATGCGATTCCGCTCGGCCAGGTGCTGACCTATGGTCAGGTCGCGCGCGGCATCGGTTCCGCGCCGCGCGCGGTCGGCCAGGCTTGCGGCGCGAACTGGTATCCGCTGGTGATTCCCTGCCATCGCGTGACCGCCAGCGCCGGCATCGGCGGCTTTGCGCGGCATGACGGCGGCTTCCACCAGAACGTGAAGCGCTGGCTGCTGCGGCACGAACAGGTGCCGGGCTACTGCTGATGGCGCTGGCCGGCGCAGACAAGCTGCGCCCGGGGCAGCAGCTCATCGATGAATTCTGCGATGCGCTGTGGCTGGAGGACGGGCTGTCGAAGAACACGCTTGACGCGTACCGGCGCGACCTGCTGCTGTTCGCCGACTGGCTGCAGGCCGAACGATCGAAGTCCCTGTACGAGGTCGGCGAGGCCGACTTGAATGCCTATTTCGCTTTCCGTCATGCCGACAGCAAGGCGAGTTCGTCGAACCGCCGGCTGACGGTACTGAAGCGCTTCTACCAGCATGCATTGCGCAACCATCGCATCGCTGTCGATCCCTGCCTGAAGCTGAAGTCGGCGAAGCAGCCGCCGCGCTTTCCGAAGACCCTGTCCGAGCAGCAGGTCGAGGCCCTGCTGGCCGCGCCGGACGCGAACACGCCGCTGGGCCTGCGCGACCGCACGATGCTCGAGCTGATGTATGCGAGCGGACTGCGCGTATCCGAGCTGGTGCTGCTGAAGACCATCGAGGTCGGCATGAACGAGGGCGTGCTGCGCATCACCGGCAAGGGCAACAAGACGCGGCTGGTGCCGTTCGGCGAAGAGGCGCGCGGCTGGATCGATCGCTATCTGGCGTCGGCGCGCGGCGTGATCTTGTCGGGCAAGGTTGCCGATGCGCTGTTCGTGACCGCGCTCGGCGGGCCGATGACGCGGCAGATGTTCTGGATGCTGGTGAAGAAATACGCGGTGCGTGCAGGGATCAATGCGCCGCTGTCACCGCATACGCTGCGGCATGCATTCGCGACGCACCTGCTGAACCACGGCGCCGACTTGCGCGTGGTGCAGCTGTTGCTCGGCCATGCGGACATCACGACCACGCAGATCTACACGCACGTCGCACGCGAGCGGCTGAAGAAGATCCATGCGATGCATCATCCGCGCGGGTGAGCAGCGGGATGGGTCTTCAGCCAATCTTTCAGCGCATTGTCTATTCTCGTTTGCCAGCCCGGGCCGGTGGCACGAAATGCCGCAGAGACTTCGGGTGACAGGCGCAGGGTGGTCGGGATCTTGGTCGGCGCTTTTTGCGGTCCCCTGACCCGGATGCCAAGATCGCGCTGTACATTTTCCGGCAACACTTCGTGCGCCGGCCTGAACTGCGCGATGTCCTCGGCACCGAGTTCGCGGACTTCGCCGTCAGGTTGGGTCAGCTGCGCGCGCTTTTTCATAAAACCTCATTTCCCGTTGATTGGCTTTCCTGAAGCTGATGACGCGGATTCCGCCCGAAATATGGGTGAAGCACAGCACATGAAGGCGCGTCTTCTTTTTGAGGAAGCCCAAGGCCAAATAGCGTGCTTCCGGATAGGCGTTGCGGTTGTCCGACAGGTAGTGCGCAGTCTCGAAGTCAAATCCCTCTACCATCGAGAAGGGCAATCCGCGCTCACACGCATTGCGCGCACTTTTGGCTTCATCAAATTCGATTCGAAGCTGGCTTATTGTACTAACAATTTGGATGTCTGGCTCGACTGAGTCGAGCAGCTTTGAAGCAAACGTTGCTGATCCGGCGACCCCCGGCTTTGTCATTGCATCCACCCCGTGTAAAGACATCGAATGCGCTGACATAGCCTCCGCGATGAATCAGCCGATCTTGAAAATTTGATCTTCGGGGAGCGCTTTTCATGGGGCTTGAGGTGGATTGCCGAGGCGGTGTTGCATAATGTCGCCGACTTAACTTGAGGATTGCCATGAATGCACTGCTGTTCGCCGTCGTCGCCTACCTGCTTGGTTCGGTATCGTTCGCGATTGTCGTGAGCCGACTGTTCAGGCTGGACGATCCGCGCACTTTCGGGTCGGGCAATCCGGGTGCGACGAACGTCCTGCGGACCGGCAACAAGAAGGCGGCCGCGCTGACGCTGCTGGGCGATTGCGTGAAAGGCTGGGTTCCGGTCGCGCTGGCCGTGCAGTTCGACGAAGCGCTCGGTCTCGGCTCGGCCGGCATTGCGCTGGTGTCGGTGGCGGTGTTCGCCGGCCACCTGTGGCCGGTGTTCTTCCGCTTCAAGGGCGGCAAGGGCGTCGCGACTGCACTGGGCGTGCTGCTCGGCCTGAACCCGCTGCTCGGGCTGGCGACGCTGGTCACCTGGGTGGTGGTCGCGTATGCGTTCCGCTATTCGTCGCTGGCGGCGTTGATTGCCGCGCTGTTCGCGCCGTTCTACTACACGCTGCTGTTCGGCGTCGATGCGATCAGCCTCGCGGTGCTGATCATGAGCGCGCTGCTGGTCTGGCGGCACAGGAAGAACATCGGCAACCTGTTGGCCGGCAAGGAAAGCCGCATCGGCAAGAAGAAGTGATCAGCCGTCGATCTGGTCCAGCGGCCAGCGCGGCTTCACGTTGAAGCCGTAATCGAAACGGGCCGCTGCCGGATGCTTCTGCAGCCGCAGCGCGCCGGCAAAGGCAATCATCGCGCCGTTGTCGGTGCACAGCGCCAGCTCCGGATAAAACACTTCAAAGCGCTTGCGCGCCGCTGCCGCATTCAGCGCCGCGCGCAGCTGCGCATTCGCGCCGACACCGCCGGCGATCACCAGCCGCTTCATGCCCGTCTGCTTCAGCGCCGCCAGGCATTTCGCCACCAGCACCTCGACGATCGCATCGACGAAGGCGCGCGCAATGTTGGCCTTGTCCTGTTCGCACAGGTTGGTGCTGTGCTTCTTCACCAGCGTCAGCACGGCCGTCTTCAGCCCCGAGAAGCTGAAATCCAGGTTCTTCGAGTGCAGCATCGGCCGCGGCAGCTGGTAGGCCGCCGGATCGCCGAACTCGGCCAGCCGCGAGATCGCCGGCCCGCCCGGATAGCCGAGCCCGAGCAGCTTGGCCGACTTGTCAAAAGCTTCACCGGCCGCATCGTCCAGCGTCTCGCCCAGCAGCGTATAGCGGCCGACGCCGTCGACACGCATCAGCTGCGTGTGCCCGCCCGAGACCAGCAAGGCAACGAAGGGAAATTGCGGCGGCTTCGCCGACAGCAGCGGCGACAGCAAATGACCTTCGAGGTGATGCACCCCCAGCACCGGCTTGTTCAGCGCGAGCGCGAGGCCGTTGGCGACTGACGCGCCGACCAGCAGCGCACCGGCCAGTCCCGGCCCCTGCGTGTAGGCGATCGCATCGATCGCCGACAGCGGCACCTGGCTTTCGCGCAGCACTTCTTCCAGCAGCGGAATCGCGCGACGCACATGGTCGCGTGACGCCAGTTCCGGCACGACGCCGCCATATTCTTCATGCATCGCGATCTGCGAGTGCAGCGCGTGCGCGCGCAGGCCGCGCTCGGTGTCGTAGAGCGCCAGTCCGGTTTCGTCGCAGGAGGATTCGACGCCGAGGATGATCATCTGGGAAGGAGGGGATGTGGCAAGCTTCTTGCAAAGCCGTATTGTAATTTAAGAGAGCCCAGGCCCATGGCACAGGGAAGGAGATTGGCAAATCATGAATGATTCGAGACGGCTGAAGATTGTCGTGGTCAACTCGCTGGTCGCGCCGGACGGCGCGGACGACGCCGCGATCGAGCAGGCCGACCGCGCCCGTGCGCTGCGCATCGGCCTGCTGGAAAACGGCTACAACATCCTCGCGGCGCTGCCCCCCGGCGATGACCTCGAAGGCCAGATCGCGCGGCTGCAGCCGGACCTGATCATCGTCGACGAGCAGTCCGACGCCGCGCTGCAGCGCGTGGTGGCGGCGACCGCGAATGCGCGCCGCCCGATCGTCTGCTTCACCGAAGACGACGACCGCCAGAAGATGCATGCGGCCATCCGCGCCGGCGTGTCGGCCTATGTGGTGCAGGGCTTGTCGGCCGAGCGGGTGAAGGCGGTGCTGGACGTGGCCGTCACGCGCTTTCGCGTCGAGCAGGAGCTGCGCGAGGAGCTCGAAGAGACGCGCAACAAGCTCGCCGAGCGCAAGGTGATCGAGCGCGCCAAGGGCCTGCTGATGGAGCGGCAGCAATGCACCGAGGACGAGGCCTATTCGAAGCTGCGCCGGCTGGCGATGGACAAGAACCTGAAACTCGTCGAGGTCGCGCAGCGCATGCTGGACGTGGCCGATCTGCTCGGCTGAACGCACCGCATCGGCATGGTGCGCGCGCACCGGAAAGGCGCTGTCGGCTGCGCCTTGATGGTCAGCCTGCCACCAGCAGGTAGAGCAGCAGCAGGTTCAGCACCAGCGAAGTGACGCCGATTACTTTCCAGGTCGCCAGCGGATCGCGCTGCGCCAGCGGTGCGGGTGCCGGCGCCAGCACCGGGCGCGATGCGCCGCGCTCCAGCGCGAGCAGCATTTCCTCGGCCGTCTCGAAACGGTCAGCAGGGTTTTTCGCGACCGCCTTCAGCAGCAGGTTCTCCAGCCACAGCGGCAAGTCCGGACGATAGCGGGTCGGCGGCACCGGCTCGCCGAAGCGCGGGCGCTGGAAGGGCTCGACCTCGCCGTACGGGTAGTGCCGGGTCAGCGCGTGATAGAGCGTGACGCCGGTCGCATACAGGTCGGTCTGCGCCGACGCCGGCTGGCCGTCGAACTGTTCCGGCGCGAGGAAGGACGGCGTGCCGGCCTGCGGCGACAGGTCCTGCTGTTCCGACTCCACCCCGCTTTTCGCGACGCCGAGGTCGAGCACGCGCAGCTCGCCGTCGTCGCCGAGATGCACGTTGGCCGGCTTGATGTCGCGGTGGATGATGCTGCGCCGGTGCAGCGCGCCGACGGCGCGTACCAGCTTGGTCGCGTGCGCAACCAGGTCGGGCACGGTCAGGTGGCCGCCGGCGTCCAGCAGCGCCTGCAGCGAATGGCCTTCGTGCCAGGTGCTGAGGTAATACAGATAATTCTTCATCTCCGGCGCGACCACCTGCGGGAAGAAGCGCGCGACCACGCGCCGCGCCAGCCATTCCTCGTGTACGAAGGCGCTGGTTTCCTGCGGGTCGTCGGCGCGCTCGGGCGTCAGCGTCTTCAGTACCAGCTTGCGCTGCGTGCGCGGGTCGATCACGCGGTACAGCAGGGTCGCGGCCGAGCTGTGGATCAGTTCCTCGACCAGATAGCCGTCGAGCGACTGTCCCGGCTTGAGCCGCGGCGGCACCGGCAGCTTGGCCGCGCCGGACAATGCGTCGCGCAGGTTCTCTTCCGGCAGCTGATGGACGCGCACCACCAGCGCGGTTGCGTTGTCCTTCGAGCCGGCGGCGAGCGCGGCCTCGACCAGCTTTCTTGCGGTGTCGTCCGGCGGCGTGGTTTGCCCCGCGAGCGTCGACAGCTGCCAGGCGATGTCGTCTTGCGGCAGCGCGCTCCAGACGCCGTCGGTGGCGAGCAGGAAGATGTCGTCCTGCTGCAGTTCGCCGAGGCCGTGATCGATCGCCAGCTGCGAATCGATGCCGATGGCGCGCGTCAGCACGTGCTGCATCTCGGGGCGGTCCCAGACATGGTCGGCGGTGAGCCGCTTCAGCGTGCCATTGCGCAGCAGGTAGAGCCGGCTGTCGCCGACGTGGGCGAAATAGTAGTAATTGCCGCGCACGACCAGCGTGGTCAGCGTGGTCGCCATGCCGCCGCGTTCGGCGCGCGTGCTGCCTTGCCGCTGCACCCAGCTGTTGATCGCCTTGATCACGCGATCGAGCGCCTGCGTGACCGGCCAGGTATCGGGCGTGGCGTAGTAATCGGTAAGCAGGCCGCGCACGCTGTACTCGGCGGCTTCGCGGCCGCCATCGCTGCCGGAGACGCCATCGGCCACGGCGGCGATCATGCCTTTGGTGGAGATCTCGGGTTCCGGCGGCGTGACCATGCCGACGAAGTCTTCATTGCGTTCGCGTATGCCGGCGGTGGTGTGGTGGGCGGCGGTGAGGAGGAGGGGCATGGGGTTGGGGTGCGTGGGTCAGGAGATGGTAGCGGAGGATGTGGGGAGGCGGAAGTCGCTGGACCCCGGCATGCGCCGGGGTGACGTTTTAAAAGCTGTCAGCCTTCGCGACCGTCGTCCCAGCGGAAGCTGGGACCCATCAACGCTTAACCGGTGGCAGGATTTTCGGGGATGCGGCCATGGGTCCCAGCTTGCGCTGGGACGACGTTAGCGAATGCTTATGGCTTCTGATTCGTCACCCCGGCGCATGCCGGGGTCCAGCGTCTATGAACTCCGCCGGAAAAAATCAAATCTTCGCCGCCGTCATCGAAGCACTGCCCCAGGTCGTACGCCAGCGCGTCTTCACTGACGACAGCCCGATCAGCGCCAGTACCGCCAACGACGCAAAGATCGTCAGCCCCAGCTGGTAGCTGCCGGTGATCTGCTTCGAGTAGCCCATGCTGGAAGCCAGATAGAAGCCACCAACGCCGCCGGCCATGCCGACCAGGCCCGTCATCGTGCCGATCTCCTTGCGGAAGCGCTGCGGCACCAGCTGGAACACCGCACCGTTGCCGGTACCGAGCGCCAGCATCGCGCAGACGAACACGATCACCGCGCCCGTTGCCGATTCCAGCCCCGTGCTGGCAATGAACAGAAAGACGGAGGCCAGCAGGTACATGATCGACAGCGTCTTGATGCCGCCGAAGCGATCAGCCAGCGTGCCGCCGACCGGGCGCACCAGCGAGCCCGCGAACACGCAGGCAGCAGTGAAGTAGCCTGCCGTGGTCGGTGCCAAACCGTACTGGGTGTTGAAGTAGATCGTCAGCGACGAAGCCAGCCCGGAGAAGCCGCCGAAGGTCACCGCATAGAAGAACATGAACCACCATGCGTCCTTGTCCTTCAAGACCTTCAGGTATTCAGCCAGCGATTTCGGCGGCGGCGCAGTCGGCGCATCCTTCGCAAAGATCAGGTAGACCGCGAGCGCGACCGCCAGCGGGATCAGGCACCAGCCGAACACGTTCTGCCAGCCGAAGGCAATCGCGAGGCCGGGCGCAAACAGCGCAGCGATCGCGGTGCCCGAGTTGCCCGCGCCGGCAATGCCGAGCGCCGTGCCCTGATGCTCCGGCGGATACCAGCGTGAAGCCAGCGGCAAGGCCACCGCGAAGGCCGAACCCGCCACGCCGAGCAGCACGCCCAGCGTCAGCATGTGATTGAACTGCGAGAGGTCGCCGAGCCAGGCCCAGAACAGACTGGCGATGACGACGAGCTGGCCGATCAGGCCGGCCTTCTTCGGCTTCAGGTGGTCGACCAGCACGCCCATCACGATGCGCAGCATCGCGCCTGCCAGCAGCGGCGTGGCGACCATCAGTCCCTTTTGCGCCGGGGTCAGTTGAAGGTCGGTCGATATCTGCACGGCGAGCGGGCCGAGCAGCACCCATACCATGAAGCTCAGGTCGAAATAGAAGAACGATGCGAGCAGCGTCGGTGCGTGCCCGGCTTTCCAGAATGATGACTTGTTCATGGCTCCGTTGCCGTCGGTGAGTCGAACCCGCCAAGTTGCAAGCGCTGTGCCATGTCATTCCGGTCGATTTTTGCGCGTGCAGGGTGCATTCGCTCGGCCTGCGCGTGCAATCCGGCGGTTTTGCACTGCAACAGTGCGCGCTCGCCGCGTGCCTCCTGCTTGAGGTGCGATTTCAGTACGAATTCATCTGGCACTGCTTTTGCTAAACAGGTTCTGCGTTCAATTCAAACGGCTTTAATGGCGAAGCCGGTCACTGCAGGAGCTTTAATGAAGAAGCTGAAATTGGTCATGGTCGGCAATGGCATGGCCG
>CAZTIF010000120.1:5758-8736 GCA_964613635.1 uncultured Bifidobacterium sp. | reverse complement strand
GACTACGACCGCATCCTCGACGTCAGCCTGCGCGGCACGCTGTACATGTCGCAGGCGGCGCTGCCGCCGATGCGCGCGCAGAAGTCCGGCGCCATCATCTGCATTTCCTCGGTGTCGGGCCAGCGTGGCGGCGGCATCTTCGGCGGCCCGCACTATTCCGCAGCCAAGGCCGGCGTGCTTGGCCTTGCGCGCGCGATGGCGCGCGAATTCGGCGGCGAAGGCATACGCGTCAACTGCATCACGCCGGGCCTGATCGAGACGGACATCACGCAGGGCAAGCTCAGCCCCGAGCGCAAGAAGGAGATCGAGGACAGCATTCCCCTCGCCCGCCTCGGCCGTGCCGACGACGTGGCCGGCGCCTGCGTGTTCCTGGCCAGCGAGCTGTCGGCCTACTGCACCGGCATCACGCTCGACGTCAACGGCGGCATGCTGATCCACTGATCAGCCACTCTCGGATTCCCTTCCCGATCAACCACCGCAGACAAGCATGGCCGAATCGAAGCCCAATCCCACGCGCCGGCGGGTGCTGGCCGGCGCACTCGCGCTGCCGCTGTTCTCGATTGCCACTCGCCCGGCCCGCGCCGCCGAGTTCGAGCTGAAGTACGCGACCGGGCAAGACCCGACGCACCCGGTGAACCTGCGCGCAAAGCAGGCGCATGACCGCATCCGCGAAGCGACGTCGGGCCGGGTCAACATCCGGCTGTTCCCGGCCAACCAGCTCGGCAGCGACACCGACCTGCTGTCGCAGGTGCGCAATGGCTCGATCGATTTCCTGAACCTGTCGTCGCTGATCCTCGCCACCTTCGTGCCGGTATCGGGCATCACCAGCGTCGGCTTCGCGTTCAGGAACTATGACGATGTCTGGAAGGCGATGGACGGCGAACTCGGCAGCCACATCCGCGCCGAGATCGAGAAGACCTCGATCTTCACCGTCTCGAAGATCTGGGACAACGGCTTCCGGCACATCACCTCGTCGGGCCGCGAGATCCGTTCGCCCGCCGACCTGAAGGGCTTCAAGATGCGCGTGCCGCCGGCGCCGCCGCTGACCTCGCTGTTCCAGGCGCTGGAGGCGGCGCCGTCGCCGATCAACTTCAACGAGGTCTACACCGCGCTGCAGACCAAGGTCGTCGAGGGACAGGAGAACCCGCTGGCGATCACCGCGACCGCCCGGCTGTATGAAGTGCAGAAGAGCTGCAGCCTGACCGGCCATGTGTGGGACGGCTACTGGGTGTTGGGCAACAAGCGCTCGTTCCGGCGGCTGCCGGCCGACCTGCAGCAGGTGATACAGCGCGAACTCGACAAGGCCGCCACCGAGCAGCGCGCCGACGTGGCGAAGCTGAACAGCACGCTGACGACCGAGCTCAAGGCCAAAGGGGTCAACATCCTCACGGTGCCGCAGGAGGATTTCCGCAGGAAGCTCGCATCGACGACGTTCTACAGCGAATGGAAAGCGAAGTACGGCCCGGTGGCCTGGCAACTGCTCGTGAAGGTGTCGGGGAAGCTCGGCTGATTGCCGGTCTTCCGCTGACGCGTGCCCGGTCGCGCGCATGCACGCTGCCCGGAGAAGCAGGCATGCGCGGCACGACTGCGGCCATTGCCTGCCTTTGCGAAAGAGACATCGATGGAAATGACAACGGATGCCGACGCCAGCGTAGCGCCGGCCGACGCAGCACCAAGCCGCTGGACTGACCAGCTGCAGCGGGCGCTCGGCACGCTGATCGAAGTGCCGGCCGCGCTGCTGGTGCTGGCCGAGGTGCTGATCCTGCTGGCGGGCGTGGCCAGCCGCTACCTGCTGCAGCAGCCGCTGGTGTGGTCGGACGAACTGGCATCGATCCTGTTCCTCTGGCTGGCGATGCTGGGCGCGGTGGTTGCGTTCCGGCGCGGCGAGCACATGCGGATGACGGCCGTGGTCGGCAAGCTCGCCCCCCGCGCGCGCGCCGTGCTGGATCTTGTCGCGTCTGCGGCGGCGATAGCTTTCCTTGCCTTCGTTGTTCACCCCGCCATCGAGTTTGCGCAGGATGAAGCTTTCGTCACCACGCCGGCGATGGGGCTGGCGAATTCATGGCGGGCGGCCGCGCTGCCGGTCGGCCTCGGGCTGATGCTGCTGATCGGCCTGCTGCAAGTCTTCCGCGCCGGCGCACTGAAGGATGCGCTGCTGGCCATCGCGGCGGTCGCCACCGTCGTCGGCGCGCTGGTGCTGGCCGCGCCGCTGCTGGCGCCGCTGGGCAACTGGAACCTGCTGCTGTTCTTTGTGTTCGGCGTCGGCGCACTGGTGCTGCTCGGCCTGCCGATCGCGTTCGCGTTCGGACTGGCGACGCTCGGCTACATCGCGCTGACCACCAGCACGCCCACCATCGTGGTGGTCGGCCGCATGGATGAAGGCATGAGCCACCTGATCCTGCTGGCGGTGCCGCTGTTCGTGCTGCTGGGCCTGCTGATCGAGATGACCGGCATTGCGCGCGCGATGGTGGCTTTCCTTGCCAACCTGCTCGGCCATGTGCGCGGCGGCCTGTCGTATGTGCTGATCGGCGCGATGTATTTAGTGTCCGGCATCTCCGGATCGAAGGCGGCCGACATGGCGGCCGTCGCGCCCGCGTTGTTCCCCGAGATGCGCGCGCGCGGCGCCAAGCCGGGCGAACTGGTCGCGCTGCTGTCGGCCACCGGCGCGCAGACGGAAACGATACCGCCGTCGCTGGTGCTGATCACGATAGGCTCGGCGACGGGCGTGTCGATCGCGGCGCTGTTCGCCGGCGGCCTGCTGCCGGGCGTGGTGGTCGGCGCGACGCTGGCCGCGCTGGTCTGGTGGCGCTGCCGCGGCGAGCGCCTTGCAGGCGTGCAGCGCGCCAGCGCCGGCGACATCGCCCGCTCCTTCGTCATCGCCCTGCCCGCGCTGGCGCTGCCGGTGGTCATTCGCGCTGCCGTGGTCGAAGGCATTGCCACCGCCACCGAGGTGTCGACCATCGGCATTGTCTATGCAG
>CAZTIF010000120.1:0-5658 GCA_964613635.1 uncultured Bifidobacterium sp. | reverse complement strand
CCGGCGATCGTGCTGCTCGGCCCCTTGCTCTTCCCGATCGCGCGGCAGGTCGGCATCCATGAAGTGCACTACGCGATGGTGGTCACTCTGGCGATGGGCATCGGCCTGTTCGCGCCACCCTTCGGCGTTGGTTATTACGCGGCCTGCGCGATCAGCCGCATTCATCCGAACGAGGGCATGAAGCCCATCGTCGGTTACATGATCGCCCTGTTCGTCGGCGTGGTCGTCGTCGCTGCGATTCCGTGGATCTCGACCGGATTCCTGTGAACGAGCACGCACCATCGTCATCATTTTTATGGAGAAATGCATGCCTGATCTTTCGACGCTTCAAAAGAGCGCCTACCGCATCCGCCGCTACGCGCTGCGGATGGGCGAGGTACAGGGCCAGGGCTATATCGGCCAGGCCCTCGGCTGGGCCGATGTGCTGGCTGTCGCCTACTGTCACGCCATGAATCTTCGGCCGGCCGAACCCGAATGGGAAGGCCGCGACCGCTTCCTGCTGTCGCACGGGCATTACGCGATTGCGCATTACGCCGCAATGATCGAGGCCGGCATCCTCGACGAGAGCGAGCTCGAGAGCTATGGCAGCGATGACAGCCGGCTGCCGATGTCGGGCATGGCGACCTACACGCCCGGCATGGAGATCTCGAGCGGCTCGCTCGGCCAGGGCCTCGCGATCGGCGTTGGCATGGCGCTGGGGCTGAAGCACAAGCAGAACCCGGCCTTCGTCTACAACTCGATGTCCGACGGCGAGCTTGATGAAGGATCAACCTGGGAAGCGGCGATGGGCGCGGCGCACCATGGCCTCGACAACCTGATCTGCCTCGTCGACATCAACAACCAGCAGGCCGACGGCCCGTCGACCAAGGTCATGGGCTTCGAGCCGCTGGCCGACAAGTGGGCCGCGTTCGGCTGGCATGTGCAGCGCGTGGACGGCAACGACCTGCCGGCCGTGCTGCAGGCCTTCGATGTCGCGCGCCACCTCGCCGAGCCGAAGCCGCGCGTGATCCTGTTCGATACGCTGATGGGCAAGGGCGTGCCCTTCCTCGAGCGGCGCGAGAAGAACCATTTCATCCGTGTCGACCCGCCCGAATGGGCGCAGGCGCTCGCCGTGCTCGACCAGTCCCACATGAAAGGAGTCCCGGCATGAATACCTCCGTCGCAGAAAAGAAGCCCCGCCTGACCACGTCGGCAATGATTGCGTCGATCGCGTCCGACGGCCAGCGCGTGAAGGCCGCGCCGTTCGGCAAGGCGCTGGTCGACTATGCCGCGAACAGGCCGGACGTGGTCGGCCTGACCGCCGACCTCGCCAAGTACACCGACCTGCACCTGTTCGCGCAGGCCTATCCCGAGCGTTTCTATCAGATGGGCATGGCCGAGCAGCTGCTGATGGCGGCGGCCGGCGGCCTGGCGAAGGAAGGACTGATTCCTTTCGCGACCACCTACGCCGCGTTCGGCACGCGCCGCGCATTCGACTTCATTCATCAGGTGATCGCCGAGGAAAACCTGAATGTAAAAATCTGCTGCGCGCTGCCCGGCCTGACCACCGGCTATGGCCCCAGCCATGCGGCGATCGAAGACATCGCGATGATGCGCGGCGTGCCGGGCCTGACTATTGTCGATCCCTGCGACGCGCTGGACATCGAAGAGGCGGTGCCGCAGATCGCGGAGCACAAGGGACCGGTCTACATGCGGCTCTTGCGCGGCAACGTGCCGCTGGTGCTTGATGAAGTGGAGGGATACCGGTTCGAGCTCGGCAAGGCCAAGCTGCTGCGTGACGGCGCCGACGTACTGGTCATTTCGAGCGGGCTGATGACGATGCGCGCTCTTGAAGCGGCGCAGGCGCTGGCAGCGGACAAGGTGGATGTGGCGGTGCTGCATTGCCCGACCATCAAGCCGCTGGACGAAAAGACCATCGTCGCAGCGGCAGGCAGCAAGCCGCGTCTGGTGGTGGTAGCCGAGAACCACTCGGTGGTGGGCGGACTCGGCGAGGCGGTGGCGAGCGCGCTGCTGCGCCACCGCGTGCAGCCGGCGGGCTTCCAGCTGGCCGGCCTGCCGGACGCCTTCCTCGACGCCGGCGCATTGTCGACATTGCACGACCGCTACGGCATCAGCTGCGATGCGCTGGCGGCACGGATCAGGGGGTGGCTGGCATGAGCAATCCACAGACTTTCGTGAATGTGAGTTTCATCGGCGTGGGCGCGATCGGTTTGCCGATGGCGCTGCGGTTGCAGGGCGCAGGTTACCGGGTCACCGGCGTCGACGTCGTCGATGCGGTGATGGCCAACGCGAAAGCAAGCGGCATCGACACGGTTCGCGAGCTTGCGCAAGCGCCGCGCGCCGATGTGGTGGTCGTGATGGTGGCCACGCCGGAGCAGCTGGCCGGGGTCGTCGACGGCGTCGGCGACATTCCGTCGGGCCAGCTGTGGATCATCATGTCCACGGTCGGCCCGCAGTCGGTGCGTGAACAGGCCGAGCGCCTGCGCCGGCTCGGCGCGCGCGTGGTGGACGCGCCCGTTACCGGCGGCGTCGCGCGCGCGAAGGCGGGCACGCTGGTGATTTTCACGGCCGGTGCAGCGGAGGACGTGGAAGCCGCGAAGCCGGCACTGGAAGCGATGGGCCATGTGCGCGTCACCGGCACGCAGATCGGCGAGGGGCAGAGCATCAAGGTGGTGAACCAGCACCTGTGCTCGGTGCATCTGGCCGCGGCGGCCGAGGCACTCAATCTCGCGCGTTCGCTGGGACTCGATCCGGCGGCCGTGCTGTCGCTGGTGGAACAAGGCGCGGCGGGTTCGTGGATGCTGTCCGATCGCGGCCCGCGCATGTTGCAAGGCACCGACGTGCAGGTGACCAGCGCGATCAACATCTTCGTGAAGGACAGCGGGCTGGTGGCGCAGGCCGGCGCGTCCTGCGGCGCGGAGCTGCCCCTGCTGGCCGCCGCGCACGAACGATTCAGCCGGGCGGCGGAGATGGGCCTCGGACAGCGGGATGACAGCCGGGTGATCGAGACCTGGGGCTGAGCGACGTTCGCAAGACCGCCGACAAAGTGAACCAGCAGGCGGAGGCCGGTATAATTTCGATATGCCTATGAATCGATGAATCATTGCGAAGACAAGGGCATCGTTGCACACAAGACCCCTCAAGAAGTCTTTCGCCATACCGTCCTCCGGGCCAGCCCGGTCAATTAAAAAATCAACAATTCGATGCACACTCAATGGCTTGAAACTTTTCTGGCGGACCCGAAATTGCTGCTCATGGGGCACGGGCAATCGGCGACCGACCTGAACCTTGGCCTCGGTTGGCTGTATTACGCGCAAGTCCGCATCCTGAAGCCCAAACACATCGTCTGCATTGGTTCGTGGCGAGGCTTTGCCCCGATGGTTCTTGCGAAAGGACTGGCGGACAATGCCGAAGGCGGCCGGGTGAGCTTCATCGACCCTTCGATGGTCGATGATTTCTGGGCTGACGCCGACAAAACCAGAGAATGGTTTGCATCGTTCGGCCTCGACAACATCGATCACTTCCGCTGCACGACGCAGGAATTCGTGGAGACGACGGCTTATCGCCAGATGCAGGAAGTCGGGATACTCTTTGTCGATGGCTTCCACTCTGCCGAGCAGGCCCGCTTCGACCATGAAGCATTCACGCACCTGCTTGCACCCGGCGCCTGTGTTTTCTTTCATGACGGCGTCAGGAGGAAAACTTCGGGAATCTACGGAGCGAACAAAACCTATGTTCACACGGTGTGCGACTACATCGATGAATTGCGATCGCGCCCGGACCTGCAGGTCTTCGATTTTCCGTTGGCAGACGGTGTGGCCATCGTCAGCAGTCGAATCAAGTGAAGTTTGTCATCCTGCCCGGCCCGGTCGGATTGATCGACCGTCCGGAATTCAAGCCGGGATACCTGTACGGGCTGCCCTTGCCAGCCTGCGTCATCCGCCTGCAGCTCGCTGCCGGTGTTGAATCCATTCTGGAAAAAAAATCCAGGGACATCCTGCATGCGCAACTGGGCGAGCCTGAGATCGGCGCGGATGATGATGAGTGCGCTTTCACGAGAACCGCGAAAAAGATAGCGTACTGGTGTCTTGAAGTGCAAAACCGCTGCGGCCTGTTCGTGCAACGCGACTTCCGGGTCGGCAGTGTCACGCCGCCGGCCGACGGCGCTGCCAGCGTTTCATTGATTTTGCCTTACCGATTTGCCGAGCCGGCCATGGCGGCGCTGTCACTGGTCATCAACCTGATCAACCGATCGGCCGGAACCAAGCCCGCAGTCAGCGAGATCCGCACCCTCGTCGCTGCATCAACAAAGTTGATCGCAAGATATCGCGAAAGAGGACAGAACGTCCCGGACATGCTGAAAGCTGCCGGTGCCAGGGGCATTCCATTTCATCGTGTCGACGGCCAGCTCTACCAATTCGGCATCGGCGGCGCGCAGCGCATGCTGGATAGCACGTTCACCGACAAATCAGCTGTGATCGGCACCCGCCTTTGCCGGAACAAAATGATGGCGGCGAATATCCTGTCGCAAAGCGGTTATCCCGGCGGCACACCGGTTCAGATCGACAGCGCGGATGCGGCGGTCAGTGAGGCGGTGCGGCTCGGTTATCCGGTGGTCATCAAGCCGATCGATGCTGACGGAGGTCGTGGCGTCTGGGCAGATATTCGCAGTGAAGCGGATGTACGCAAGGCGTTTGACGTTGCCCGAGCCGAGTCGTCCAGGGTCATGATCGACCGCCACGTTGCCGGTACCGGACACCGATTTACGATCATGTTCGGGAAGGTGGCCAAAGTCACCGCCAAGATGCCGTGGGGCGTCACGGGCGACGGGACTTCAACGATTGCCGAGCTTGTCGACAGCCAGCACGCCCGGGCAAATGAAGACAATGCCGCACCCCCGGTCAAGGGCAAGGCTCCGACCATCGATGACGAGGCGCTGTCACTGCTCAGGCAATATGCATTGACGCAAGATTCGGTTCCGGCGGCCGGTGAATTCATTGCGCTGCGCAGGCGGAACAATGCGAACGCCGGCGGCAGCACCGTGCTCCTGGAACCGGACAAGGTACACGACGACAATCTCGCACTCGCACTTCGGCTGGCTACGCTGTTCATGCTGGATGTCGCAGGCATCGATCTGATCATTCCCGATATCTCGCGCTCATGGCTGGAACAGGACTGCCTGATTTGCGATGTCAATTCGCAGCCTCAGGTGGGAACGACTACGGCAGCGGACTTTCTGGCGGAAGTCATTCCGGGCAGTGGCAGGATTGGCGTGACGCTGGTGCTGGTCCCAGACGGCATGACGGCAATGATCGGTGCCATACGCGCCGAGCTCTCAAGGCGCTGGAAGATTGACGGATTTTCCGCATCCGCCGGCGTCTGGATCCACGGAGCGCAGGTCGGGCGGTCGGGATTGAACGGATACAAGGCGGCAAAGGCATTATTCGCGCATCGGGATGTGTTCAATGCGGCGGTAGTGATGTCAGCTGAAGAGATTGACGCCTTCGGATTGCCGGCTGACCGATTCCAGCGCCTTGTGATCGTCCGAGCCGCTACGCCGGCTTCCCAAAGCCGGGCGACGCTGCGTGTGTATCTCGCGGGCGAGTCTTCGCGTGAATCACTGGAACAGGGGATTTATCAAGCGGCGTTGGTGCCTGC
>CAZTIF010000119.1:0-8749 GCA_964613635.1 uncultured Bifidobacterium sp. | reverse complement strand
ACCGATGGCACACGCAGCACCAGTTGGAAAATCCGTCGCGGCGACCATGGTCGCCATGACACTTGCCCTTGCATCCGGAGCGGCCAGCGCAGAGAGCGCGGCGCAACGGGCAGTCGATGCGGCCAAGAAGATTTGCAACGGCAAGACGATCAACGTGGTGTGGGAAGCAGGACTGCAGTCGCTCGACCCCAAGAATTTTTCCGGCCCGATGTGGGAAAAGCTCACTGGCTGCAAGGTGAATGTGGTCGAAGTGCCGACCGCCGAAATGTTCACCAAGATCATGCAGGAATATCGTGCCGGCACCGGCGCCTATGACGCGCTGAACATCATCCCCGCCTGGCTGCCTGACCTGCAGCAGGCTGGCGCGATCGAGCAACTCGATGCGCTGGTCGACAAATATGGCTACCGCGCCGAGCTGCAAAAGATCGCTCCGATCTATCGCGACAACCAGATGACGGTGAACGGGAAGATTTATGCGTTGCCCGACGACGGCGACGTTTTCCTGATGTACTACCGCAAGGACCTGTTCGCCGATCCGGCGCTGCAGAAGGAATTCAAGGCGAAGTTCAAATACGATCTCGCGCCGCCGAAGACCTGGAAGGAATTCGGCGAGATCGGCCAGTTCCTGACCGATCGCCTGAAAGCCAAAGGGGTTTACGGCGCCTCGCAGTTCCGCGAGCCCGGCTACGGCAATTACATGTTCCAGGAACGCTTCCGTAACGAAGGAGGCAAGTTCTTCGACGCGAACATGAAGGCGCAGATCAACGGCCCGGCCGGCGTCAAGGTCTTCACCGACTGGAAGAACGAAAACAAGTTCATGCCGAAGGGCGTGGAAAAGTTCGGCTTCGTGGAGAACCTCGCCACCTTCCTGAAGGGCGAGAGCGCGATGACGATCTCGTGGCCCCCGTACGGACGCTTTGCCGCCGGCTATATCAAGGACGAGGCGATGAAGTGGGTGCCGGAATCCAAGGTGAGCGGCAAGGTCGGCTATGCACTGCCGCCGGGCGGGCACCCGGAACTGGCCGCCGGCTTCACGCTGGGCGTCGCTTCGACCAGCAAGAACAAGGAAGTCGCCTACCTGTTCATCCAGTGGCTGAACTCCGAGGAAATTTCGATGAAGCGCGTGCAGCTGCCGTTCGCGCTGCGCGATCCTTTCCGCGACTCGCATTTCACCAGCAAGGAATACCTGGCGAAATGGCCGGATGCGAAGGACTATCTTGCGGCACTGCAGGCGGGTTCGAAAACGGGTCTGCTTGACCTGTCGCTGATCCAGACCGACAAGTACGAAGAAGCGCTGCGCCAGGGTATCGGCCGTCTGTGGGGCGGTGAGGATCCGAAGAAGATCCTCGACGACGTCGCCAAGCAGTGGGATGAAGTCACGGCCAAGGTCGGCGTGGAGAAGCAGAAGGCGGTCTATGCCGCCTGGGCTGCGAAGAGCGGCGCCTATCCGAAGTAAGCACGGCACGGCTTGATTGCCGTGGCCACCGACCGCGCTGGTTTGCGCGGCCGGTGGCCTTTCCTGCCGCTTCACTTTGGAGAGCTTCCTCGTGTCTTTCGCTCAAGCTGCTGGTCGCGACCGCTTCTTCCGACATTGGCTGGTCGCCCCGTCGATTTTTGTACTGCTGCTGGTCGCCGTCTTCCCGCTGGTGTACCTGATCCTCGTCAGTTTTCAGGGGATCACGATGACCGACAACGACACCAGCTTCGTCGGATTCTCGAATTACCTTCATCTGTTTGAAGACCGGCGCCTGTGGGAGGCCGTGCTGCATACACTGGTCTTCGTCGCGATCGCGCTGCCGCTCGAACTGCTCCTCGGACTGTTCATGGCCCAGCTGCTGCTGGAGGCACTCCCGGGACGCAAGGTGTTCATCGCGCTGCTGGTGCTGCCCGTGGTGATCTCGCCGATTGTCTCCGGCGCGACCTGGTCGCTGATGTTTGACAACCGCTTCGGCCCGATCAATCAGGTGCTCGGTTGGATCATCGGCGACGAAGTGTCGCTGCTATGGACGATACAGCCGGAGCTGGTCTACCCCTCCATTCTCGTCGCTGAAATCTGGCAGTGGACACCGTTCATGTTCCTGCTGCTGCTGGCTGCGCTGGCCAATGTCGACAAGTCGCAGCAGGAAGCGGCGGCGATCGACGGCGCGGGCTACTGGCAGATTTTCTTCCGCATCATCCTGCCGTCGATCTGGCCGGTGATGGCCGTCGCCATGATCATTCGCGCGCTGGACCTGTTCCGGCTGTTTGACGTGGTCTGGGCGCTGACCAAGGGCGGCCCCGGCACGATGACCGAGACGCTTTCCGTCTTTACCTACAACCTCGGATTCAGGCAGTTCGAGACCAGCTACACGGCTGCCGTGGCGCTGGTGATTATCGTGCTGCTGACGGCCTTGCTGCTCTGGGTCCTGCGCCGCGTGGAGCTGGCACGATGAAGCATGCTCACAAACACCGCTTGCGCGTGGCGATGCGCTTTGTCGCCGCCATCCTCATCACCGGCTTCTTCCTGTTCCCGATCTACTGGCTGGTGATGATCTCTTTCAAGACCGCCGACGAGATCTATGCCTTCCCGCCGGTCTGGTGGCCGGCGAGCCTGCAGTTGGACAATTACCTCGTGCTGTTCAAGGATGGCGATGCCAACGCCGTCTGGAACAGCCTGGTGATCGCTTCCGGATCAACTGTGCTGGCGATGGTCATCGGCACGCTCTGTGCCTACAGCCTCGCGCGCTACAAGACCGGGGGCGATCATTTGTCCAACTGGGTGCTGTCGCAGCGCATGGTGCCGCCGATTGCAGTGGTGTTTCCGATCTTCCTGCTGTACGCGATGCTGGGCTGGGTGGATACCTACATCGGCATGATCCTGCTGTATACCGCGTTCAACCTGCCTTATGTGATCTGGATGATGCGCGGGTATATCCAGGACATTCCGAAAACGCTGGAAGAGGCCGCGCTGATCGATGGCTGTACGCGCTGGCAGGTGATCTGGAAGGTGGTGCTGCCGATGTGTCGCGCGGGCCTGCTGGCCACCGCCATCTTCACGTTCATCTTCGCGTGGAATGAATTCCTGTTTGCGCTCGTGCTGACGCGTACCGAGGTCGTCACGTACACGGTGCAGGTCACGCACTACTTCGGCGGGCAGTCGAATTTCTGGACCAAGATCGCGGCGATGTCGGTGCTTGGAACGCTGCCCGTGTTTGTCGCCGTGATCTGCATGCAGCGCTATCTGGTAAGGGGCATGTCCCTGGGTGCCGTCAAAGGCTGAACAACAAGAGGAAAAAATGGCCGACCTGAAGATTGAACGCCTGCACAAGTATTACGGGGAGAACCATGTGGTCAAGGGCATCGACCTCGACATTCCGGCCGGCGAGTTCATCGTGCTGGTCGGGCAGTCCGGCTGCGGCAAGAGCACGCTGCTGAGGACCATTGCCGGGCTGGAGGCGGTCGACGAGGGGACGATCAGCATCGCCGGCCAGGTCGTGAACGATGTGCCGCCGAAGGATCGCGATATCGCCATGGTTTTCCAGAACTATGCGCTGTATCCGTACATGACGGTCTACGACAATATCGCGTTCGGTCTGCGCATGCGAAAGCGCCCCGAGGCCGAGATCCGGCAGAAGGTCGGGCGTGCGGCGGAGATGCTCGCGATCGATCATCTGCTCGAACGGTATCCGCGCCAGATGAGCGGCGGCCAGCTGCAACGGGTGGCGATCGGTCGCGCCGTCGTTCGTGATGCGCGCCTGTACCTGTTCGACGAGCCGCTGTCCAATCTGGACGCCCAGCTGCGCGACGAAATGCGCAGCGAGATCAAGCGGTTGCATCAGGAACTGGGCAAGACCATGATCTACGTGACGCACGACCAGATCGAGGCGATGACGCTGGCCGATCGCATCGTGCTGATGCGCGGCGGCGTGGTCGAGCAGCAGGGCGCGCCGCTGACGCTGTTCGAGCAACCGGCGACGAAGTATGTCGCCGGCTTCCTCGGTTCGCCATCCATGAATTTCATCCCCGCCCAGCTGACTCGCACAGGCGATGGGCTGTCCCTCGTGCTGGCGGACGGAGTGGCCTTGCCTCTGCCGCCGGAGCGCAGCGCCGAACTGGCCGACTGGACCGGCAAGTCCATCCTGCTGGGCTTGCGCCCCGAGCACATGCAATGCCCGGCAGTCGCCGACGCGGTGCCGCTGTCGGTCGACGTGGAACTGGTGCAGCCAACCGGTTCGCGAACCTATATCGAATTCACGCTGGGCGGTACCGGTGTGGTGGCCGAAGTCGGTGCGCATGACGTGCTGCGTGCGGGCGAGCGCATCCGGCTTGCGCTGGACATGCGGCGCGCCATCATCGTTGATCCGTCCAGCGAAAAGGTGCTGTCGCCGGCCATTGCAAAATCCATCCCGCTCGCAGCGTAGTCAGGACCACCATCCACGAGGAGACGATATGCCCAAGCGCACCGACCTGCGTTCCATCTTCCTGACCGGCACGGAGCAGCCGGATCTGCCCGGTCGCATGCTGCGCGCCGGACCGCTGACTGCAGAATTCGACAATGGCAACCTGCGCTACGTACGCCTGAATGGCGTCGAAGTGCTGCGTGCCATCGCCTTCCTGGTGCGTGATGAGAACTGGGGAACGTATGTGCCCGAGGTGAGCGGGTTGAGGATGGAGCAGACCGGCGACGGCTTCTCGGTGTCGTACAACGCGACCTGCAGCCGCAATGGCCAGAGCCTGAGCTACATCGCCCGGATCGAAGGGCGCGCCGACGGATCGCTGTCCTTTGATGCCACTGGCCTGCCCTCGACGGACTTCCTGACTGCGCGTACCGGCTTCGTGGTACTGCATCCGCTGGAAGGCGTGGTCGGCCAGCCCTTGAAGGTGACGCATACGGATGGCCAGCTCACGCAAAGCCGCTTTCCGGAGCAGGTCAGTCCCGACTGCCCGTTCCGCGACATCCGCGAACTGGAGCACGAGGCAAGGCCGGGACTCTGGATACGCGTACGCATGGAGGGCGATGCGTTCGAGATGGAAGATCACCGCAACTGGACGGACGCATCGTTCAAGACTTACGTGCGGCCCTTGTCGCGCCCGTGGCCGTATGTGCTTCCGCAGGGTGAGCCCATCCGGCAGTCGGTGAGTTTCAGCTTCCGCGGTCCGCTGCCTTCCGTTGTCCGGCAATCCGGCGGGGCGGTCGATGTCATTTCCATCAACGAGGGCGACGGTGGGCCCGTGCCTGTGATGGGACTCGGCGTACCGCCCGAGGAAGCCGATGCGGCGCTTGAGCATGTCGGGTTGATGCGGCAGCTCGCGCCGAACTTCGTGGTGTGCAGCCATGACGCGAGGCTGGGGCATGGGGTCGCGCTGCTGCGCACCTATGCGCGGATTGCGGACGAGTTGAAGTGCGAGGTCATGCTGGAGGCGGTTGTGCAAAGCGTGAACGGTTACGCTGACGAACTCCGGCAACTGGCGTCGCAGGTTCGTCAGGCCGGGCTGGCGCTGGAGTCGATTGCGGTGTGTCCGGTGGGCCACCTGAAGGCGGTGCTGCCCGGCGGGATCTACCCGCCGGCTCCGGACCTCGAGGCGCTGTACCGTGCCGCACGCGCGGCCTTTCCGGGTATCCGGCTCGGCGGCGGCATGTTTTCCTTTTTCACCGAGCTCAATCGCAAGCGCCCGCCGACGGCGCTGCTGGATTTCATCACGAACACCACCAGCCCGATCGTTCATGCGGCGGATGATCGCTCGGTCATGGAAACACTGGCCGCGTTGCCCTGGCAGATCGGGACTGCGCGCGAATTCGCGCGGGGGATGCCGCATCGCGTGGGGCCGAGCGGCATAGGCGCACGAGACAATCCGCATGGCGCGACCTATTCGGAAAATCCGGACAACCAGCGCATTTGCCTCGCCAAGATGGACCCTCGCCAGCGCGGGCTGTTTTCCGCCGCATGGACGCTCGCCTATGTGGCGACGCTGGCCAATGCCGGCGTGGACAGGATCAGCATGGCCGCACCGGCCGGCCCGCTCGGCGTGATTTACCGGCGCACGGATTATGCGCAGCCTTGTTTCGACGCGCTGGCGGTGAAGGAGGGGGCGGCGGTGTATCCGGTGTTCCACATCCTGGCTGCGCTGAATTGCGCGTCCGGTGCGCGCCTGCTGGAGGCCAGCTCGTCGCAACCGGACACGACGGCGGTTCTCGCATGGGAGAAAGACGGCGAGCGCTGGATATTGATGGCCAACCTGACCGCCGCAGAGCGCCGCGTCAGGCTCGCCGCGCCGGGCGGACGCTGCAGCGTCAGCATTCTCGACGCTGCGCATTTTGTCGAAGCGACGACGGATGCACAGGGTTTTCGGGCGAAGGCGGATGAGCTTGCGGAAAGCGGCGAGCTCCGGCTCGATGCCTACGCGGTCGCTTGCGTTCACGTTGGGAAAGCGCGTGGCTTTTCAGGCTGACATTGCCGATTGTTGTTCTGCGCGGGTCATGGATGCGCACCGCGCACCTTGCTTGCGTCGCGACGGTAGCGGGGTCACGTTTGACCCATCATCACTTCGATCTCCAGATTTTCTCGTCGATCGAGCGTATTGCAGCAAATGCCTTGCGTTCTGTCTGGGTCGTTGAGGGGTGTTGCAAACAAAACGAAGATTGTTTTTTAAAAAACAGGCGACTATACTGGCTGCGTCCCCCAACTCTGGCAAGGAGTCCGCCATGAGCGCCGCTGCCCAGCAAGAAATCTCCGCCTCCCAAGACCGTGGCGCACTGGCCCGGATGGTGATGGCGTTGCTGACGCATTGGGACTTGAGCACCGAGGATCAAGCGGCACTGTTGGGGATTGCCGCCAGCAATCGAGCGGCGCTTTCGAACTATCGCAGTGGCAAGCCGATTGGTAACAGCCGCGACCAGTACGAACGTGTCGGGCATTTGCTGGGCATTCATAAAAGCCTGCGCTTGCTGTTTCCGCAGAACCGCGAGCTGGCCTATCGCTGGATGAGCACTCGCAACAAGGCTTTCGACAATCTGACTCCGGTGGAGGTGGTGAAAGAGTGGGGATTTGCCGGACTGCTGATGGTGCGGGGATATTTGGATCGTGCGCGCGGCGTCTGATCCGGTGCCCGGATGAATTCGCTATTTGCTCAACTTGCGCTGGCTGATGTTCATCGAGACGTCGCGCGTAACATCGTGTCTTTGCACCAGTCGCAGGATTTGTTCGACGACCTCTCCAGCGATCGCGCCGAGTGGCTTTTGGCTCAGAGGGTGGAAGATGAAGTCAAGCCGCCACCCTATCAGTCACGCAACCCCGTCATTGACCGGCCATTTGAGGATGCCGCATGGTTCAACGCGATCGCCTGGCCGTTCACGCAATGGCGGCAGAGCCGATTTTCTGATGGCTCTTACGGTGTCTGGTACGGTTCAGAGTCTGTGGAAACCACGGTCCATGAATCTGCGTATCACTGGTATCGCGGCTTGCTGAGCGATGCAGGTTTTGAGCGCGAAGCCGTGATCGCCGAGCGCAAGGTGTACTCGGTGGCCTGTGCTGCCGCACTGCTGGATTTTCGAAAGGCCGCTCTGAAGCACGCAGATCTCTTGCATCCAGCGGATTACACGCTCTCCCAGTCAGTGGGCGCGCGCCTGCATCGCGAAGGGCATCCGGGTCTCGTGATTCAATCGGTTCGCCGGCCGGCAGGGGAGAACATGGCGGTCTTCAACACGGCGGTGCTTTCGAACCCGAGGCTTGATTGCCATTTGACCTATCGCCTCGACGGCGAGCAGATCGTGGTGGAGAAGCGCCCGGACCTGTCGTGGCTGGTTTTGGAGGTGGCGAATTTTTCCTCGGGCGATCACCAGGGGGCATCGTGATTTCTTATCGTTTTCCCGGGCGTTGTTGCTCCGTTACTCGCTTGATGCCATGAGCGTTCATTTGCCTGAAAACTTTTCTGCGCTGGTCATCGGTGCGCACGGCGCGCTCGGCGGCGCTTTTCAGGCTTATCTGGAGAGTGAAGCTGCTTGTGTCTCGACGGTGGCGGTGTCACGTTCGACCCATCACTACTTCGATCTCGAGGATCCGTCATCGCTCGAACGTCTGGGCAGGGAGTTGAAAGATAACGGGCCGTTTCATTTGATTGTCGATGCCACCGGTGCGTTGACGATCGACGGCGTGGGCCCGGAAAAGTCGCTGGTCCGGCTTGAGCCGGAGGCGCTGCATCGTTCCTTTGCGATCAATGCCATCGGGCCCGCGTTGCTGCTGCGCGCTCTGTCGCCCTTGCTCGGCAGCGGCGATGCCATCTACGCGAAGCTGTCGGCGAGAGTGGGCAGCATTTCGGATAATCAGAAGGGCGGCTGGTATGGTTACCGCGCATCGAAGGCGGCGCTGAACATGCTGCTGCAAACGGCAGCGATCGAACTGCAGCGACGCAATCCGGGCCTGCGCGTCGTGGCGCTGCAGCCGGGCACGGTGCGGTCACGGCTGTCCGAGCCCTTTCAGGCCGGCGTGCCCAAGCTGCTGGAGCCGGACGAGTCGGTATCCGGGATGATGCGCGCGATGATGGCGCTCGAGCCGAAGTCGGGCGCTCATTTCATCGATTACAAGGGAGATGAGATTCCCTGGTGATGGCCGTGCGAGCGTCGCGTCGAGGAGGCTGCCCTTGGGGATGTCCTGCGATGTCGCCGACAGCCGTTCCGGAAAAGAAAAAACCCCGATCACTTTCGTCATCGGGGTTTTTATTCAAGCTTGGTGCCCACGGAGGGACTCGAACCCCCACACCTTGCGGCACATGG
>CAZTIF010000118.1:1784-8818 GCA_964613635.1 uncultured Bifidobacterium sp. | reverse complement strand
TGATCGACAACTACGACTCGTTCACCTACAACCTCGTGCAGTATTTCGGCGAGCTGGGCGAGGACGTGCGCACCTACCGCAATGACGAGATCACGCTTGCGGACATCGAAAAACTGAACCCTGCGCGCATCTGCATCTCGCCCGGCCCCTGCACGCCGCACGAGGCGGGCATCTCGGTGCCGGTGCTGAAGCACTTTGCGGGCAAACTGCCCATCCTCGGCGTCTGCCTCGGCCACCAGAGCATAGGCGCAGCCTTCGGCGGCAAAGTGATCCGCGCGAAGGAAGTCATGCACGGCAAGACCTCGGCAATCGAGCACACCGGCGTCGGCGTGTTCAAGGACATCCCCAGCCCGTACACCGTAATCCGCTACCACTCGCTGGCCATCGAGCGCGAGACCCTGCCGGACTGCCTCGAGGTGACGGCCTGGACCGCCGACGGCGAGATCATGGGCGTGCGCCACAAGGACTTCCAGGTAGAGGGCGTGCAGTTCCATCCGGAATCCATCCTGTCCGAACACGGCCACGCGCTGCTGAAGAACTTCCTGAACACCTGAACGGGCCGATCATGACGCTGACTCCGCAACAGGCCTTGCTGCGCTGTATCGAGCACCGCGAGATCTTCCACGACGAAATGCTGGCGCTGTTCCGGCAGATCATGAGCGGTGAAATGTCGCCGGTCATGATCGCCGCGCTGACGATGGGCCTGCGCGTGAAGAAGGAAACCGTCGGAGAGATCGCCGCAGCCGCGCAGGTCATGCGCGAGTTCGCGACCAAGGTCGAGGTTGCCGACGCCGACCAGCTGGTCGACATCGTCGGCACCGGCGGCGACGGCGCGCACACCTTCAACATCTCGACAGCTTCCATCTTCGTGGTTGCCGCGGCCGGCGCGCGCGTGGCCAAGCATGGCGGCCGCAGCGTGTCCTCGTCATCCGGCAGCGCCGACGCACTTGAGGCGCTCGGGGTAAACATCAACCTGCCGCCGGCACAGGTCGCGCAGTCGATCGCCGAGACCGGCATCGGCTTCATGTTCGCACCGAACCATCACGCAGCGATGAAGCATGCAGCGCCGGTGCGCAAGGAACTTGGCGTGCGCACCATCTTCAACATTCTCGGCCCCCTGACCAATCCGGCCGGCGCACCGAACATCATGATGGGCGTGTTCCATCCGGACCTCGTCGGCATCCAGGCGCGCGTATTGCAGCGCCTCGGCGCCAAACATGCGCTGGTGGTCTGGGCGCGCGACAACATGGACGAAGCCTCGCTCGGCGCGGCCACCATGGTCGGCGAACTGGTCGATGGCGAAATTCGCGAGTACGACATCCACCCGGAAGACTTCGGGCTGCAGATGACCTCAAGCCGCAACCTGAAAGTCGCAAACGCGGCCGAATCCGTGCAAAAGATCCGCGAGGCGCTCGACAACCAGCCGGGCCCGGCACGCGACATCGTGATACTGAACTCCGGCACCGCGCTGTATGCGGCCGGGGTCGCCACCGACATCAATGACGGCGTGAAGCGCGCGCGAGAAGCGATTGCTTCGGGCGCTGCGCTCGCCAAACTCGAACAGTTCGTGAAATTCACGCAGTCCTTCGCGCCCCGATAAGAAGAAGCCAGATCATGTCCGACATCCTCAACAAGATCCTCGACGTCAAGGCCGACGAAGTAGCCGCCGCGAAAAAGCGGCAGGACCTCGCCAGCCTGCGCCGTGACGTCGAGAGCGACCGCGAAGCCCGGGCCGCCATCCGCGGCTTCGAGGCCAGCCTGCGTGAAAAAATCTCGGCCGGACGCGCCGGCGTGATCGCCGAAATCAAGAAGGCATCACCGTCGAAGGGCCTGCTGCGCGAGGATTTCCGCCCGGCCGAAATTGCCGCAACCTATGCGGCCAACGGCGCCGCCTGCCTGTCGGTGCTGACCGACGTGCAGTTCTTCCAGGGCTCACCCGACTACCTGAAACAGGCGCGCGCGGCCTGCGCCATTCCGGCGCTGCGCAAGGATTTCATCATCGACCCCTACCAGGTCTATGAAGCGCGCTCGTGGGGCGCGGACTGCATCCTGCTGATCGTCGCGGCGCTCGACCACGGGCTGATGCGCGAGCTGGAAGCCTGCGCGCACGAGCTCGGGATGGACGTGCTGGTCGAAGTGCATGATGCGGAAGAGCTGAATGCGGCGCTGACACTGAAGACCCGCCTGCTCGGCATCAACAACCGCAACCTGCGCACCTTCGAAACCACGCTCGACACCACGATCGGCCTGCTGCCACGGATCTCCCCGGACAAGCTGGTGGTGACCGAATCGGCGATTGCAACCCGCGACGACGTCAAACGCATGCGTGACCATGATGTTCACGCTTTCCTCGTCGGTGAAGCCTTCATGCGCACCGCCGACCCGGGCGCGGAGCTCGCGCGCCTGTTCGACTGAGCCGGCAAAAAGTCAGCGCACCGCCCGGCGCAACGGATCCAGCCGGGCGATCCACTCCCTGCCCAAAGGCAGCGGCTCGTCACAGATCATCGCTGCCAGCCATTCCGCGCACAGCGGCGCGCAAGTGACGCCGCGTGCGCCATGGGCGAGCGTCGCATAGAGCCCGTCGGTCAGCTTGCCGACCAGCGGCACACGATCCTGCGTGGTGGCGCGCCAGCCGACACGGCCACTCTGAAGCTGCGCCACGTCGTCGCAGAATCCGGACAACAGGCGATTCAGCCGCTCGAAATTCTGCTCGTCGTCACTGCGGCGAGCCGCCGCTTCTTCGTCGTCATGCTGCAAGGTCGCGCCTACGGTGTGCATGCCGTCGACGGCCGGCGCAATATAGCCGTCGCGACAGACCACCATATGCAAGGGTCGATCCTCTCGCGCCGGCAAGCGGGAAAGCTGGCCGCGTGCACGACCGGTGGCGACGCGCTCCGGCCCCAGCCCGGTGTCGAATGCAGTGGCCAGCACGACCAGCGGCGCATGGCAGACCTGCCCGTCGGCCAGTTCGACCCGCCATCCGCCGGCGTCCTGCGTGAGGCCCACAACCATCGCGCCAGCCCGCAACGTGACGAGCGGATGATCCAGCAGTGCAGCGACCAGCGCCGGCGGCTCGACCCAGCCCGCCTGCGGCAAGTGGAAGCCACTGTCCGCCGGTACTGCGCCGCATAACTGCGCCGCCTCGTCGGGCGAGCAGGCCTTCAGCCAGTCGGCACTGGCGCCTGCCGCCTGCGCGGCGATCTTGTCTCGCTTGCGGTCGTCGCGCGCAATCCGCAGCACACCACACCAGTCATGCCGCACCGTGCCTGGATGGCGTCCGATCCAGCGCATCAGCCAGGTACAGCCCGCCGCCGAAATCTCCGTCACAGGATTCGCTGCCCCGCCGGGTTCCGGCCGTACGATGCCGACCGGATTGCCGGAGCCGCCAGCCGCCGGCTGCTCCCGCTCCAGCACGGTGACGGCGATGCCACGCCGCGCCAGTTGCCGGGCGGCGCTCGCGCCGGCCACACCAGCACCAATCACGATCGCGGAGGCGGGAAGGGCTGGAGCTTCCTCTTCGATGGCTGGCCAGCGCGCCAACAGGCAGTCGCGCTTGACGCCGAAGCCCGGTCGCTTGCTGACGTCAAAGCCAGCCTCGACCAGCGCGCGCCGGACTGCCCCGGCCACGCACCAGCTGGACAGTCGCGCATCCGGCGCGGCCATCGACGCCAGCTGCGCGAGCACGGCTGGCGACCACATCTGCGGATTGCAGTCGGGAGCGAAACCATCGAGAAAAAACGCATCGAAGCGGCCGGCAATTGCCGGAAGAACCTCGAGCACGTCGCCAAAAACGAGTGTGAGGGTCACCTGGTCATCCAGTTCGATCGCATGGAAGCCGGGAAGCAAAGGCGGCCATTGCGCCAGCAGCGCATCGGCCAGCGGGCGCAACTGCTCGGCGAGCTGCGGCGGTGCGCAGCCGACGCTGAGCTCCAGCGCCGCGCGCAAATCCTCGCGGGAAAACGGGTGCCTTTCTATTGAGACGTAATGCAGCTTCGTCACACTGCCACCGGAGCGCAAGGCAGCCCAGGTCGCCAGAAAATTTACTCCCACGCCGAATCCGGTCTCGAGCAGCCGGCTACGGCGCGCCTGCTGCCAGCGTTGCGGCAGTTCGCAGCCGTCGATGAACACGGCACTGGCTTGCCCCCATGCGCCGCTGCGGCTGGCGTACACGTCGCCGAAGTCGGGCGCATAGATGCGGCCGTCCTCGATGCCCTGCCAGTGCGCGGGCCGGATCGGTGGGGAATCCATCAGAAAATCAAACCGGGAATGGGTTGCAGTGGCCTTTGCAGGTCTTCATCGCCATGGGCGGCGACGCGCGCATCATACAACGATGGCAGATCCGGTTAACTCGATGCTGCGAAGTGAAGGCGATTGCATGCCAAAGCGGCCTTCGGCCGGCCTGGCATGCAACGCAGAGTGTCTGAAGGGGAACGCGCCAGAGCGAGGGGAAATCAGGCTATTGCAGCCTGTCTTCCGGGCCAGCCGCTGTAACTGCGGCATCGGTCGCCGGCTGCCGCCGCAGTGATGCCAGCACCTGCTGTAGCTGCTGCGCCAGTTGCACGACATCGGTCGCGCTCATGGCAACCCGGCACTCCAGGCGACCATCAAGGCTCGTGGCAGCGGTCTCGCCGGCGCGCACGGCACGCGTAATCTCGGCGATCAAGTGCTGTTCGACAAAGCCGAAGTCGATGAAGACCATGCCGGAACCGGCGTGCACGGCGCTGACATTCGACACGATCGCACGATCGGAGTGATCGATCGGACGCAAATGCAAGGCGACTTGCGCCACGGGCTCAGCCGGCGAAGTGTCGCGGCCATTGACTGCCTTATCAACAGAGGGGGTGAGGGACATTGCTTTCTCCTTGGGTGAAAAGAGCTGATCGTTGTCGTTTGTGCAAGCAATATCTTGAAAGGAGAAGATGGGCAAGCTTGTGCAGCAGTAACTGCGCCGCCAATGTCGAAGGGATGAGACAGACCTTGGGCGACTGCAATGGGTTGTTTGCGCTCACTCTCATTGAAATCAATGCCTGAACGAAGCCAGCGCCCGCACCGGCGTTTTTCGAATGGTGCATTGGTCACGCACGGCATCCGTTGGGGAAATCCATAAAAAAACGGAGGCTGGTCAGGCCTCCGTCATGCCATCCTTGGTGAAATCGCCCAAGGGTCAGCCAAACAGGATGTCACCTTGCGGCATCTGGGAGCCTACCAACCCGACCTCGGCTCCTGACAACAGCATCTCGTCATCCACTGTGGGCAGCGAGCGGACGCCAACCGCCAGCGTTTCGCCCATGTCCTCATGGCTCAGTCCGAGCAGGTGCCCCACTTCGTGGACCATTACGGACATCAAGTCGACCTTGCCGGCGACGACCTTGCCTTTGCTCAGCGACCAGCCGTGATTGGCGGCGTCGTCGTCGATGGTGATCACGCCGTCCTGCGTCATGCCCAGCAACCATTGGCCATCCTGCTCGCCAAGGTCAGCGACTTGTACCGAGGGCTTCTTCAGTTCGGATACGTCGAAGCCCTGGTCGCTCCACCACGAAAGCGCGGCCTTGTAGGCTGCCCTGGCCTGAGATGCGCGGATGGCCATCGCGCCGTCGCCCTCTTCTCCTGCCAGCATCATCGGGCTGACCGTCTTCGGGGCGAGATCGACGCCTGCGGCGTAGGTTTCGCTGAACACATTGTTCACATAGGTCGAGAAATCATAGTGCGAGGTAGGCCACGCGCCTGGGCTGGTACCGACTGTGGCACCGACTGCCGACGCTGTGCTGTATTTCACCGACAGCACGTACATCGATCCTTCGGCGTCCGGCTTGAAGCTGACGGTCACATCCCCAAAATTCGAGCTCAGCGGATTTTTATCGACCGATATCGTGGTGGCCGGCTTGACGGCTTGGAGGGAATCGCCACTGCCGACGACGCCGTCACCATTGTCGATGACCTTGTACAGCTGGATGTTGCTGTTGTTTAGCGGATAGAAGGGATTGATGGTAGACACCGTCCGGGCCTGGTCAATCTTGACCGAGATAGTGTCGATGACATTGTCATTGTCGCCGTCCTTGATATCGCCCGATGCGCCGGTGAAGTAGAAGAACACGCCGGGGTTGGTCTGGCTGATCTTTCCGCCCTTCACGCCGTACTGGATATCTCCGCCCTGATAGGCGTAGTAATCCTGGAAGGTCATCGCCGTGCCATTGATGTATTGCAGCGGGGTCGTACCGGTCGGGGCGATCAAGGCGCCGGGAGCCGTCGCGGTGTACGAGCTTGCGTCGCTGTCCTGCACCTCGATGTCACCGGCCGTGCCGGAAGCCGTGCCGATATTCTCGTAGGTGCCGACAACGGCTGTTCCGTCTTCCTCGAATATCCAGGTCTCGTCGACGTCCAGCTTGCCGTCGGAATCGGCATCGCCGGAAACGTAAGCGGGATTGAAGTCGTCCGAGGTATTGCCCGGTGTGCCGTTGTCATCGCTAACATCGACATTGGACAAGGCCGCGTTGCCGGTATTCGATACTGCGTAGTGCCAAGTGATTTCGTTTCCTGCGATGATGCCGGTCAGGCCATCTCCAAAATTGTCTCCGTGTATCGTTATCTTGTTGATACTGATGCCGGGACGTTGCTCCACATCGATCGTCGCATCGTCCGTGTCCGGCGTCGCACCGTCGCCTGTGGCCGTTGCCAGGTTCGTCAGGTCAGCCCCGACATCGAGCATCCCCTGCGTCACGTTGCGCGTGCTGGTGTAGCTCCAGCTCTCGTTCACGTCCAGCAGCGAGTCGTTGTCCGTATCGCCCGACACGTATGTCGCATCGAAGTCGTCACCGAGATTCCCCGGCGTCGCATTGTCGTCCCGCACCACCACGTTCGCGATCGCCGCATTGCCGGTGTTGGTCACCACGTAGGTGTAGGTGATCGTCTCGCCGACCGCATTCGCCGTCCCGCCCGGCACCGTACCCGTCTTGTCGATCGCCAGCGTCTTGGCCTGCTGCACATCGATCGTCGCATCGTCCGTGTCCGGCGTCGCACCGTCGCCTGTGGCCGTT
>CAZTIF010000118.1:0-1684 GCA_964613635.1 uncultured Bifidobacterium sp. | reverse complement strand
CGCATTCGCCGTCCCGCCCGGCACCGTACCCGTCTTGTCGATCGCCAGCGTCTTGACCTCCGCAATCGTCACCGACGCCGAGTCGATCACCTGCTCCGTTTCAGTGCTATCAGCAGTAGCAGTGTTATCAAGAATGCCATCGCCACCGCCCCAGGAATTGAATTCTGCCGCCGTGACGACATGCGATGCGGTGTACGTCCACGACTCAAGCAGGTCGAGCACGTCGTCATTGTCCGCGTCGCCACTGACGTATGTCAGGTTGGTCACGAAGGGGTCCGTGACCGTGACATTGGTCAGCGCCTCGGAGCCCGTGTTGGTGACGACAATGGTGTACTGAATGACATCCCCTGCAGCGGTGACGATATTGCCGCCGTTGACCGTCGCAGTCTTGTCGATTGACATTGACGGTGACCTGACCACGAACCATTCTTCGAACCCGCCTTCGGCGGCCGAACCGACCCCGTTCTTGGTTCCGAACTCCGAGTAAATGTAGAAATAGGCTCCCGGCGATACACCGCCGAAGCCAAGATTGTTCGAATCCCCGACTACCGGGATCAGGACTTGGTAATCGCCGGTTCCGCTACCCTTGTTCCAGTCGGTAAGCAAGATGGAATGATTTACCTCTCCTGGATCAGTCGCATCGCCGTCTTTGTTGGTGTCGATGTCCAACTCATAGCGCAACGTCGCCGACGGGAACAGCCTCGTCGTCGGATCCATGTTGGTCAGGCTCGGAGAGGTCGCCGTGAAAATCTTGATGTTATGCAGCGTGATCGGATCGGCCGCCGCGCTCTCAGAGTTGCTCTCGTTCAGATCAAGATTCAATACAAGATATGTCACGCCGTCTATCGTTTGCTTCGGCACTTCAACGTAGAGCAACGAGAAGTTGTTCTGCTGCGAATTGTCTTCGTCGAATTGGACGGGACGACCATCCGAGTTATATCCGGCCTCAAAGCCCGGGGTGGTATTGCTGTCTTGAAGGCGGAGAAAGGAATTGATCAGTCCCGTGCCCGTCGAATCGGGCACTTTGTAATCTGTAAATATCGCCGAATTCGCCTCGGACGGACTGGCCGCCACGGCCTCACCCGGTTTCCTGGCATCCGTAAAGGTGTTCGATGCCGTCCAGCCGTCACCGCTGGCAGTCAGCAGGAATCTCTCGTCGAGGGAGTCATCCGGATTGACATACCATGAGGTCGAAATAATGCCGTTTGCCAATCCATCGGCATCCCCGACGCCGCCATCGACAACGGTCCACGGATCATGACCGGCGCCGCCCAGATCAACCACTTCGTCATCCAGCGTCCCGTAGATTCCGTCTGCGCCTGGGCCGCCGACATGCTGCACTCGGAAAATTACTGCGCTGCCAGCCTGAAAACCCGAGGCAGTAATCAATGCCGTCGCGCCGGGCGGGTAGTCATTGAGGTCGGTGGTCACACTGTAGGTCGTAGTCATGGATATCTCCGGAAAGTCGACAGCAAACAGGGGGGGTTTAAGCTGCCGTCACGGCGCGGTTGGCCGATTCTTTTCAGCTTTCCGGAAAGCATAGGGAGGACGTTTCACAGCCACATCCTTCATTTGACGGATGCCGCTGCACTACTTGTTTGCAACACGAGAGAGGGGAGGCAGCCGGCCCTAGGGTGTGTCAGTGAATGAACTTCTTGCATGGTGAATGGCCCAAGGGTGATTC
>CAZTIF010000117.1:0-8818 GCA_964613635.1 uncultured Bifidobacterium sp. | reverse complement strand
ATGGCAGCACCCGCTCAGCCTCACCCCCGCCGCACCCTGTCCTTCACCACTTCCTCCACCCCGCGCCCTTCGCGCAGGTCGGTATCCTGCTGTCCGGACATGATGTCGTCAAAGGCTTGCCGGATGTTGTCGCGCGGCTCGCTCTGCTGGCTGTCGTCGGATTCGTCGCGCTCATGCGGCAGCCGCGGTATCACGTCCTTGCGCTGCGGCCTCTGGGTACTGACCTGAAAAGGCTTGCCGTCGGTCTTCATGGAGAACCTCCCGCTGAAAACCCTTAGACCGCCAGAACCGCAAAGAAAATCCGGCGCGTTGCCGGCATGTCAGGGCTGCTCCCTGAACGGCACCACGGCCGTCACGAAATACTCGGTGTCGCCGAAACAGGAGGTCGGCACGCCCTTGTGCTGCTCGTAGGTCAGGATGACCTTGCGGCCCGCGTTGCGGTTCAGCGCATCGACGAGGCCGGCGTCACGCACCGTGAACTCGAACTTCTCCGGAATCGCGCCCGGCATGCTGGTCAGCAGCAGTTCGCCTTCCCAGGTCTTGCAGAGCCAGCCCTTCTTCGAAATTTTCTGCAGCAGGCCGGCGCGCTCGCCGGACGAATACGCCCAGTGCAGCGTCAGCCAGGTGTAGCCGGCCAGCGCAAGCAGCGCCACGATCAGCAGGGTCAGCAGCAGGTTCAGCGGTTTGCGCATGATGGCGTCGTCCAGTCCGGGAAGGCGAGGAAAGCCGTGCGGCTCAGCCGCCTTCGATGATGAAAAAGCGTCCGGTCGAGTAGTTTTTCCGGATCTCGCGCAGCCGCGCATAGGCTTCCGAGTCATACCAGGCACGCGCCTGCTCAAGCGACGGAAACTCCACGATCACCGTGCGCAGCCCGCCGTGGTGCTGCTCGTCCTCGCCTTCGAGCTGCTCGCGCAGGCCGCCGCGCGCCAGCACGCGCCCGCCATACGGCTCGAAGGTCGGCGGCGTGTACTTGCTGTATTCCTGCGCATAGCGCTCCGGGTCGTGAATCGTCACTTCAGCGACAACATACGCTTTCTTCATGGCTTTCCGTTCTCGCTCGGTGCTTTATTTCGGGTAGCCGGTCGCCATCACGCGCGCACGCGCGGCGAGGTATTCGCGCTTGAGCCGGCCGACCATCTCGGCCACCGTCGGCACGTCATCCATCAGGCCCACGCCCTGGCCCGCGCCCCAGATGTCGCGCCACGCCTTCGCGCTGCTGGTCGAGAAATTCATCGAGGTCTTGTCCGCCTGCGGCAGGTTGTCCGGATCCAGGCCGGCGTTGACGATGGACTTCTTCAGGTAATTGCCATGCACGCCGGTGAACAGGTTGGTGTAGACGATGTCGGCAGCGCTCGATTCGACGATCGCCTGCCGGTAGCCCTCGCTGGTGTTCGCTTCCTTCGTGGCCAGCCAGCGCGAGCCGATGTACGCGAAATCCGCGCCCATCGCCTGCGCCGCGAGGATCGCGTCGCCGCTGGCGATCGAGCCGGACAGCGCGATCGGGCCGTCGAAGAACTTGCGCACTTCGCCGACCAGCGCGAACGGCGACAGCCCGCCCGCATGGCCGCCCGCACCGGCCGCCACCAGGATCAGCCCGTCAACGCCGGCCTCCAGCGCCTTCTGCGCATGGCGGATCGAGATCACGTCGTGCAGCACAATGCCGCCATAACTGTGCACCGCGTCCAGCATCTCCTTCGGCGGCGCGCGCAGCGAAGAAATGATGATCGGGATCTCGTGCTTCACGCAGACCTCGACATCATGCGCGAGCCGGTCATTCGACTGGTGCACGATCTGGTTCACCGCGATCGGCCCGATGATCGCATCCGGATGCGCATCACGGTGCTCGGCCAGCGCCTGCTGTATGTCGGTCAGCCACTGGTCGAGCATCTCGGCCGGGCGTGCGTTCAGCGCCGGGAATGCGCCGACAATGCCGGCCTTGCACTGCTCGGTGACCAGCTGCGGGCCACTGGCGATGAACATCGGCGACGCAATGACGGGAAGGCTGAGGTGCTGCAGGACGGCGGGCAAGGCCATGCGCGAGTCTCCATGTTTTTTTGATCGCCCGATTATAGGTCAGCCCGTTCATGCCGCGCAGCCAGTGTTACCAGCCAGCCCATGAATTGCTCAAACCGCAGCGCCAGTTCGGTCGGCGATTCCGGCTCCGGCAAGCCGCGCTGGAAATGCATGAACAGCGCGCGCGCATCGTCGTCCATCGCGCGTTGCACCGTCTGCCAGACCATCACCCGGCAGCCGGTGGCCGGCATGCCGGGTTCGGTGCCAATGAAGCGATAGGGCAGCGCCTTTTGCCGCCACTCCTGCATGACGTCGGCGGCGGCCCGCTGCAGCGCCAGCCGGTCGGCCGGCACGCGCACATGCCAGGCTTCTTCTGCCGGATACAGGTCGTCGCTTTCCCGGGAGCTGAGCCAGCGGATCTCCCATTCATTGATCGTCGATTGCGCCGGGTCGAGCCGCATGCCCGAGCGCATGTAGCGGGTGCCGATCGCGCGCCCCGCTTGCGTGCGGTCCGGCACCACGGACAAGGCCGGCGCGATCCACGCATGGCCGAGCGCCACGCCGGCGGTCGGGCATACCTGAATGGTGCCGAAGTTGGTGCTGCGCTCCAGCACCCGCGCCGCACGTGCCGGCAGCTCGCCGGCCGGCGCCGCCGGGGCGAGGGCGAGTACCTGCTCGACCTCGCGGAACAGCAGCGTTCGCTGCTCGGCATTCAGCGTCATCAGATCCGCATTCGGACCGAACAGCTTGCGCGCCAGCAGCAGCTCGAGCAGGTCGCGCTGCACGGTGGCATAGAGCCCCGGGTCCCGGCTTTCGATCAGCGTCGTCAGCGTACGCAGATCAATGATCAGCTGCTCCTGTTGCCAGTCGACGCAGCTGACCGGCGGCAGCGGCGTCGCGGCGATGGTCCTGGTCGGCTTGTCGGCCAGTCCGATCGCATGCGCGAGCTCGGCGGCGATGCCGGTGAAGTCCTTCATCGCGATGCCAGCCTCCGCATGCCGCGACGCGAATGCGGCGAGCAGGTCGCGTGCCTGCTGTGCCTGTGCCGGCTTGAGGCGCAGCGCCGTATCGAACCTGGCTTCGGTGGCGGCGGCGGACTTGGCCGCATCGCCGATCGCCTCGTGCAAGTCCGGCGTGAACATCAGGGACCGTTGCCGCTGGTGCTGCTGCTGTTGCGGCAGGCCGTGGGCGATGCCGGGTACCTTCAGCAGCGTGTCATCCACCACCGACTCCATGACCGCGCAGCCGAAGCGCTGCGCCTTCAGCAGCTGCGCGAACTGTTCGAGCTCGGCCGAGCCCAGCGCCGACAGGTGCGCATGCAGCAGCTTGCGGTAATAGCTGTGACTGGCCGCGTCATCCGGCAAGCCGGGGCAGATCGTGTGCAGCAGCGAATCCGTCGCCTGCGCCAGCAGCACCGGCGGCCGGCGCAGCCCGAGGTCGTCCATCGCAAGCGTGGCGCGCATCAGCCGGCGCAGGGTTTGCGCGGTGTGCCAGGTGGCGTCGAAATAGTAGGTGGCGCGCTGCTGGAAGCACCAGCCTGCCGGCGCTGGCCGGTGTGGCGATGTCCGCAGCAGCGGCGGCGACGGTACGCGGGCACTGGCGCCCGCCGACCTGCCGACGGCATTGTGATGGACACGGTGCGCGACCCGGGTCGTGCGTAGCATGAGCTTTCTCCTGTCGGGCGTGGATGAATGACGCGGCAAACAAAGCGGTGAATAAAGCGGTGAATAAAGCGGTGAATAAAACGGCAAGCAAGGATTGTCTTCGTGACAGGCAGGCCCGGGCGCGCAATGCGGCGGCATTTGAAGAACGTCAATGCTGGCTGATAAAAAGTTCGGTCACAGGGTAGTGCTGTCGCATGCCACAGACCCACTGAACTGTGCCTGCCGCAGGGCTACACAGGCAGCGCCCGACACCGCCATTTACGGAGGAATGAAGCCATGGCCCGTCCTGAAAAGCTCAGCCCGAAGTCCCCTGCACCGCTGACGCGCTCATCAAGTGCCGCGCCTACAGACACCGCGCCAACAAACACCGGGCCGACCGACGCCGCGCTACCGCGCACCACCGCGCAGCAGGTGCGCGTTCCGGTGATGTCGAGCCGTCCGGGCCCGTCGCACGTCGTCCCGACGTCGTCGGTTGCGGTCACGACGGCAGCGGTCACGACGGCAGCGGTCGCGCCCGCTTTTTCCGGAAGGCCGGTGCCTGAATCGGGGTGTCGCCTGCTGGCGAGCGCCTTCCTCTGCAGCGCCGTCGGCACGGGCAGCGGGCCGACAGGGGCGGCGGCCACGTTGTACCGCTATGTGCAGCTGCCGATCGACTGCGAGCCGGTCATCATGGACAGCACATGGCAAGAGCAGGTGTTCGGTGATGGCGAGGTCGATGGCTGGCTCGCCAACATCCGCGAACGCGGTACGCCGATTGTGTCCGCCGGGCTGGCCGCCTACGCGCATGCGGTGATGCAGGCGGTATTCCCCGACACGGAGGACGGCGCAAGCATCTTTCCGGCGAAGCTGCATGAGATCGCCGTCTGGATCGACCATTTCGGCATGTGCGCTGCGCTCGACAGCGACCTCGACTTGCACAGCCTCGAGAAACTCGGCAGCCGCCTGTGCATGCGCTTTCTCTGCAATACCGTGTTGCTGCCACGCCTGCGGGTCGATCCGGACGTTTTCCCCGAACCGAAGCCGACCGCGCAAGCCATTGCCGAGCAGCTCGCCGAAGCGTTCAAAGTGCATGCCGCGCCATTTCAGCAGCAGCTGATGAGAATCAGCGACCGGCAGCTGGGGGACGAGCGGCGGGAGAAGATGTATCGGCTGCTGCGTGCCGAGGACATGCAGGGCTGGCTGGATGAAAACGAGGCGCAGATCGACTGGCTGGACGAGCGCCGCGAGGATTTCTTCAAGATTGCCAGCAGCTGCCTGGCGGCGCCGTTTTCCAACTTGCCGCTGTCATTCCCGCTGACCTGCCTGCTGAAGGTCTTCCAGTCCTATCCGCAGACGCTCGAACAGCACGTGACCCAGCTGAGACAGCAAGTCAATGATGCCGACGACCAGCCCCCCGAGCCGAGTGATGTGAAGTCGCTGGCGCAGCAGCAGGCCGAACTGACGGTGCAGCGCCAGCTGTGGATGGCGGACCTGACGATCATCCGCCGCGAGCTGCTGACCATCGCCAGGCTTGAGCCGGCCGGCAAGACCTACCTGCACAAGCAGCTGACCCAGCTGGCGCTGGCAGAGTACCGTCCGCGGATCGGTGCCATCCATCTGCGCACCGTGCTCAGGCGTGCCAGTCGCCAGCAGTCAGCAATCGTCGAGGTGGAAGAACCGGATCAGTGATCCGCAGCGACGATCTGCAGCCACTGCATGAACTGGTTCATCCGCAACGCCAGTTCGGTCGGTGATTCGGGATCGGCGAGGCCGGCGTTGAAGTAGGCGAACAGCGTGCGCGCATCGTCGTCCATGCCGCGCTCGATCGCCTGCAGCACGCTGGCGCGACAGCCCTGGCTGGGCATGCCGGGCGCGGTGCCGATGAAGCGGTAGGGCCGTGCCTCCTCCTTCCACTGTTGCGCGACGTCGCTCGCGGCCTGCTTGAGCCGCTCGCGGCCGACCGGCACGGTCACATGCCATGCATGCTCATCCGGGAACAGCGCGGCGTTTTCCGTCGCATCCAGCCAGCGCACCGGCCACTGCCTGACCTCGCAGTCGTCCGGTTCCAGCTGATAGCCCGGATGCATGTAGCGCGTGCCGATGTTCGTGGAAGGCCGGGTCTTGTCCGGCAGGATCGACAGCTGCGAGTCTATCCATGCATGGCCGAGCGCGATGCCGACGGTCGGCAGCACCCGGACCTTGCCCATCACGCCGGTGTTGGCCAGCACGCGCGCGGCGCCGGCGCACAGTGCCGGCTCGGGCGCGGCGGGGAAGGCCGACATGATGCCCATCAGCGCCTTCTGCATCCGCGTGCGGTCGGCGCCGCACAGCCGCGACGGATGTGCATTCGGACCGAACATCTTGCGGGTGACCAGCAGCTCGGTCAGGTCGTGCAGCAGTTCGCCGAGCAGCTTGCCCCCGTTGTCGCCGGCCAGCGCCTCGATCGCCGCGCGGTCGATCAGCAGCGCGTCGTCTTTCCAGTCCAGCATGCTGCCGCGCTGCGACGGCTTCACCGCCAGGCCGACCTGCGGTGCCGCCGGCAGCGCCAGCGCTTCCGACAGCTGCGCGGCGATCGCCACGAGATCCGTGAGGGGCTGCGTACCGTTCGGCCAGTGCAGCGCCGCGTCGGCGAGGCACTGGCGCGCGGCGCGGCATTCGGCTTCGCCCGGCACACTGCCCGGCAGCGGGCGTCGTGCAATGGCGGCGGAATGGTCGATCGCGGCATTGAGAAGGTGGTGCCAGTCGGACGGCAGCACGGCCACATCCTGCGGCCGTCCGGTGGCAAAGCCGAACTCGTCATAGATGTCTTCCTGCGCCGCCGCCTTGCCGCCGACGGCGTCGTAATCGCTGGATTTCAGCGCACGCGCAAGCGACTTCAATTCTTCCGGTTCGAGGCCGGACAGGTGCATGTTCAGCAGCATCCCGAAATACGCCTGGCTCTCGCTGTCCTGCACGCCTTGCGGACAGCTCGACGCGACCAGCGTGTTGACCGCGCTGACCATCAGCTGTTCGTCGGGCACGCGCCCCAGCGTATGCCCGGGCTCGCGATACGCGTGCAGCACCGTGCGCAGCGTCAGCGCCGACTGCGCCGGCGCGTCGAAGTAATGCGTGGCTTGCTGGGTCGTGGTCCAGGAGGCCGGCGGTGCGACGGCCGGGCGGCTGCGCACGTTCGGCGGATGCCGGTTTGCGCCCGCCGCGGCGGGCGAGTGTTGGACAGAGCGTGCGGTGCGCGTGGTGCGCGTCGTGCGCGTCGTGCGTATCGTCAATGCGTGCATCCGATGTCTCCCTGTGGGTTGGCCGAATGATTCATCGGCGTCGATGAATCGGTGCTGATCGTGCACCGGGGCGTTGACAGGTGATCATCGGTGCGATTGACGTTTGTCAATCGCGTTCGCAGAAATGTTCGGTCACTGGTTTTGTGCGGAGATCGTCATTGGTAGCTGCGGGCGTCCTCGATCACCTTGCCGTCGTTCGGCAGGCTGCCCACGGCCTGCAACTTCACATTGCCGCGCAGCTTGGTCACATCGCGGATCGACGCGATGATCGCCTCGATTTCACCGAGCGCGCCCTGCGGTTCGTCGACTTCGCAATGCAGCGTCATTTCGTCGTTCGCCATCTCGCCGGACACGACCAGGCGCGCCTTGCGGATCAGCGGATGGCGACGCGCGATGTCGGCCACCTGCGAAGGATGCACGAACATTGCGCGCACCTTGGTGGTCTGGTCGGCGCGGCCCATCCAGCCCTTGATGCGGGTGTTGGTACGGCCGCACGGCGACGCGCCCGGCAGCACCGCCGACATGTCGCCGGTTGCGAAGCGGATCAGCGGGTAGTCCGGATTGAAGGACGTGATCACGATCTCGCCGACTTCGCCCTCGGGTACCGGGTCGCCGGTACCGGGGCGCACGATCTCCAGCAGCAGCGTCTCGTCGAGCAGCATGCCGGGGTTCACCTTGCCGTCAGTGAGCGTCTCGTAGGCGATGTTGCCGATGTCGGCCGAGCCATAGGTCTGCAGCACGAAGGGCACGCCATGCTCGTTCAGCCACTGCCGCAGCGACGGCGGCAGCGCCTCGGCGCCGACCAGCGCCATCTGCAGCGACGCGATGTCCTCGCCCATCTCCTGCGCCTTCTCGACGATGATTTTCAGGAAGGACGGCGTGCCGGCGTAGACCTTCGGCTTCAGCAGGCTCATTGCCTGCACCTGCATCTCGGTCTGGCCGATGCCGGCCGGGATCACCGGGCAGCCGAGCTGCGCGGCGCCGCCTTCGACCATCAGGCCGGCCGGCGTGAAGTGATACGCGAAGCAGTTCTGGATCAGGTCACCGGCGCGCACGCCGAGAGCGTGGAAGGGGCGCGCATAGCGCCACCAGTCGCCGCCACGGCCTTCCGGGTCGAAGATCGGGCCCGGCGACATGAAGATGCGCGACAGCTTGCCGGTGGGTGTGGTGTTCAGCCCGCCGAAGGGAAGGGCTGCCTTCTGCAACTCCTTCAACGACGACTTGCGCGTGACCGGCAGCTGCGCGAGCGCGGCGCGGCTTGTGATGTCCTGCGGCTTCACGTCTTTCAGGATCGCGGCCCAGCCGGGGGCTTGCTGCGCACGCGCGATCAGCGCGGGCAGTGCGGACAGCAGGTTCTTTTCGCGCGCGGACGGATCGCGCGACTCGAGAGCGTCGTACAGGTCAGTCATCATTTCTCCGAAAAAAGCGAGGGCTTCAGTGGCAGGCGGCTGGCAAGGCGCGCCGCCGCAGACAGTACAAGCCCGTACGGCAAGGCGGTGCAACGCGGCCAGCGGCCTGCCACTGAAGCCCTCAGGCGAGCCAGCGCTTGCGGCGGCGATAGAACTTCATGTCGCGGAAGCTCTTGCGTCCCGCGCCGGACACGCCGAGGTAGAACTCCTTCACGTCCTCGTTCGATGCGAGGTCGGATGCCGCGCCTTCCATCACCACGCGGCCGTTCTCCAGGATGTAGCCGAAGTCCGCATAGCGCAGCGCGATGGTGGTGTTCTGTTCGGCCAGCAGGAAGGACACCTGCTCGGTCTTGTTCAGGTCCTGCACGATCTCGAAGATCTCTTCGACGATCTGCGGTGCGAGGCCCATCGACGGCTCGTCGAGCAGGATCATCGACGGCCTGGCCATCAGCGCGCGGCCGATCGCGCACATCTGCTG
>CAZTIF010000116.1:0-8904 GCA_964613635.1 uncultured Bifidobacterium sp. | reverse complement strand
GGCCATGGCCGCGTGACTCTACTTTTGGACGCCCTCAATTCCGGGGGGATTACCGAACGACGAGGCCTCGTTGCGAGAGGGCGGCTATGGCCGCCCTTTTTCATGGGCGCGGTATAGTCGCTTCCCGGAGGCTCCGATCAACCCGATGAAACAATCACAATGAAAAACATCTCCGCAGCATTCGCCTTTGCACTGGCGCTGTTCGGCCTGAGCGCGAACACGAACGCCCAGACCACGCAAGTCAGCGCAGAGTATTTGATGACGATGTATCTGCCGACCGAGCGCGTCGCCGTCGACAATGCGCTCACCGTCGTCAACATCCTGCCCGGCGGCACCGTGAACGGGCCGAAGATTTCCGGGAAGGTTCTTCCGCCCGGCGGCGACTGGGTACGCGTGATGCCGTCCGGCGCGCTGCGCCTCGATGTACGGCTGACCATCGAGACCGACGATGGCGCGCTGATCTACATGACCTATGGCGGCGTGGTGGTGGGATCAAAGGAGACCAGCGAGGCGCTCGCGCGCGGCGAGGTGCTCGGTGAAAACGGCTTCCCGTACTTCGTCACGACACCGCAGTTCCAGACCTCGTCACCGAAGTATGACTGGCTGAACAAGCTGCAGGGCGTCGGCAAGGTCGCCGCGTTGAAGCGCACGAAGGAAGAGTCCTTCGTGCGTTACGACATTTACGCAGTCCGCTGATACGTCTGCTGACAGGCCGCTGCAGGCGGCCGCCAGCGTTTGACCTTCGTCCGCTCAGGCGACGCCGTATTTCTCGCGATAGGCCGCCACCGCCGGCCTGAACTGCGCCAGCTCGGCGCTCGCGCCCGGGCCGGACAGGTAGGTGAACAGGTCGTTCAGGTTGGCGATCGGGATCACCGGCATACCAAAGCTCTGCTCGACTTCCTGCACCGCCGACAGCTGCGACAGCGCGCCTTCGGCGCCGCTCTTCTCCATCCGGTCCAGCGCGATCAACACCGCGCACGGTGTCGCGCCCTGCGCGCGGATCATCTGCACCGACTCGCGCACCGAGGTGCCGGCCGAAATCACGTCATCGATGATGACCACGCGGCCTTCGAGCTTCGCGCCGACGATGGTGCCGCCTTCGCCGTGGTCCTTCGCTTCCTTGCGGTTGTAGGCGAAAGGCACGTTATGGCCCTTGCCAGCCAGCGCGACCGCGGTCGCCGACGCCAGCGTGATGCCCTTGTAGGCCGGGCCGAACAGCATGTCGAAGCCGACGCCGGAATCCAGCAAGGTCTGCGCATAGAACTGCGCGAGCTGGCCGAGGCGCTGGCCGTCATTGAACAGGCCGGCGTTGAAGAAGTAAGGCGACAGGCGGCCGGCCTTGGTGACGAACTCGCCGAAGCGCAGCACGCCGGCGTTGACGGAAAACTCGATGAATTGCTGACGGAGGTTGCTCACTCTGTAACTCGCACAAAAACGGAATCAGGCGCGCATTTTATCGCGCCGCGGCAACCTGCCCGATCGGTTATGCTGTCGCCCGTTTTCGACCCGTTTGCCTATCCACATGAAGATCATCTCCGCCAACCTGAATGGCATACGCTCGGCCGCCAAGAAAAACTTCTTCGACTGGATGGGCCGGCAGGACGCCGACTTCGTCTGCGTGCAGGAACTGAAGGCGCAGGCGGCGGACATGACGCCCGACTTCCTGTCGCCGCACGGCTACCACGGCCACTTCCATTACGCCGAAAAGAAGGGCTATTCGGGCACCGGCGTGTACAGCCGCGCGAAGCCGGACGCGGTGCACACCGGCTTCGGCAATGCCGAGTTCGACGCCGAGGGCCGCTATGTGCGCTGCGATTTCGGCCAGCTGTCGGTCGTGTCGGTGTACTGCCCGTCAGGCTCGTCCAGCGAAGAACGCCAGCAGGCCAAGTTCCGCTTCATGGACGTGTTCATGCCGCATCTGGTCGAGCTGCGCAAATCCGGCCGCGAGGTTGTGATCTGTGGTGACTGGAACATCGCGCACCAGGAAATCGACCTGAAGAACTGGAAGAGCAACCAGAAGAACTCCGGCTTCCTGCCGGAAGAGCGCGCATGGATGACCGAGGTATTCGGCGAGGCCGGCTGGCGTGACGTGTACCGGCTGCTGCATCCGGACACCACCGGCGAGGCCTATACCTGGTGGAGCAACCGCGGCCAGGCTTGGGCGAACAATGTCGGATGGCGGATCGACTACCACGTCGCGACACCGGGCGTGGCAGCGACCGCGAAATCGGCGGCCGTGTACAAGGACGAGCGCTTCTCGGATCATGCGCCGCTGACCATGACCTACGAATTCGGACTCTGAAAAAACTCGCGGCCCGGACATCTGCTGCAGGAAAAAATCGCCCGAATCGGGGACCTGCCGTCACGGATCCCAGACTGCACTTCGAGCCTGTCTCGTTAGGCCGCTGGCGGCGTTGGCAGCCCTTTGCCGTACGCTTGTACTGTCTGCAGGTCTGCCGCCTTGCCATCGACCTGACGAGACAGGCTCTCACGCCACCGTTGCAGCTGAAATTGAACGCATTGCACACCAAAGCGACCACAGCCCTGCCACTGGCGCAAAAGCCAGCATGCATCCCATCAAGGGATGCATGCACCGCCAGCGGCCTCAGCGCCGCTCGCTCCGTGGCTTTGCCGAAAGGTAGAGGACCTTCACGGCACAGCCGTCGTCCATCTGACACTCTTGGCGACGAATTAAAGCCCGGCCCTGCCTGGGAATAGGGAGCTCACAAGTTCATTGATCTTTTTTTCTGCATCAATGAATTTTCCCATATTGGCGCCGCCATTTTTGGAGTCATATATTGCCTCCCCTGCCAGCTTTCCGTTCTCGTACACCTTGATTTCGGCGTAAGCCATATAAAGAGCAAGGTCCCACCGCCAGCTGGCGCTGTAGGTCGACGCAACAGGACAATCCGTGATCGAGGCTGATGAAGGCAAGACACGCACCGCATAACCTTTGCGGGACAAACTGCGCTTGTATGCATCGAGGAACCCTGCCTTGACATTCGGCTCATCGATGACACAAATCTGTCGGTCGCCAAGTGACGCCACAGGCCGAACTGTTTGGTGGATTGCGCAACCACTCAGAGCAAGTGCGAGCATGCATGCAGCAATTGAATTTTTATTCATGTTTTTGTATTTATCTTCTTTAACCGACGCCAACCCGCAAGCCCTCCACCGCCCCCATTCAATGAACTCCACCGGCTGCGCCATGCCTCGCCCCCCCCGTCGGCACCAGTTCATGCCGGATGGCCGCATGACATGAACCGCGGTCAGGCACCACCGACGTACCCGCACATTTCCAGCACATCCGCTGATACTCGTGGCGAACGCCAAACAGGCCGTTCACGACTCGTGACGGCACGCCTTTATCGATGGCAGCGCGATACCGGACTCCGAAACTCAACCCTCAGAGCCGGCCTCACGGTGAATGATTCGCTCTAGAACTGGCTTAATTTTCGAGCAATAGCGAAATTCAAGTCGCCTACCCATTTGTTGTAATTGGGATGAATCATCCCCTGCACAGCGCCTGAGGTGGCCGTACCCTGAACGCTCGCAGACTGCGCCGAACTGACCGGCTTAAAATTCAGATTGATACTATCGGAGTAAACAACGCTGTATCGCGCCGGGCTGTAAGTGATGTCGAGCACCATCGTGTGCTTGCCCCGAATGACCCGGGTTGCAACGATGTGCCCATCTTTCACAGGATTCATCTGCCATTCCTGATCCCTTCCGGCAGCAAGAATGGCCTCCCGAACCTTGTCCAAAGTCTTGAGATTGCCATCGGCACTCGGAACGACTTGATCTTCAAAATTGACAATCGGAACCCCGCTACGAGCGAACGCGGTACCGCCAATCGCACACATCAACAAAGCCATGATAAATACGCGCAAGCATTTCATTTCGGCTCCCTTATTTCACGATGAAAACGTTCCATATTTTACTAACAAGATCAAAGCGCGTCGAACATCTTCTCGCTGAATTCGTATCAATCTGGAACTTTGTCGCTTCTTACTCATGATCATCGTGCGCATCGACTCATGCCATCGCTTGCTGGCAAACCACAGCGACTCTCCCCTTCACTTTCTTGGGAGAGAGGAGCAATCACGCCTATCGACTTTCACCTCAAGCCGGCGTCGCCTGCAATTTTTGGCAGGTCGCTTGCTGGTTCGACAGATGCTTTGCGACAAATTCGGTGGAGAGCTGTCCGATTGGAAAATGGACTCGCCCGAGTTTGGAAGGCCGCGTCTGCTGCAACGGCCGGATCTCGAATGTTCCATCAGCCACAGCGGAGACAACATCGCCTGCGCTGTATCGACAAAGGCTGTCGGGATCGATCTGGAAGTAATCCGAGCTAGGCGAGAGCTGCCTTCGCTATTTGAAATCATCAGTCATGCAACTGAGTTGCCGGCATTCAATGCACTGTCGGCCGAAAGGCAGATGCATCGATTCCTGCGCGACTGGACGCTGAAAGAGGCGTGGTTGAAGTGTGAGGGGCTTGGCCTCGATTTTGACTTGATGAAGACCCTGAAAGCTGAGGCCGCTGGCACCGTGGCGAATTCATGGATCGCCGAATCGTCACAAGCGCCACTCATTCTGGCCTTGGTCAGCTCGGCGAACGACTTTCTTGGAAATCCAGTCATTGAATCGAGCCACGCGTGGCGTATTTCGCACTGGGACATACGCCGCATCTGAAAACAGATTAAATCGGCTTGACGAATGATTCCAGCAAAAAGGAAAATTCCAGCGCTCGCGGGCAAAGCCCACGAAAATCATTTTCACCCAAGGTGAAAAACTGCCTTTCCCACGATTTTTATCAAACTTTCTGGCGAACAAAATCCTGCCAAGTCGGATTTCATTGTTTTAAAATCTGATCCGAATTACAAGATCGTCCGACGAAGTACCAACTTAGAAAAAGCTGCCTTCTCTTAACTCCATGGTCTATTTCTATGTTGCGCTTCTTAATCGATAGTTGGGCGGCTTGGGCACCGGGCCTGGAAGACAGGGCAGCCTGGAGCAGCTGGCTCACAGAGCCCGGCCCACTCGTTGACAACGGACGAAGCTCACCGCCCCTGGCTGAAATCCCCGCAGTCCTGCGCCGCCGCGCCAACCGTGGCGGTCGGGCCGCGCTGCAAGCCACCCTATGGGTCGATCCTGCTCAAAATCCGATCATTTTCGCTTCTCGATATGGCGAAATCATTCGATCCGTGGAGTTGCTTGAGCAACTCGCGGCACATGAAACTTTGTCGCCGACCACCTTCAGCCTGTCGGTACACAATGCAGTCGGCGCGCTGTTTTCCATTGCGCGCTCCCACAAGGCGAACTACACCGCCATTTCTGCAGGCGAAGAGACCGTAGAGGCAGCGTTCACCGAAGCGCTCGGACTGCTGGCTGACAACGCGCCTGGCGTTACTGTCGTTTATTACGAATCGCCGCTTCCCGAAATTTACAGGGCGTTCGATGAGCCGAATTCGATCGCCCGCGCCTGGGCATGCAGACTGAAGCTGAGCAATGGTTCCGGCTTCGGGCTGCGCCAGGTAAATTCAGATGCTCCCGCAATGCCATCCCGAGATTTCCCCTTCGACCTCGAAATTCTTCGCTTCCTGGTCAACAGCGACTCAGCCTCAATATGCCACCCGTCCGGTGCACGGACGTGGGAATGGAGCAGACATGATCGCGACGATTGATCGAGGATGGCGCCTCGCGGGCACGGCGTTCTCATTCGTCTGCTTCGGCCTGGGAGCGCTTCTGCTGCGCACGATGTGTTTTCCGTTGCTGGGCCTGCTGGTTCAAGACGCTCACTCCCGCACACGACTGGCCCGACTCGCAGTCCATCACACCTTCCGGCTCTTTGTTCAAATGATGCGCATTCTGGGCGTCATGCGCGTTGAAGTGAGGGGGCTGGAAAAGCTGCAGCGCAATGGTTTGCTGATATTGGCAAATCATCCGACCCTGATCGATGTCGTGTTCCTGATTTCGTTTGTGCCGAACGCTGATTGCGTGGTGCGCAGCGGTCTGGCTCGCAATGCCTTCACCCGTGGGCCGGTCGCCGCCACGGGCTATATCTGTAACGACTACGGCGCAGGCCTGGTTGATGACTGCATTCGCTCGGTCGAGGCCGGCAGCAATCTGATCATCTTCCCGGAAGGTACACGTACGCCACTTGACGACCAGGTGATTTTGCAGCGGGGCGCCGCGAACGTGGCAGTGCGCGGCGGCCGCGATGTGACTCCTGTCCTGATCAACTGCGAGCCACGCGGCCTGGCTAAAGGACAAGCGTGGTGGAGGGTGCCTGCAAGGCGGCTTTCATTTCGCATCGAAGTACTGGATGACATCGCGGTGAAACCTTTTCTCGACGCCTCCGGCCATGTAGCGCCATTGGCTGCGCGACATCTGACCGAGCATCTGCGACAACTTTTTTCAGCCCGACACACATCACATGCAAGCTCTTGAAAATGAAATCTTGGCGCTCCTGATCGAGGCCCTGAATCTGGAAGACATCACACCGGATGACATTGATCCAACTGCCCCGTTGTTTGGCGAAGGGCTGGGACTGGACTCCATCGACGCGCTTGAGCTTGGCCTTGCGCTGCAAAAACGTTATGGCGTGACTATGTCGGCAGACAATGCGGAAACTCGTCGGCATTTTTCCAGCGTGCGTGCGTTGGCTGAATTCGTCACCGCGAATCGCAGGCAATGAGCACTGCGACCAACTGATTTCAGAGGAAGCCCGATGGAAAAACAGCAGATATTTGAGCAACTGAGCGTGATCCTGCAAGAATCGTTCGAAATCCCCCCCGACCGAATTCATCCGCATTCGCGCTTGTACGACGACCTCGACATCGACAGCATTGATGCTGTCGATCTGATTGTCAAATTAAGGCCACTGGTCGGCAAACGCCTGCAGCCGGATGCATTTAAATCAGTGCGCACGCTGCAAGACGTTGCGGATGCACTTCACTCTCTGCTGAACGAGCCCAACCAAGCGCTGTGAACATCGCCCTGGCCTTGCTGACGCTCGCTTATCCGTTGCTGGTCTATGCCGGCACCGACACGCTGGAACCTCGCTGGTTGGCGTTGCTGCTGTGCGTATTTGCCTTGGCACGGGCGCTGGCAGGACGCACACCAATCGCACTGGCTGCGTTCGCCGGAGTTGCGCTGCTGGCGCTTGTTACGATAACGAGCAACGCGCTGCTGCCGCTGAAACTCTACCCGGTGCTGGTGAACCTTGCTCTGTTCGCCGTGTTCTTCGGCAGCCTGTTCACGCCTGTCTCCGCAATCGAAAGAATTGCCAGGCTACGCGAGCCAGATCTCCCTCCCGAGGCAGTGCGATATACCCGTGCCGTCACCAAAATTTGGTGCGCATTTTTTGTCTTGAACGGTGGTGTTGCACTGTTCACCGCGCGCTGGTCAAGCGACCAGGTATGGGCTTTGTACAATGGACTCATCGCGTACATTCTGATCGGCATACTCTTTGGCGCCGAGTGGCTGGTGCGCCGCAAGCTCATGCAAAGGCTTGCCGATGGCTGACTTTCGACCGCTGCAGATCCTGCTCGCGCAGGGCCGGGCAGATAACCATCCGGTGGCCATTCGAGATGGGCAGGCAATCAGTTTTGCGAATTTTTCCAAGCGCACGGCCGCTTGGTATTCTGCCTTCGCATCCCGGGAAAGTTCTCGATGGGCGCTGTATTTGCAAGACGCTGCCGAATTTGCCAGCGCCCTTTTGGGTGCATGGCATGCCGGCAAATGCATCTATTTGCCTGGCGACGCCACTGCCGGAACGATCTCAAAACTACGACAAGTGGTTGACGGCTTCGTCGGTGAGTTTCCGGGGGTGAATGCGCTTCAAGCTTCGTGCGATGAATCTCCCGTTGATTGGCAGCCGCTCGATATCTCGCACACCGGAGTGGTCGTCTACACATCGGGCTCCAGCGGAGATCCGGTGGCGATACCGAAGAAGTTGGAACAATTATTCCGCGAAGTCTCGGTTCACGCCGAGTGCTGGGCCGATTTGCTCTCCGGTTCGCTCGTAATGTCGACCGTGTCACCGCAGCACATCTACGGCCTGTTGTTCCGCATACTCCTGCCGCTGGCAACCGGACGTCCCTTCGACAGCGCACGACTTGCGTATCCGGAGAACGTCCTCGCGCGAATTGAACTGCAGGACAGTGTATTGATCAGTAGCCCGGCACATCTCAAGCGCATCCCCGCCCATTTGCCATGGCATTCGATACGTACTCGTTTGCGGGCGGTGTTCTCGTCCGGAGGACAACTACCCGACACCGCGCTGCAGGATTGCCGCACGCTGCTTGGTCAAGCACCGATCGAAATCTACGGCAGTTCGGAAACCGGTGGCATTGCCTGGCGTCGCCGGGACTCGGACATTCATGCCGCCTGGCATCCATTACCAGAAGTCGAGGTGCGCATGGACGGCAGTGGTTGCGCACTGCGCTCTCCTTTCTTGCCTGAATACGAATGGACAATGCTGCCAGATGCGCTGGCGCCGAGCGGGGAGGGTTTCACACTTCTTGGACGTCAAGACCGCGTCGTGAAAATCGAGGAAAGGCGCGTGTCATTGGGAAGGATCGAGCGGCTATTGACCGCCAATTCCCTGGTGAACGAGGCGCGCGCGCTGATGATGCCGGGTGAGCGCACCGTGCTGGGCGTGGTTGTCGTCCCATCCGGAGAGGGGTGGAAGTTGTATGAAACCGCCGGCAAGCACGCACTCAACAAGGCGCTGCGAATTTGTCTCGAGTCACACATGGAAGCGAGCGTGCTACCACGCCGCTGGCGCTATGTCTGGGCGTTGCCAATCGACGCGCAAGGCAAGTGCAGTGAGCAGGGCCTGGGCAAATTTTTGGTTCATCGCGCTTTTCCGGGGAAGGCGGCCTTGATTTTCAGGAAGAA
>CAZTIF010000115.1:7252-9134 GCA_964613635.1 uncultured Bifidobacterium sp. | reverse complement strand
TCTCTGCCTCAAGTTCTCGCGCGTACAAAAGGTCGGGCACTACCATCGTCAATCCACAAGAGAATGCCACCTCGAGGAGTCCTCCTCGCTCCACGTCGATCAGCACGGACGTATCCGAAACGAGGATGATCATGTCTGCTTAAGACGCAAGCCCCATCAAGCGGCGATCCAGTTCGCGGACACTGATGTTCAGCAGTTCTGCCGCGCGAGCCTCCGATATCGCTCCTTCGGATACGGCGCGCAGGCATAGCCGCTCCATGCGCTGAGGGACCTCCGGCTCCAGGCCGTTGGGCTCCGTCGATGCCTGGCTATTCCATCCCTGACGTTTTATCTGTCCCCACAGCCGTCCATAGGCTGCCTTCGACAGAATGCCGAGTTGAGCGCACCGAACGACCAGCGAGGCGATGCTCACCCTGAAAATCTTCTTGAGCTCTGCCAGCTCGCCGATGGAAATGGACGTGCGATGAGAGCCAAGCACTCGCATCACCATGTCCTTCGCCATCAAAAACGCACCCGCAAAGCGATCGGCCGCTTTTTCTTGTTCGGCATCGTTGAGTCCGCTGAAGCGAAGCACCAGATGTGCAAGTTCGTGGGCCAGCGTGAAGCGTTGCCGTTCGCCGTTGTGATTTTGGTTGACCACAATCACGGCGACGTCGTGCTCGTTGGGCCGCTGCACCAACGCCTTGGAGCCAGACACGGTCTCCGGCAGGTCCAGTGCGATCACCTTCACGCCCTTGTCCTCAAGCAGTTCGGCCATCGAAGGGATGGGGTCTATGCCCAAGTCCCACAGGCGACGCAGTGCATCGCCTGCAAGCTCTGCATCCTCAATGCTGGCGATCTCGAAAGCGGCATCGGCTGAATCGTGCCGGCTTTGTTCAACACCGGGGAGTAGCGCCTCAAGCTCCAGATAGCGCTCGACTTGATCAAGGATCGAGGCTTCTACCGCACGCTCTTCTTTCACGCCTGCATTCGGCGCCTTCCGAAAGTCGACGCCCGTCAGCTCGATTTTGCGTTCGCTGAGCAGGTACTCGGGAGTCACTTCAAGCGCTTTGCTCAATGCCAGCAGGATCGTGGAGCCAGGCATCATTTCGTTGCGCTCGTACTTGCCGATCGCCTGCGCCGAGACTTGACCCTGAATGGCCGCCTCCAGGTCGCGCAGCGACATCCCGAGCGCTTCTCGCGACCGCTTGAGTCGGCTTCCGATCATGATGTTCTCCGCGATTAATGGTTTACACTTATGGTTTAACGATCATATTTTGTAAACCAAGTTGCGTCAACTTCAGAAGGGGAAGTGTGTGATGACTCACAGCAAGAACGTTCATGCGGCGCAGCGCGAATCCGTGCCTACCGCACACCCGCTCAGGCTATCCCTGCAGAGTGGGAAGGGAGGGTTTAACTGGTGATCCATGGAGCGGTTTGCGAAATGACTCACGTATTCATGAGACATTTCGCATAGGGAAGCGGGGGCTACTTCAGCTTCGCTCCTGAATCAGCAGACGCTCTGACAGCCCATATTCAGAAAACAGCCCCAGCGCATCAACCAGCGGCTCAATCACCAGCTTCCCGCCTGTTACCGTGATCTTCACCCGCCAGTGCGTGAAAAATCCCGCTTCGTTGAGCCATTCGCCCTGGAGCCGCAGACAGGGAATTTCGGGCGTACGAGCACCTGACGGCAAGACCGTAGCGAATCGGATGATGGGAAATTTGCGTACCGGGATGCGCCGCTTGGCACGAAGTGCGACGACGTGAGAACTTCTCTTCATGGCTGCCCCTGCAAAGAGTTGATCGCCCTGGTCGCAATGACCAGGGAAGGCACAACATCTCCCTGTGCACGAGCTGTCAACCTCGTTCATCACACCCGTGATGAAGCGTGCAATCTAGG
>CAZTIF010000115.1:0-7152 GCA_964613635.1 uncultured Bifidobacterium sp. | reverse complement strand
GTGCACGAGCTGTCAACCTCGTTCATCACACCCGTGATGAAGCGTGCAATCTAGGGCGGCAGGAAAGGGCAGTCAAATCACCCTGACGGATTAGAGACAATCGGCGCGGGGTGACTGTCGTCGTGTAAACGCGGTGGAAGCTTGTAAACCAGACTTGCGATGTGCGCACAGTGTTAGCGAGCATCGGATAAATCCGAACCGCCGCGCTCTGCGCTCATCGATTGCATGACATCGAACTGATCAGCAACCGGCGTATGCAAGAGTTCGATGCGCTTTGCGATTTATCGGCCAAGGAATCGACCCCCGCGCCTCACCCCCTCAAGACACCAACCACGCCTTGATCCCCGCCACCACTTCCGCCGGCTCCGACAGGTGGGGGCAGTGCCCGGTGGCGCTCAACACATTCAGCGTGCTGCCGCGCAGGTGTTGATGCAGGTAGTCGCCCACGCCCAGCGGCGCCAGCGCGTCGGCCGAGCACTGCATGATCAGCGAAGGCACGGTCAGCTTTCCGAGCTCGCCGCGCGAGTCGGCCAGGAAGGTCACGCGCGCGAAATGTCGTGCAATCGTCGGATCGGTGCGGCAGAAGCTCTCGCTGAGCTCGCCGGCCAGCTCGGGGCGGTCCGGGTTGCCCATGATGACCGGCGTGATCATGCTGGACCAGCCGAAGAAGTTGTTGTCCATCGCCGCCAGCAGATCCTCGATGTCCTTGCGCTCGAATCCGCCCGGGTAATCCCCGTCGTTCAGGAAACACGGCGACGGGCCGATCAGCACCAGTCGCGAAAACAGGCCAGGCTCCTTCACCGCCGCAAGCACCGCAATCATCGCGCTGACCGAATGCCCAACGACGACGACGTCCCGCAGCCCAAGCTCGCGCACGATCTCGATCAGGTCATCGGCATAGCCCTGCAGTGATGAATACTTGTCGCGGTCATAGCAAGACAGGTCCGACTTGCCTGCGCCGATGTGATCGAACAGTACCGTACGCCACTCTCCCTCGAAGGCCGGCGAAACATCGCGCCATACGTTCTGGTCGCAGCCGAATCCGTGCATGAACACCAGCGCTCGTTCGCCCTTGCCGCTGACCTTGACGTTGTTTCTCGAAATGACGGACATGTACTCTCCTCTGAAAAATAATGTTGGTAGTCGACTCGCCACCGGCAAGCGCCGCTACCTTCGGAGTAGAAATCTTATGCGCGAAAGAATGATCTCCACGGGCGGAAAAGAGCCGGTTATCCGGGCCATTCCTGCTTTGAAAACAAGCTGATAGGCACGCGCGGGTGCCGGTGAGTAGACGTCTCTTGAAATGTAAGCATCTAAATACTGTGCCGATCGCCATCCACCGTGGCCGCATGGTCTAGCCGGACGGGGAGCTTGATGAAGAAGGTGCTGCCCAGGCCTTCGGTCGAATGGAAGCCGATCGATCCTCCGTGCGCCTCGATCATCATCTTCGCGATCGACAGGCCCAGCCCGGTGCCCTTGATCTTGGTGGGCCGGTCGCTGTGGCTGACCTGGCTGAACTTCTGGAAGATCCTCGGTTGGAAGGCTTCCGGTATGCCCACGCCGGTGTCGGCCACCGATATCGTCACGATGCCCCCTTCGGCATGTGCGGACACCAGCACCTCGCTGCCGGGGTGGGAGAACTTCGCGGCGTTGGACAACAGGTTGCGCATGACCTGCTCGAAGCGTTGCGCATCCGCGAGCACCGGCAGCGCATGGTCGTCCCGGTCGACCCAGTACGTCACGCTGAATTGCGCAGCGTAGGGCTGGGTGGCGGCAACCGCCTCCTCGACGAGGGCGCGGGCGTCATGCACCGCCATCTCGTAGGTCATCGCATTGCGGCAGATCTTCTCGAAGTCGAGGATGTCGGAGACAAGGTTGACCAGCGCTTCGCAGTTGTGCACGCCAATGTCGAGCAGCTTGCGCTGGCTGTCCGGCATCGCCAGGCCGGACATCTTGTCGAGCAGCGTCAGCGCACCCTTGATCGAGGTCAGCGGCGTCCGGAGTTCGTGCGACACCATCGACACGAAGTCCGACTTCATGACTTCCACTTGCTTCAGCCGCGTGAGGTCGTTGAAGCTGGTGACATAGCCTTGCAGCTCGCCACGCTGGTCCGTCAGTGACGCGATGCTCAGGGAGACCGGCAGTTTCGCACCGGAGCTCGTCAGGTAGACCCACTCGCGTTCGGGCGAAGCTTCGGCGGCGGCGGCAAGCGCCTCGTAGCTCGGGTCCTGCAGGTGAGAACCGGCATCGCCTTTGGTGGCGAGGATCGCATCCGACACTTGCGCCGGATCGTGCAGCTTGAGCATTGAAAGTACGCCCTCGGCTTCCTGCTGGTTGTATCCCAGCATGCTCTCGGCAGCCGCGTTCATCATCACGATGATGCCGTCCTTGTCGGTCGTGACGATGCCGGAGGCGCTGCTGTTGACCGTGGCATACAGCAGATCGAAGCTGGCGGCGATCGACTCGTTGGTGATCTCGATCTGCCGCTGCATGAATTTCAGTTCACTGATGTCGGTCCGCACCGCAACGTACTCGTAGACCTCGCCGGTGGCGTTGCGGAAAGGGACGATGGTGGTGCGCGACCAGAAAAAATCCCCGTCCTTGGTCTTGTTGCAGATGTCGCCCTTCCAGACCTTGCCGGCCTTGATGGTCTTGTGCAGATCGGTGAAAAACTCCAGCGGATGCTCGCCCGAGTTGAGGATGCGATGGGTCTTGCCCAGCAGCTCTTCCCGTTGATAGCCGCTGATCTCGCAAAACCGCTCGTTGACAGAGACGATTCTGTCTTCGATATCGGTACGGCTGACCATCACATGCTGGTGCAGCGCCAGCTCGAGGCTGGAGACATTCGCCCGCGACTCATCCAGCGCCGACTGCGTGGCGCGCTGGCGCCGGATCAGTCGGTCGATGTAGCACGCGGCGGTGCCGGTGACGGCGACGACGATGACCAGGCAAGCCAGATAGGCCTGCAGTCCGCTGCCGATGACATGGAAGCAGGCCGCCGAGAGCGTGATCACCAGCACGGATGTGACCATGAGAAGGCGGCGTGGACGCATGATCGCGAATGTCCTTTCGGTCAGCGCCGGGCAGCGGCATGCCTTGCGGCGCTTGCGGCCGTTTCGGCTGCGGCCATCATGCCGATAAGGAGCTCGTCCTCGTCACCGGCGGACAAAAGGGAGGCGTGTTCAGTCGGGTCCATGGCCTGTCGCTCATGTTGTTGTTTGTGCCACGGGTTAACAATGGAGGCAGGTATTGCGTGTGCTCGCAGGATGGCGGGAGCGGGGCATCGGGCATGCGCGGAACAGAGGGGGAATTGCCCCCTTATTCAGTCCGGAGCCTGGCTTTCCGGGGGCGCGTGATGGGTGTTTTCTGCTATGGGCGCGGTGGTGTTCATGCCGACGCGATTGAACGCCTGCACATCTTCAGGGGCGCGTTATTTGGCGCAAAGCAGTTGCGTTATTGCTGTTATGCTTCGTGATCGCCTCAGACCGTGCCCGCGACGCGGAGCCCATGACCAACGCTGACATCATCAATGAACTGAAACTGTTGAAAGACAGTGGACATCCCGTTTCTGCGATGGTGGTTCTGTACGCGGGAATGGTCAATGTGCGCCAGTTCGACCGGCCGGGCTGCACCGCCAAAGATGCGGCACTGGCCTTGCTCCAGATGGTTCGCACATCTCCCTCGAGGCTGGCCGAGGAATAGCCGGACACAGTTCATCCGGCCTCGGATGCATCAACTGCCCCGGGGTTTGGCGCGCGATATTTATCCGGCCGGCTATGCAGCTGGTACAGCACATCCCAGACATTTTTCCCGCAGTGATTCCAGATCGGCGCGCAATCGCGCGCGCACGGTCAGCGTGTTTCCCGCTTTGTCCTCCGGATTTTCAACGACGCTGAAAAACCCCGTCGGCGTGATCAGCCACATGCCGCTCTCCCTTCCTTGATTCAATCCGAATTAAAGCACCGAAATCCCTTTGTTCGCCCTTAAGCAAATCACCTTTGCATGCAGGTGCAGTAAAGGCATTTTGTCAGATGGTCATTTTTGCGAGAAAGGTTCGAATAGGTATAAAAATCGTCTTTCCGGCGGGAAAATTTCCTTGCAGAATCCAAATGCACATTTCCGTGCATCAAGATTTTCGCCAGACCCTGAAAGAGTAATGCGCGACGTTTTACCCCGAGCGTCTCGCTTTCTCTCAGGCAATTACCCCAGCTTTATGGAAGCCCGCCCATATCATGAGCATCCGCAAAACCCCCGCCAAGACGACCCTTCTCAACACCGACGGCGATATCAGCGCCGCAAGCCATTTCATCGAAGTGACAGCGCCATCGCAACCACTGCCGTCGCCTGCGGCGATGGTGGCGGCTACTGTACCGGAACGCGCAGAAGGCGAGCTGCTGGTGCAGTTCACGGGCGGTGCGGGTGCCGAAGGCCGGATGAAGGCGCTGGCTGCGGTCAGCGGTGAGCCGCTCGAAGTGCTGTGGTCCGATGGCGATGCGCAGCTGGTGCGCGTGCAGCTGACCGGCAAGTTCGGCACCGACAAGGCGATCGAGATGCTGTCCAAACAGCCGGGCGTGAAATTCGCCGAGGCGAACTACCTGCTCACCACGCAGGCCATCAGCAACGATTCGCAGTACACCAGCGGCGGCCTGTGGGGCATGCGCGGCGATACCAGCGGCAGCTTCTACGGCAGCGGCGCGGACGAGGCCTGGGCCGCCGGTTTTACGGGCAGCACGAAGACGGTGGTCGGCGTGATCGATTCCGGCATTGATTACCGCCACCCGGATCTGTACCTGAACATCTGGCTCAACCAGAATGAAATCTCGACCTCGCTGCGCAGTGCGCTTTCCGACACCGACAGCGACGGCCTGATCACCTTCCGCGACCTGAACCATGTCGCGAACCAGTCGCAGGTCAGCGACCTGAATGCTAACGGTTATATCGATGCCGGCGACCTGCTGGCCGACGTCCGCTGGGAAGACGGTGTCGACAACGAAGGCAATGGTTATCGTGACGACCTGATCGGCTGGGACTACGTGAACAACGACAACGACCCGTTCGACGACAACCGCCACGGCACGCACGTGGCCGGCACGATCGGCGGCGTCGGCGGCAATGGCACCGGTGTGGCCGGCGTGAACTGGTCGACGCAGATGGTGGCACTGAAATTCCTGTCGTCCGGCGGCAGCGGCACGACGTCGAATGCGATCAAGGCGGTGGATTACTTCACCAGCGCATCGAACGCAGCGCCGGCCGCCAGCGATTTCGTCGGCACCAATAATTCATGGAGCGGCGGCGGCTACACGCAATCTTTGCTCGATGCGATTGCGCGTCATGGCGCGGCCGGCAACCTGTTCGTCGCGGCGGCGGGCAACGGCGGCTCTGACGGTGTCGGCGACAACAACGATACGGTGGTCAGCTATCCGTCCAACTACAGCACGCAGTCGATTCTTGGCTGGGATGCGGTGGTTGCGGTGGCGTCGATGACATCGACCGGCGCGCTCTCGTCGTTCTCCAACTATGGCGACCTGACGGTTGATCTTGCCGCTCCCGGTTCGGCGATCCTGTCCACGCTGCCCGACGGCGCTTACGGCAGCCTGAGCGGCACGTCGATGGCCACGCCGCATGTGATGGGCGCGCTGGCACTGATCGCTTCGGCGCGTCCGGATGCGACGCCGCAGGAACGTCTCGACATCCTGAAGCAGTGCCTTACCTACAAGGCCGACCTGGCCGGCAAGCTCGCGTGGGACGGCTGGCTCGACATCGGCAAGCTGGAGACGGTGCTGACGGGCAGCCTTGCCAAGCCTTCGGTGGTGGGCAATACCCTGTCCGACATCGCGTTGAAGATCGGCGAGACTTCAACCGTCAGGCTGACCTTCAGCGAAGCCGTCACCGGTTTCTCGAAGGAAGACGTCAGCCTGTCGCTGCCGGTCGGCACGTTCGGCGAGTTCACCACGACCGACAACCTGACCTGGGTATCGACACTGACGCCGCTGGCCGGTGTGGAAGGGCAGGGCGTGCGGCTGTCTGTCGCGGCGGGCAGCTACACCAGCCTCGATGGCACGCGCACCGGGCAGGCATTTACGTCATCGACCTTTGCCGTCGATACCATTGCGCCGACGGTGGCCGTGACGCTGTCGGACAGCCAGCTGACCAGCGGCGAGAGCGCCACCGTCACGTTCACGTTCACCGAGATCGCGCCCGGCTTTGACACCGTGGATGTGATCGCGCAGAACGGCACGATCTCCAACCTTGCCAGCAGCACGGGCCGGGTCTGGACCGCGACCTACACGCCGAACGCCAACCTGCAGTCTTCGGTGAACAGCATCAGCGTGATTGCCGGCAGCTATACCGATGCCGGCGGCAATGCCGGTGCGGGCGGCACGTCGGCCAACTTCACGATCAACACATCGACGTCATCGACGATACCGACATCGACGCTGTACGGTACCGACGGCAGCGACACGCTGGCCGGCACGGCGTCCGGTGACACCATCAACGGCGTGCCGTCGGCGAGCTCGCAATTCGGTCGCAACACCATCGATACGCTGACGGGCAACGCCGGCAGCGACCTGTTCGTGCTGGGCGTGGCCAACCGCGTGTTCTATGACGATGGCGCCAACCGCAAGGCCGGCACGGCCGACTTCGCGAAGATCATGGACTTCACCGCCGGCGTCGATGACCTGCAGCTGGCGGCCGGGCGTTCGTATGCGTATGCGCAGGTGTCCGCCAATGGCAGCAGCGGCCTCGGTATCTATTGGGATCAGAACGGCAACGGCGTGGCGGATACCCGCTCCGATGAGCTCGTCGGCATGCTGGTGGGCGTGAAGTCGATCAGTGCGGCGGATATTGTGCTGGTTTGATTTTTTGGTGGGGCGGCGCACGCTGGGTTCATTGCGAAAGTCGCTGGATCCCGGCCTGCGCCGGGGTGAGGCAGGGAATTCGCAACGCATGCGTTGCGCCTGCCGAAGCGCCCTGGCTTGCAAGCCAGGGCGTGGGGCGGTCGTTCCTCGATAACGTCATCCCAGCGAAAGCTGGGATCCATCGTCGATAAACCCGTGACGTTAGCTATTGGGATGCGGTGATGGGTCCCAGCTTTCGCTGGGGTGAGGCAGGGAATTCGCAACGCATGCGTTGCGCCTGCCGAAGCGCCCT
>CAZTIF010000114.1:0-9258 GCA_964613635.1 uncultured Bifidobacterium sp. | reverse complement strand
CCAGCAGCGGCACCTTGCCGTTGTCGTCGTAGTAAACGCCGACGCCGAGGTTGGTCTTCTCGGGATTCTGGTCGGCGTTGAAGGCTTCGGTGATGCCAAGGATGGGGTCGCGCGGCGCCATCTGGATGGCGGCGAACAGGGGGGCGGAGAGCGGAGCGTTCATCGTGATAGTATGAAAAGTTACTAACGTTTGCTGCTGAAGTTATGGTTTCGCAAGGCGCGCAATGCGCCGCGGAAAACCAGCGAGAAATTCGCTGAAAACAGCAATTTTGCGAAACCCCGCATTTTACCAAAGGTCAAAACCGATGGCTGAGTTATCCGATGTCCAATCACCGTTGGACGAATCCAAGTTCGTGACCTTCCCAGATTCGCCGTTTCGCCTGTACCAACCGTTCTCGCCGGCGGGTGACCAGCCTGCGGCCATCGCCAAGCTGGTCGAGGGCATCGAGGACGGCCTGTCCTTCCAGACGCTGCTGGGCGTGACCGGCTCGGGCAAGACCTTCACGATGGCCAATGTGATCGCGCAGCTCGGCCGTCCCGCGATCGTGTTCGCGCCGAACAAGACGCTGGCCGCGCAGCTGTACAGCGAATTCCGCGATTTCTTCCCGCAGAACGCCGTCGAGTACTTCGTCAGCTACTACGACTACTACCAGCCGGAAGCCTATGTGCCGCAGCGCGACCTGTTCATCGAGAAGGACTCGGCCATCAACGAGCACATCGAGCAGATGCGCCTGTCCTGCACAAAGTCGCTGATGGAGCGGCGGGACGTGGTGATCGTCGCTACCGTGTCCGCTATCTACGGTATCGGTAACCCGAATGAATACCACCAGATGATCCTGACGCTGCGCGCGAAGGATCGGGTCTCGCAGCGCGACATCATCGCGCGGCTGATCCAGATGCAGTACACGCGCAACGAGATGGATTTCGACCGCGGCACCTTCCGCGTACGCGGCGACACCATCGACATTTTCCCGGCCGAACATGCGGAGCTGGCGGTGCGCGTCGACCTGTTCGACGACGAAATCGACTCCATCCAGCTGTTCGACCCGCTGACGGGCAGGGTGCGGCAGAAGATTCCGCGCTTCACCGTCTATCCGGGCTCGCACTACGTGACGCCGCGCTCGACCGTGCTGCGCGCGATCGAGACCATCAAGGAAGAACTGCGCGAGCGTCTTGAATGGTTCCGGCAGCAGAACAAGCTGGTCGAAGAGCAGCGTCTCGAGCAGCGTACGCGCTTTGATCTGGAGATGATGGCCGAGATCGGCTTCACCAAGGGCATCGAAAACTATTCGCGGCACCTGTCCGGCGCGAAGCCGGGCGAGCCGCCGCCGACGCTGGTCGACTACTTGCCGAAGGATGCGCTGATGTTCCTCGACGAGTCGCATGTGCTGACCGGCCAGCTGAGCGGCATGTACAACGGCGACCGCGCGCGCAAGACCAACCTCGTCGACTACGGTTTCCGGCTGCCGTCGGCGCTGGACAACCGGCCGCTGCGCTTCGATGAGTTCGAGTCGAAGATGCGCCAGACCATCTTCGTGTCCGCGACGCCGGCCGATTATGAAAAGACGCATTCGGATCAGGTGGTCGAGCAGGTGGTACGACCGACCGGCCTGGTTGATCCGATCGTGATCATCCGGCCGGCCAGCACGCAGGTCGATGACCTGATGCAGGAGATCCGGCTGCGGGTCGAGAAGAGCGAGCGCGTGCTGGTGACGACGCTGACCAAGCGCATGGCCGAGCAGCTGACCGAATTCCTCAGCGATAACGGCGTCGCGGTGCGTTACCTGCACAGCGACATCGACACCGTCGAGCGGGTCGAGATCATTCGTGACCTGCGCCTTGGCACCTTCGACGTACTGGTCGGCATCAACCTGCTGCGTGAAGGCCTCGACATTCCGGAAGTATCACTGGTCGCCATCCTCGACGCCGACAAGGAAGGCTTCCTGCGTTCCGAGCGCAGCCTGATCCAGACCATCGGCCGCGCGGCGCGGAACCTGAACGGCACCGCGATCCTGTACGCCGACAAGATCACCGACTCGATGCGCCGCGCGATCGACGAGACCGAGCGTCGTCGCACGAAGCAGATGGCGTTCAACGAGGCGAACAACATCGTGCCGGTCGGCGTGAAGAAGCAGATTCGCGAGATGATCGACGGTGTCTACAAGGTCGACGAAGCGCGCGAAGAGCTGATGGCGGCGCAGGAGCACGCGAAGTACGAGGCGATGAGCGAGAAGCAGGTCGCCAAGGAGATCAAGCGCCTCGAGAAGCTGATGATGGATCACTCGAAGAATCTCGAGTTCGAAAAAGCTGCGCAAGTACGCGACCAGCTGCACCTGCTGAAAGAGCAGCTGTTCGGTGCGCCGGGGGCGGACAACGTGGTGTCGATCTCAGGGAAATAAGAAGGCGGCTTGCCGCGGCTCGAACCGCGCACAAATTCAGCCAAAAAAAGAGCGGACCCGAATCGGGCCCGCTCTTTCTGTTTGCAGCGACGCTTGCTGCGCTATGCGTCAGGCTCCAGTCCGGCCGGGGGGATGTCGAGAGCGAAGGCTGCCGCACCGGTGCCGGATGCATCATCGCTGCCGCTTGAACCGGACGAGGCGGCATTCAGCGCCACCGACGCCGTGGAAGAGGGGGCCGGCTGCGGAGCGGCACCGATGGGCGAGATGGTGGTCGATGCGCTGGCCATGCTGCCTGGCGAGGTGGCCTGCACGGTGGCAGTCGCTGAAACCGCTGCAGTCGTGGCGGCCAGGCCCGATGGCACCGTGGTCGCCACGGTTGGCGATGCGCTTGGCACTGCGGTTGGCGCTGCGGTTGGCGCTGCGGTTGGCGCTGTGGTCTGGTAAAAGCGCCGGCTTACGCAAATGGCTCCCCCTGCGGCGAGGGCGGCAAAGCCGGCCATGATCGCGAAGAAGATGGCGCGGGCGCCATCCGAGCTGCCTTGGCTGTTTGAAGAACCACCCGACGGCGCCGCCCCGGCATGACCGGGAGCCGGAGAGCTTGGGCGGGTTCCGTCCCTGACCAGGATGTACTCGAAACCCTTTGCGGTGCCATTGGCCTTGCGCCAGTCGAGATAGTCGTGCAGCTGGGTCTGGTTCAGGTAGGTGCGCGTGCCGGCCTGGCTTCGCAGCGCGTCGTCGATCTGCTGGTTGATCTCGTCTTTCGTCGTGGCCGGCTCGGGGCATTCGATCTTCCACCACAGCGCGCAAGAACCCTTGTGCGGGCTTTCCGTCCACAGGTCGCTGATGTTCCGGTAGTCCAGGATCTGCTTCGGCCAGTCGAAGGGATCGTAGAAGGTCTCCAGCAGGTGGTCGTCGCTGCAGATGATGAACTCAGGCAGCTTCTCGATGCAGGTGGTATTCGGATCCCCGCCGCCCACCAGCTGGTAGCTCAGCGGCGCGCGGCTTTCCATCAGCGTCTTGTAGTCTTCAAAGCTGCGGTCACCACAGCCCGCTTGCGGCCCGCCTGTCTTTTGTGTGGCTTGGACCATGCGGGTCAGTCCTCCCTGCCCGAGGGCATCGGAAATCGGTAGCGCGTAGTCGATCCATTCCTGCCTGTCCGGCGATTCGCGGGTCTGCTGCACCATCGTCGGTTCATCCGCCAGCGAGGCGGCGGCGCGCTTGCGCAACGCTTCTTTCATTTGTGCCGATTGCGCCCGTGCCTCGCGCCACAAGCCGGAAAACTGCTTGCGCATCTGCAGGTCTTGCAGCTGCTTGTCGGTGTATGCGGTGTCGTCGCTGGTTGCGTGCTGCGCGTTTGCTTCCGGAAGCAATGGCGGCGTGGCCGGCGGAAGCGCAGCCGGCACGGAGTGAAAGGGGACGAAGGGGACGCTCATGGTGGTTTCCTTTTTGCGTTGGCTGTTTCAAACGTGTCGGTGGACGTCAGGCGGCTTTGCTGTCGCTGCGCCCGGACGAGGCGGAGCTCGCGCTGGAACTCGAACGGCTGAAGTCGTCGAGATAGCCGCTGTCGGAATCGGAGTCGTCGATGACGACCGAGCTGTCTTCGGTGTCGGCATGCATGGCGGGCTGAGCGGGCTCGGCGGGCTTGGCCGGCGGCGCCAGTGGCGTGCGCACGCGCGTGCACCGGCTCCACAAGGCCCCGGCCATCGTTTTTGAGCTTTCCCAGCCGCCCTGCACGCGGCTGGCCACGGCGCGCGGGCATTTCTTCAGGGTGCCGCCGAACAAGATGAGAAAAATGCCCGAAACGAAGGCGAGACCGCCTCCGACCAGGCCGAAGATCAAGGTCCTGTGGTCCGGATCCTGGCGGACCGCGAGGGCTGTCGTTCCTTTCATGCTGCTTTCCTTGCCCCATTTTTCGATCACGGCGGCATCGACGAAGACGGCGCCGGGGACTTTTCCCTGGGCGATGTTCTCGCTGAAGAATTTGTCGATCTGCGCCACCTGGTCGCCCGCGGTGAAGCTCGCACAGGAGGCCGGATAGTAGGGGTCAATGTGTGCGCATTCGCCGCTGCTGGCCATTACGCGCACCGCCTCGCGATTGCGCGGCGGTTGGCTGTTCATGAACGGGTAGGGCGCGGGGTAGGAAACGGCGTGCAGCGGCTTGCCCACCGCCTGGAATGCGTCGGATTTCCAGAGGCGCAGGCTGTTGTCGATCAGGACCGGGTAGGTGAAGGGTTCCCGCGCTTCGTGCGGCCACGCTCCGGTCCAGTCGAGATGGACATCGGACCCGGACCTGCAGGTAGTGTCGCTGCACGAGAGGCCGTTGATCTCGTTGTAGAAGGACTGCAGGTTGGCCGGATCCGAGCGGAGGTCGCTGTCGGTGGTGGTGTACAGGTGCTGCCACGGCGAGTCGCCCTGCGCGTTGGCGGCGGATCGTTTGGCATGGTTGCCCGGCTCATCGTCGACTATGCGCGGACCGATGCTCCAGTGCAGGCCGAGGTCGACGTCGGCATCGGAATGCTTTCTGCCGGACATGCGCGGTTCCGCTGAATATTCCTGCGCTTCGAGGTGGGCAGCCGTCCGAGCGTTGTCCTGCTCGCGCTGCTCGGCTTTCATCTGGCTAGCCTGCGCCCGGCTGTCTCGCCACAGCGTGCCGAACTGCTGGCGCATCTCGACGTCGAGTTGCTGCTTGTCGGTGAAAGCTCCCGGCCGGCCTGCCGCAAATGGCGCGGTCGGGTCGGGCGGCACGAACGGGGGGCTGGGCGGCATCGGGGCCGGGACGAACGGAGTGTAGGCGGCGGGAGTGGTCATTGCTTTCCTTGCGGGGTGACTTGAAGGCGGGCTGCGCGAGCCCGCCCTCTGTGGGTTGTGGGTGATCAGACCTCTTCGGACGAGGGCGGAGCGGGCTGGGGAGGGTGGGCTGTCGAGGCTTCCCGGTTCACCGCCTGCAGGTTCACCGCCGTGTCATTGCTGTCGTTTTCTCGTGATCCCGTGCAGCGGCTGACCAGTTGAATCGCGCCGACAACAAGCACGGCCGCTCCCGTGAGGGCGCCCGTGATGATGCCGCCGAGCGTGGTGCGGGCGTTGCGGTCGACGGCACTGGCCGAGAGGCGGATGTAGCGCAGGCTGCCGTCCTTCACGCGGTCGGCCTGTGCGGCTGCCCAGCTGTCCAGCTGTTGCGGCGACAGGTAGACGTAGGCGTCGCTGGTGGTTTCCAGCACTTCGTCGATCTGCTCGTTCACGCTGCGGCTGTCGTCCGGCACGACGCAGTCGAAAACTGCGGTCACATTGCATTTTTCGGCGATCGCCGGCGTTCCGGTGAAGTCCAGCACCGTACGTTGCCCGCCACGGACGCTGTAGTCCGGCAGCAGCGTGCTGGCTTGCCAGGGATCGCCGTCGATGAAGACCGGCACGTCGCCGATGCAGGTGCGGTGCGGGTCGATATCGCCGACCAGTTGTGCCTTGAGCTGGTAGCTGTCCGCCGTCACTTGCAACCAGCTGATCGAATGCGACTGCCAGCAGGGCGAGACCTGCTGCGCGTCCGCGCGCTTGGCGATCGGCAGCGAGTAGTCGAGCCAGTCCATCCTGTCGGCTGACGCTCGTGTCTGCTGCGAAATGCGCGGCAGGTCGGCGGGCGGCTGCGCCTGTTCCCGCGCCTCCGATTTGGATTGGCGTGACAGCGCGCGGGCTTCGCGCCAGAGAGGCCCGTAGAGCTTGCGCATCTCGAGGTCTTGCAACTGCTTGCCGGTGAGCCCGGTGTCGCTGCCGGCCACCTGCTGCGCATTCGCCTCCGGCAGCAGTGGCGGCTGGCCGGTCGGCAGCGGAGCCGGGACATGGAGGGGCGAGATCATCGGAGTGCTCATTGCATTTCCTTTCGGCGAGGATTCAACGGGATGGCGGACTGGAAGCCAGCGCATGTGTTTAGTCCGCGCTTGCGCGGTTCCTCGATATGAACGGGCAGGGCAGCGCGCTACAATCTTCGCTTTTGCAATGACCTGCCGATGATTCCTTCACCGTTCACTGATGCCGTTGATCGCTCGTCGCCTTCGTGGCGACCGGTGCTGTTGCGCGGACTGGAAGCCATGATGGCGGCCGATCCGGACTATCTGCCGGCGCTGGCGCAGGATGATTTCCTGCCGACGCAGGGGCGGATCTTTGCAGCGTTCACGCAGCCACTGGACGCGGTGCGCTATGTGCTGGTCGGCGAGGGCCCCTATCCGCGCGAGCAGAGCGCGACCGGCGTGTGCTTCATGGACGGCGCGGTCAACGCGCTGTGGTCCGAGTCCGGGCTGTCCAAGCCTGTGAATCGTGCGACCTCGCTGCGCAATTTCATGAAGATGCTGATGGTGGCCGATGGCCTGCTGATGCCGGACGCCACTGGCGGCGAGGCGGTGGCCGCGGTCGCGCAGCGCGCGCGGGCGGCGGACTCCACCTTCATCCAGAGCCTGCCCGAGTTGCAGGACAAGCTGCACTCACATGGCTTCCTGCTGCTGAACGCGGCGCTGGTGTTCCGGCCGCATGTGCCGCCGCTGAAAGAGGCGAGGGCATGGCGCCCCCTGCTGGAGGCGGTGCTGGAAGCGCTGACGAGCCGGGCCGGGCAGCCGGCGCCGACGCTCATTCTGTGGGGAAAGATCGCCGGATGGCTGGATGGCTTGCCGGCATTCGCACATTTCCCCCGGGTGATTGCCGAACACCCTTACAATATCTCTTTTATCAATAACAAGAACATGCAGTCGCTGTTCGGCCCGATGCACTTGCTGCGCGCCGCCTGACGTTGCCGCTGCCGAAATTCGACCAAAAGTTCCCAATAACCTGAATACCTGACAATTCCAGTAGGACTTGGTATACTCGACCAAAATATTCGGGAATCCCGGGCGTCGAGGATCACAGCCCATCCTTTACTGGAGTCTGCCCATGCGTCTCACAACCAAAGGTCGTTTTGCCGTGACTGCCATGATCGATCTGGCCATGCGCCAGCATCACGGCCCGGTCACGCTGGCCGGCATCAGCCAGCGGCAGGAGATTTCCCTGTCGTACCTGGAGCAACTGTTCGGCAAGCTGCGCCGCCACGAGATCGTGGAATCGGTGCGCGGCCCGGGCGGCGGCTACAACCTCGCGCGCCGCGCGGAAGACATCACGGTGGCGGACATCATCATCGCCGTCGACGAACCGCTCGATGCGACGCAGTGCGGCGGCAAAGGCAATTGCCACAGCGAAGGCGATGCGCACGGCACGCGCTGCATGACGCATGACCTGTGGGCGACGCTGAACGCGAAGATGGTTGATTACCTTGATTCGGTATCGCTGAAAGACCTGGTCGATCAGCAGAAGCAGAAAACTACGGAGCAGAAGCCTGTCATGGTGGTGCAGCAGCGCCAGCAGCAGGTGGCTTGAGAAAGAACTGGAGTCCTGACACATGAATGCACCATTGGCCAAGTCCGTGATGGATACCCTGCGGGCGCCGCACTTCCCGATCTACCTCGACTATTCGGCGACCACGCCGGTCGATCCGCGCGTCGCGGACAAGATGATTCCCTACTTGCGCGAGCAGTTCGGCAACCCGGCGTCGCGCAGCCACATGTACGGCTGGGAAGCGGAGAAGGCAGTCGAGGAAGCGCGCGGCCATGTCGCCGCGCTGGTCAACGCCGATCCGCGCGAGATCATCTGGACCTCCGGCGCGACCGAGGGCAACAACCTCGCGCTGAAGGGTGCCGCGCATTTCTACAAGACCAAGGGCAAGCACATCATCACGGTGAAGACCGAGCACAAGGCCGTGCTCGACACCGTGCGTGAACTGGAACGCCAGGGCTTCGAGGCAACCTACCTTGAGCCGGGCCCGGACGGCCTGATCACGCTCGCGCAGCTGGAAGCGGCGATCCGCCCGGACACCATCCTGGTGTCGGTCATGTGGGTCAACAACGAGATCGGCGTGATCCAGCCGATCGAGCAGATCGGCGAGCTGTGCCGCAGCAAGGGCATCATTTTCCATTCGGACGCCGCGCAGGCGACCGGCAAGACCCCGATCGACCTCGAGAAGGTCAAGGTCGACCTGGTGACCTTCACCGCGCACAAGACCTATGGCCCGAAGGGCGTCGGCGCGCTGTACGTGCGTCGCAAGCCGCGCGTGCGCATCGAGGCGCAGATGCACGGCGGCGGCCATGAGCGCGGCCTGCGCTCGGGCACGCTGGCCACGCACCAGATCGTCGGCATGGGCGAAGCCTTCCGGCTGGCGAAGGAAGAGATGGACAGCGAGATCCCGCGCATCAAGGCGCTGCGCGACCGTCTGGTGAAGGGGCTGTCGGAGATCGAGGAGGTCTATGTCAACGGCGACCTCGAACACCGCGTGCCGCACAACCTGAACGTCAGCTTCAACTATGTCGAGGGCGAGTCGCTGATCATGGCGATCAAGGACATCGCGGTGTCGTCCGGCTCTGCGTGTACGTCGGCCAGCCTGGAACCGTCGTACGTGCTGCGCGCGCTCGGCCGCAGCGACGAGCTGGCGCACAGCTCGATCCGTTTCACCTTCGGCCGTTTCACCACCGAAGAAGACGTGGACTTTGCGATCGACCTGCTCAAGCAGAAGGTCGGCAAGCTGCGCGAACTGTCGCCGCTGTGGGAAATGTACAAGGACGGCGTCGACCTGAATTCCATCCAGTGGGCTGCCCACTGAACCGACAGAACAGACCGAGCATCACGAGGAAGATTAAGGAGCACTGACATGGCTTACTCAGAAAAAGTACTCGACCACTACGAGAACCCGCGCAACGTCGGCTCGTTCGACAAGGGCGACGGCACCGTCGGCACCGGCATGGTCGGCGCGCCGGCCTGCGGCGACGTGATGAAGCTGCAGATCAAGGTCGGC
>CAZTIF010000113.1:0-9346 GCA_964613635.1 uncultured Bifidobacterium sp. | reverse complement strand
ACCGCGCCATCGCCATCGCCCGCCTGTGCGAGCACGCCGAAATCGCGCGCAAAGGAAAACGGCAACAGCCGGGGATCATGCATGACGGCCATCATTTTTCCTTGCCCTGTTCGGGCAGCAGCGATTTGCCGCGCTCGATCGCATCGCGTTGCGGCAACAGCGGGGGAGGCAGGCCGGGCATTGCGCCGGAGGCGGCGGGGCGGGCGGCGGTCTGCACATCACGAATGTAATCGTAACGACTCAGCGACAGCGACTGCGTGTCATCGCGAATCACGCTGGGCCGCAGGAACACCATCAGGTTGGTCTTCTCCGATTTCTGCTTCTGGTACTTGAACAGGTTGCCGAGGTAGGGCAGGCTGCCCAGCACGGGCACTTGCTCCGTGCTGTTGGTGACTTTGTCTTCGATCAGTCCGCCGAGCACAATGATCTGGCCATCGTCGGCAAGCACATGCGTATCGATCGAGCGCTTGCTCGTGATCAGGCCGGATGCGGTGGACTCCTGGATGCTGGAGGTCTCTTGGTAGATCGCCATTTTCACGGTGCCGCCTTCGGAGATTGTCGGCCGCACGCGCAACGACAGGCCGATGTCGCGCCGTTCGATGGTCTGAAAAGGGTTCACGCCGGTCGCGCCGGACGAGGCGGGTGTGGTGAACTGGCCGGTGATCAGGGGGACGTTCTGGCCGACGATGATGCGTGCTTCTTCATTGTCGAGCGTGATCAGGTTGGGCATCGACAGGATGTTGGCCTTCGCATTCACTTCCAGCGCCCGGGCCAGCAGGGCCAGCCGCGGCTGGCCGTTGCTTTGCCCGATGATGCCGGCAGTGAGGCCACCGCTCGGGACATTGGTGGCCGACGTCGGTCCGGTCGCCAGGTTCAGCAGATTGTTGCCGCCGGTGGAGAAAGTGTTGAGGACGCCGACGCGCAAGTCGCCTCCCGAATTGCCCAGCAGCGCGCCCCATTGCACGCCGAGCTCGGCGGCCTTGTCGGCGCTGACCTCGACGATCAGCGATTCCACATACACTTGCGCGCGGCGCGCATCGAGCTGGTCGATGACGGCTCGCAGGTTGCGATAAATCTGCTCATTCGCGTTGATGATCAGCGTGTTGGTGGTCGGATCTGCCTGGATGAAGCTGCCGGCCGCGCTGCCCTGGAACGGGTTCGCCTGGCTCGCTGCTCCGGTGGCGGCCGTGCCGCCGGCCTGCGCCGCCGCGACGGCCTGGCCGCCGCTGGCGGACGGGGCCGCCTGATCTCCGGCATGGATTGAGCGCAGCACGGCCGCGAGTTTCACGGCCTCGGCGTTTTTCAGGTAAACGACATGGATGTTGCCCGGCTGGGCAGTGGGCTGGTCGAGCTTCTCGATCAGTCGGCGAGCCATGCCGGAGCGCGCCGCATTCGGCGAGCGGAGAATCAGGGTGTTTGCGCGCGGCTCGGCGATGACGACGATCCGGCCGCCATCCGATCCGCTCGCCGACTGCTCCATCAGGCGGTTCACGATGGTCGCCGTATCAGTCGCGATCGCATGGCGCAGCGGAATGACTTCGACTTCGCCGGCCGCCGGATTGTCGAGCGCGGCAATCACCCGCGCGATGCGCCTGAGGTTGTCAGCATAGTCGGTGACGACCAGCGTGTTGTTGCCCGGCGTGGCGGAGATGGAGTTGTTCGGCGAGATCAGTGGGCGCAGCACATTCACGAGGCTGTTCGCCGATTCATGATTCAGCGGGAACACCTGAGTGGCAATCTGGTCGCCGCGCAGCGTGCCGGTGCTGATGCCGGGCGCTTGCAGCTTGGCGTCCGCCTCCGGCATCACCTTGATGTAATGCTCCGTCTGCACCATCGCGTAGCCCTGCAGCCTCAGCGTCGACGCAAGCAGCTGCAGCACCTGGGCTTTGTTGAGCGCCTTTTTGGTGGCCAGGTTGATGGTGCCCTTGACGCGCGGATCGACGATGAAGGTCTGGCCCGTGTAATGGCCGACCGCGTGGATCACCGATTCGATATCGGCGCCGACAAAATTCATCACCGTCTTGTCCGAAGGCGAAGGGCCGGCTGCCCGGCCCGTCAGGGGCAGGCAAAGCAGGGCGACGACAAGCGCGGCAGTGCGCGCGGCGACAGGTGTTCTCATGATGGCTTGTGCAGGGCAATGGGTGTGGGTGGCGGGCGCGGCGTTCGCCGGCCCGGCATGTCGGTCTGCATCTCATGTGCGGTCTCGCCGCCGCTGCGCGGCAGCCAATCGAGGCCAGCCTTTGACAGCCGGCCTTCGCCGCTGAGCGTTGCCGGCCCGGCGCCGGTATCGACGGTCAGGGTGACATGGGAAGGATGAAACTCGGCGCGCGCCATCGGCGTGCCAGGGCTTGCCAGCGTTTGCGTATCCGCGCCCGCAGCATCTGGGCGCAGCACTATCTGCCCCTCGCCGCCGGGGCCGGCCGGGGGCAGCGCGAGCTTGATTTCCGTCCATTGCAGGCGCAGCGCAGCGCCCGGCGGAAGCGCTTCGAATGCGGCATGCAGCGGACCCAGCGTCTGCACCGGCAGCCGCACCGATCCGGCGCTGACCTGCGCCGACTGCAGGTTGACGCTGATGCGTACCGGCGCGAGTCCAAGCTGTGGATTTGACACCGACGCTCGGATATCCCCGGCCAGGATCGCCGCCGACAAGCGCCACGCGAAGCGTCCCGGCAGCCAGGTTTCCGCCGCGCCCAGACGCCAGCCCATGCGGGCGGACCCGTCCCAGACCGAGCCGTGCGGCGCGGCGACCAGCAGCCGATGGCCAGTGGCGCGCTCGGCCATCGGCGCCACCCAGGCGAGTGGCAAGCAGGCCGACAGCACCAGTGTGGCGCTGAGGCTGCCGCCGATGAACCAGCTGAAGGGGGAGTGCAGGAAACGCATTCGCTATCCTCAGTTCGGCCCGGCCGCGAGAACCAGCACGGCGCTGACCATGCCCGGCGCGCTGTCGCGTTCCAGCTGTGCGCTGACCACCCGCAGGCCCATGCTCCTCTCTACCGCCCGGGTCCAGCCAAGCAGGGCCGGCAGCGAGGCGGTGTGGAATTCCAGCGTCCATCGGCCATCCGCGTTGCGGATGTCGCTGGCGACCAGATCGTGAGCGGCGAGGCTCGTCGACAGCGCATCGGCACGGAGTGCGCTTGTTGCGGCGGGAGCAGGCAGGTCGGCGTTGCGCAATGCACGGGCCAGTTCATCGATCTCGGCCGCGGCGGCCCGCAGGCCGGGCAGCGTTTGTTCGAGGCGCGTGTGCGCCTCGAGCAGCGGGCCGAATGCCAGCAGCCAGGACAGCGCGGCCGCGACGAAGACTGCGGCGATGCGTAGCAGTCGGCGTTCACGCGGGCTGCGATCTGCCCACGCTTCGGCCAGCGCGCGCAAGAGTCGACCTGTCATCCGGCGCCGGTTGGTGGCGATGGTCATGAACCGCTCCTGATGCGAATTCCGTCGTCATCGACCGTCTCGACGATCGTCAGTCCGCGCCGCCCGAGCGCCGCGGCAAGCGCTTCGCGCGAGGGCCGCTCGGCCGCGCTCTGCCAGCGCAAAGTGAGCATTGCATCGTCATAGCGGGCCGACTTGATCGGCGCGACTGCCGCGCCTTCGGCAATCTCGCGCAGCGCGCCATCGACGCCGGCGAGCATGCCGGCCCAGCTGCCGATGCCCTGCAGCGAGGCATGGCGCCGGCGCATCTGCAGCAAGGGATCGACGATCGTGGTTTCATCGGGCAGCGCCTGGCGGAAGCTCGCCAGCATTTGCCGCTTCAGCCCGTCCGCCTCGCGCTGAAGCCCATGCGAGCTGAAAGTCAGGCTAGTCAGGTGGAGCAACAGCAGCGCGGCCGCCATTTGCAGCGTGCGCCGCCAGCGGCCGGGGACGGCGCTGGCCGGGCTTGCACCGATCAGGGGCTCGGCCAAATCGAGATCGCAGCGCTGCATGGCGTCCTGCCAAAGTGGCCAGCCATACTCCGTCACGCTCAGCGGCACGCGCGACGCGTGCGCGTCGATGGCGGAGCGGAATCCGTCCGGCAGCCCGGTCGGCAGCAGCAGCGACAACGAGCGTCCCGGAGCGAGCGCCGCGATAGTGTCGAGGATGGCGTCGGGCTGTTGCGCAAGCACTGCCGGCAGCAGCAAGCCGATCGGTTCTGCCGCGGCAAGCCGCAGGCACAGCTCGACGCCACAGGCGTGCAGGCGCAGCATGGCTACTGCGCCCTCCGTGCCGGCGGCGTTGTCCGGCGCAAGGGCATCATGGGCGGGCAGCGCGGTGATGTCCTGCCAGCCTTGCGCGACGAAAGGTTCAAGCAAGGCCGACAGCCACGCCCGCTCGGCGACCGCCACCCGGCGCATGCCATCCTGCGCGGGGCCGACAACAATGACGCAGTCCTCGGCGCTGGAGAGGATGTTCTCCTCGACAATGGCCGGCAAGGCCGCCTGCAGTCGTGCCGGCGACAATGGCGGTACCTGCAGCCTGAACAGCGTGACGTCGCACGCCGGCAGCACGAGGATCAGGCGACCGCCGGGCGCGCGCATCGCGGCAATCGACGACAGCGAAGCCTCCCCGGATTGCAGTAGCCTGCCTTGGTGATCCGACCCGACAAAGGCGGCGCGAAATTCGCCGGCGTCGTCGGCTGGCGCGCCCGCGCGCGGCCCGGGGAACACAAACAGTTTCATGATTCGATCACCCACCACAGCCTGGTGCTGCCGCCTGCGCGCTCGACGAGGCCCTCGAGGGAAGTCGTCGTGCCTCGGGCCGACAGGCTGCCGCGGACAAGGAAAAAATTCGAAGAGACGCCGAACCGCCCCGCCTGGGGCGTGATGCCGGAGGCCGGTACCCGATGCATGAAGTCCTCGATGTCGCGAAACGGCGCCACCCGGCGTGCCTCGAGGATGGCGCGCAGCACGGCCCCGGCCTGCGGCGGCAGGCTGGCCGCCAGCACTTCGGCGGCGGCGGTGTTCAGGTTCAGCGGACTGCGCTTCGGAAGAAAGGCGAGGTGCCCGCGCATCGCTTCCAGCGCCATCGGGCTGAGCCCGGCGACGGCCAGCAGGTCCTGCGCCTGCTCCATCGGCACGGCCGCGCCTTCGCCGGGTAGGCCAGATACGCCGGGCACGCCGGACAACCGCTGCCGCCGGGCCACGTGGTCGGCCACGGCCGCGGCGAGGCCCGGATCCAGTCGCAGCTGATCCAGCAGGCGCGCGAATGCCCGCACTTGCGTCGCATCGGGCACGCCCCGCGAGGCCAGCGCATTGATGTCGAAGCGCGCCTGTGCGTCGGCGATGGCGCCGGACAAGGTGGCATCGGCCCAGTCGCCGCCATAGGCAGCCGACGGCAGGAACTGGTCCATCTGCGTCGGCGGCAACGGCCGGGCCCAAGCCTCGCCCAGATGGTCCAGCGACGAGTTCAGCCCATCTTCACGCAGGACCAGCCGTGTCCAATCGAGCGCACCGCTCAGCAGCCAACGCTGCTGCATCATCATGCGTTGCCGTTCTATGCTGCGCACCTGTACCTGCTGTTGCCAGAACAGGCCGGCCACCACGGTCAGCGTCAGCGCGGTGAGCAGCAGGGCAGTGACAACCGCCGCGCCGCGCTGGGGACGCGTTGACTGCCTGCTCATGCGGCCCCCAGCACGAATTTCTGCGTCACCGGACGGGACTGGCCGCGCAAGGTCACGCCGAGCTCGACACCGCGCGGCGGTGTCGCGCCGGCCTGGGTCGCGCGCCCGGACAGCGGCGCCTGCCAGCCTAGCCGGTCATCAACCCAGACCCTGACCGTGATCGACCTCACGTCGGGCAGCAGCCGTACTGTCTGCAAAGCTGCGTGCCGCGGGGCGCGGCCATCGGTGCCGGCCGGTTCGCCGGGCGCCAGCGACTCGGTCTCGCGCACCAGTTCGTCGCCGTCGAGCCGATAGGTCACGCGCTGCACTCGTCCGGGCCGCTCGGGGCTGGCCATGCGACGCAGCAGCGTGATGCTGCTGCCACTGGCCCACAGCGTCGGCTGTTCGTTCAGCTGCGACGGCGGCAGGTTCTGCCACGCGTCCACCTGCAACTGCGCAAAAGTCGCCTGCAGGCCGCGGGTATGTGCCAGCGCTCGGTCCAGACTGGCGCGGGTGCCGGCGATGCTGTCGAGGCCCTGCCACCCCATCACGGCCATCAGCGCCATCAGGCTGATGGCGACCAGCAGCTCGATCAGGGTGAACCCTGCGTTCCGGTGTCGGGCTTCACGGCGCATCCGAGACTATCCTCGACAGGCGGGCGACCACATGGTCGTGGCGCGCGGGGCTGCGGACGATCACCTCAACCCGGCGGAAATGACGGTTCGGCGTGGGCGCCACCTGCTGTTCGCAGTCAAACGCAATATCGCCCTGCGGGCATGGGAAGCGGAGGCTGCCCGGCTCAGGCCACTCGCGGGCGATGGCGATCTCGGCCAAGCGGCTCGCCGCCGACCAGCTGGCCTCGGTGGCCTCACGCAGGTCCTGGCTGTTCACGGTCAGGCTGGCGATTGCGCGCATGCCGGCGGCGAGCGTGGTGGCGACGATCGCCAGCGCCACCAGCACTTCGAGCAGCGTAAAGCCGCGCTGCCTGTCGGTGGCGAGCGCGCCTGCGCGCGATGGCCGGTCCCGGGCGATGCAGGTTCCCATGGCGTCAGTCGACCACGACATCGCCGAGGCCGTTCGCCTGCAGCGTGACGGAGTCGCCGGGCAGGACAAGGCGAACCGACCACGGCTCGCCGATCGGCTCCCGGCCGAAGGAAATCAGCTGTGGCATTGCGGAAGCGGCTTGGTCGTCGATGGCAATCGACAGTCCTTCGCTGATGAAGCGCCCTGCGGTGAGCGCATCTGTCGAGTCAACGGCCTCAAGGCCTTGCTCTCCGCGGGCCAGTACACGGTATCCGGTCGCGCCAAGTTCCAGCAGGATCACACGGTTGCTCGCCAATGCGCGCTGGTGGGCGTCCTGTGCCGCGAACGACAGGCGCCGGGCATCCTCGCGCAGGGCGCGGGCCTCGGAGCGCGGCATGGCCAGCGCGGCCACCGACATCGCCAGCCCGGCGACCACCAGCACGATCAGCAACTCGAGCAGGGTGAACCCTGCCTGCGTACGCGGACACGAGGCACGGCGGCCGGCGTCATTCGTCCCAGGAACCGATATCCGCATCATTGCCGGTGCCGCCGGGCTGTCCGTCCGCGCCATAGGTGAAGATGTCGATCTCCCGCTTCACACCGGGCGACAGGTACAGGTAGGGATTGCCCCAGGGGTCTTTGGGAAGGCGTTCGATGTAGCCGCCGGCCTTCCAGTTGGCGGGCACGGGAGGCGCGGATGGCAGCGAGGTCAGCGCCTGCAGTCCTTGCGCCGTGGTCGGGTAGCGATAGTTATCCAGTTTGTAGAGCTTTAGCGCCTGCATCAGCGTGGCAAGGTCCTGCCGCGCCGCCATTCGCCGCGCGTCATCCGCCCGGCCCATGACTTTCGGTACCACCAGCGCGGCGAGTACGCCGAGGATGACCACGACGACCATCACTTCAATCAGAGTAAAGCCCGCCTGCTTTCGCGCGGACGCTGTCCGCGGCAGGCGTGGGCGGGAATGGGCGTTGTTCATTTTTACGGGGGATGGATGTGATGTTGCTGCTGCCCGGCGTCGCGAGCTGATCCGACACGACGATGGACGCCGGTACAAGGAGACCAACTGTACCGTTCGAATGTGTCGTGGATATGACGATCCTGCGTCAGCCCCGGCCCGCCGCCCGCTCAGGGCGTGAACACCACCGCCGTCACGTCATCACGGCGCGTGTGCCGGCCCTGCCAGCGATCGAATTCCTCGCGCATGCGCTCGACGATCTGCGTGGCCGGCCGGCCTGCGCAGGAGGACAGCAGGCTCTCCAGCCGGCGGTAGCCGAAGGAGCGCGGCAGCTCGGCGTCGCCGCCGGGCTGGTCGGTGAAGCCATCGGTGACGATCGCGAAGGTGTCGCCGTCCTGCCAGCGGATGCCGCGCGTGGCCGGCGCTTCTTCTTCGTCCGGCGGCTGCTGGTAGCCGAGGCTGCTGCGCGCCGCCGTGTGCCGCGTCACCCGTCCGTCCGGCGACAGCTGGAACACGCCGATCTTGGCGCCGGCAAAGCGCAGCGTGCGCGCGTCGCGGTCGATGCTGACAATGGCCGCATCGCAGCCATCGTCGCTTTCGCTGTCGGGCGCATCCTGGTTCAGGCCGGCGCGCACGAGGTAATCGAGCGACATCAGTGCCCTTGCCGGATCGGCGTGCGGCTCGGCCGAATAGATCCGCTCCAGCGACGCGCTGACCAGTAGCGACAGCATCGCACCCGGCACGCCGTGCCCGGTGCAGTCGGCCACGGCCAGCGTGAACTGGCCGTCGACTTGTGACGACGATATCCACCACAAATCGCCGCCAATGGTGTCGCGCGGTTCCCAGAACACGGCGATCGAGCTGAAGCGCCCGTCGATCCGGTGCTGGCGCGGCAGCTGGCTGCGCTGCAGGCGGCTGGCGTAATTCACCGAGCCGATCACGACCTGGTGCGTGCGCTCCAGCAGCTGGTGCTTGGCGGCCAGCTCGCGCGTGCGCGCATCCACGGTCGCTTCGAGCATGCGGTTCTGGTCCTCGATCAGGGCCTTCTGCTCCTGCATGCTCTGCGCCAGCTGCTCCTGCAGCCAGCGGCTGCGGCTGACCACCGCCAGTGCCATGATCAGCGCCTCGGTGCACAACCCGATCGACTGCGCCGTGTTCGGGTTCTGCATCAGCAGCCCGAAACCGGATGATTCCATCAGCGTGAACGGCGATGGAATGCCGGCCAGGCCAAGGATGAAGATCGCCCGGAAGCACAGGTAGGGGACGATGGCGAACATGAAGAACTTGGCGATCTTCAGTCCCTGCCGGTGGCGGATGAAAGCCACCGTGTAAAAGGCCAGCAGCAGCGCCAGTGTGAACAGGCCCAGCGGCAGCCACAGCAGCTTGTTCGGGATGTCGTGCGGTATGAAAGAGGTCAGGACAAAGTGCGCCGCATACACGACGATGTACACATGCACCATCCTCTGCAGCCACGGGTAATGTTCGCGCACGTTCAGGAAGGTCGACGCGAAGATCGCGTAGGCAATCGCCTGCGCATAGCCGAAAATCGCGAACAGCGACCACGCCGCATACTGGTGCCCGAGCATTCGGCCTTCGATGTCGATGAAGAACTCGGCCAGGCGCTGGCCTTCCGGCATCGTCTGCGAAGCGATCTGCAGCAGCGCGATCAGTATCCACACGCTGTATGCATAGCTGGCCTTGTCCTTGCTGATGGCCGCCGAGTACCAGCCGAACACGCAGAGCGCAAACAGCAGCCCGAGCAATCCGCCTTCGACATACAAGCCGAAACGGCGCATCT
>CAZTIF010000112.1:0-9717 GCA_964613635.1 uncultured Bifidobacterium sp. | reverse complement strand
CGCCGAAGCTGACGCCGATGATCACGGTGAACTTCGGCACTGCGGCGGTCGCGACTGCCGTCACCATCTTCGCGCCATGCCGCGCGATGCCTTCGTTCTCGTACTTGCGGCCGACCATGAAGCCGGTAATGTTCTGCAGGAAGACCAGCGGTATCTTGCGCTGGCAGCACAGTTCGATGAAGTGCGCGCCCTTGACGGCCGATTCGGAGAACAGGATGCCGTTGTTGGCAATGATCCCGACCGGCATGCCGTGCAGGTGCGCGAAGCCGCACACCAGCGTGCTGCCGAAGCGGGCCTTGAACTCGTCGAACTCGCTGCCGTCGACGAGGCGCGCGATCACCTCGCGCACATCGAAGGGCTTGCGCGTGTCAGTCGGTATCACGCCGTAGATTTCGCTGGTGTCGTACTTCGGCGCGACCGGCTCGCGCAGCGCGAGCGGTTGCGGTTTCGTTCGATTCAGCTTGCCGACGATGTTGCGCGCGATCGCCAGCGCATGCGTGTCGTCCTGCGCCAGATGGTCGACCACGCCGGACAGCCGCGTATGCACGTCGCCGCCGCCGAGGTCTTCGGCGCTGACCACTTCGCCGGTGGCGGCCTTCACCAGCGGCGGGCCGCCGAGGAAGATCGTGCCCTGGTTCTTCACGATGACGGATTCGTCGCTCATCGCCGGCACATACGCGCCGCCGGCGGTGCATGAGCCCATCACCACCGCGATCTGCGGTATCCCTTCGGCCGACATGTTGGCCTGGTTGAAGAAGATGCGGCCGAAATGGTCGCGGTCGGGGAAGACCTCGTCCTGGTTCGGCAGGTTCGCGCCGCCGGAGTCGACCAGATAAATGCAGGGCAGCTTGTTCTGCTGCGCGATTTCCTGCGCGCGCAGGTGCTTCTTCACCGACATCGGGTAGTAGGTGCCGCCCTTGACGGTGGCGTCATTGCAGACGATCACGCATTCCTGCCCTTTCACGCGGCCGATGCCGGTGATCACGCCGGCGGCCGGTGCGGCATCGTGGTACATGCCGAACGCAGCCATTTGCGAAAACTCGAGGAAGGGGGTGCCGGGGTCGAGCAGCTGGTTCACGCGCTCGCGCGGCAGCAGCTTGCCGCGCGCGATGTGCTTCTTGCGCGCCTCCTCGCCACCGCCCTGCGCAATCTTCGCGCAATGCGCGTGCAGGTCATCGACCAGCGCCTGCATCGCGGCGGCATTGGCCGCGAATTCCGGCGAGCGGGTGTTCAACTTCGATTCAATCACGGGCATCTGTCGTGTCTCCGATTATTCTTTATGCAAATTCGCCATCGACGTAAAACCACAGTCCATCCTCGCGCACGAAGCGGCTGGTCTCTTCGAGCCGCTGGCCCTTGCCGCCGACGCGGCAGCGCGCAACGAAATGCACGGTAGCCTTGTCGCCGTCCTGCGTCGCGCCCTTCACTTCCAGCCCCAGCCATTTGACGGCCGGATCGGTGACCCTCTCCTGCGGACGCGTGGACGGATGCCAGGTCGCCTTCAGGTAATCCTCGGTGCCGGTCACATAGGCGGCATAGCGCGAGCGCATCAGCTTCTCGGGCGTGTCGGCGACGGCCACGCCGGCAAGGAAGGGGCCGCAGCAGGTTTGGAAAAGCTTGCCGCCGCAGGGGCAGGCGTCGCTGGTGTTGTCGTTCTTTGCCATCGCGTTCAGGCCAGCGCGCGGCCGATCAGGATTTTCTGGATGTCGCTGGTGCCTTCGTAGATCTGGCACACGCGCACGTCGCGGTAGATGCGCTCGACCGGAAAATCGGCGAGGTAGCCGTAGCCGCCGAGGATCTGGATCGCGTCGCTGCAGACTTTTTCCGCCATTTCGCTCGCGAACAGCTTGGCCATCGCCGCTTCCTTCAGGCAGGGCAGGCCGGCGTCCTTCATGGACGCCGCATGCCAGACCATCTGCCGCGCGGCTTCGAGCTGCGTGGCCATGTCGGCAAGGCGGAACTGCACTGCCTGATGCTCGAACAAGGGCTTGTCGAAGCTCTGCCTGTCCTTCGCATACAGCAGCGCGGCGTCGAACGCGGCGCGCGCCATGCCGACCGCCTGCGACGCGATGCCGATGCGCCCGCCCTCGAGGCCGGACAGCGCGATCTTGTAGCCCATGCCTTCTTCGCCGATCAGGTTGGCGGCCGGGATGCGGCAGTCTTCCAGCACGATCTGCGCGGTGTCGGATGAATGCTGGCCGAGCTTGTCCTCGATGCGCGCGACGAGGTAGCCGGGCGTGTCGGTCGGCACCCAGAACGCACTGATGCCGCGCTTGCCGGCTTCCTTGTCGGTCACGGCCATCACGATGGTCACGTCGGCGTTCTTGCCGCTGGTGATGAATTGCTTCACGCCGTTCAGCACATAGTGGTCGCCGTCGCGCCGCGCGGTGGTGCGCAGCGCCGACGCATCGCTGCCGGCATGCGGCTCGGTCAGCGCGAACGCGCCGAGCATCTCGCCGCTGGCCAGCGGCCGCAGCCATTGCTCCTTCTGCGCGGCATTCGCGTAGCTCATGGCGATGCTGCAAACCGGGCAGTTGTTGACCGAGATGATGGTGGATGTGCCGCCGTCGCCGGCGGCGATTTCCTCGAGCACCAATGCGAGCGCGAGATAGTCGAGGCCGGCGCCGCCCTGCTCCTCGGGCACCGCAACGCCGAACGCGCCGAGGCCGGCCAGCTGCTTCAGTGCGTCGCGCGGGAAGGTGCTGTCGCGGTCCCAGGCGGCCGCGTTCGGCGCGAGCTGCTGCTGCGAAAAGTCGCGCAGCGCGTCGCGGATCATTTGGTGTTGTTCGGAGAGGATCATGCGGTGATTGATTTCGTTGTGTAAGTCACTGGGTCCCGGCCTGCGCCGGGACGACGATTTGAAAGCCGACAGCCACTGAACCGTCATCCCGGCGCAGGCCGGGATCCAGCGGCTTTCGCATCACACCCAGCAAAACCCGCTACCAGGCAATCTCCCGCCCGTCATACCCGTAAAACGCGCCCGAATCCGACGGCTTCAGCGTACCGATCACCTTCAGCATCCCGGCCACGCTGTCCCGCACATCCACGGTCGCATTCGCCCCGCCCATGTCGGTCCGCACCCAACCCGGATGCAGCACGGCCAGCGTCAAGTCAGGGTAGTCATGCCGCGCAGACACCACCGCCATGTTCAGCGCCGCCTTCGACGCGCGATACAGCCACGCGGTGCTCGACGACGCGCCGGCGATGCTGCCCATCACGCTGGAGATGAACACGAAGCGCCCTTTCGCCTCGGCGACAAAGGGCGCCAGCAAGGGCAGCGCCTGCATCGCGCCGAGCACGTTTGCATGCATGGTCGCGTCGAATGCAGCAGTTGTCGGCGCTTCTGCCGCGCCGTCCCAGCCCGGCAGCACGCCGGCCACGTACAGCGCGAGGTCGATCTTCTCGCCGTCCAGTTTCCACGGCAGCTCGGCCAGCGATTCGGCACGGGTGACGTCGGTCTTCAGCGGATGCGCGCCGTCTTCTTCCAGCGCCGCCAGCGATTGCGGATCGCGCGCGGTCGCGAACACCTTCCATCCGTCGGCCAGCAACTGGCGGACGAACTCGCGGCCGATGCCGCGCGACGCGCCGATGACGAGTGCGGTGCGGGCCATTACATCATCTCCACGGCCAGCGCCGTCGCCTCGCCGCCGCCGATGCACAGCGACGCCACGCCGCGCTTGCCGCCGGTCTTCTTCAGCGCGCCCAGCAGCGTGACGATGATGCGCGCGCCGGACGCGCCGATCGGATGGCCGAGCGCACACGCGCCGCCATGGATGTTGATCTTCTCGTGCGCAATGCCGAGGTCGTGCATCGCTGCCATCGCGACCGCGGCGAAAGCCTCGTTCACTTCGAACAGGTCGACCTCTTTCGTGCTCCAGCCGGTCTTCTTGTACAGCTTCTCGATCGCGCCGACCGGCGCGGTGGTGAACCAGTTCGGCTCCTGCGAGTGGCGGGTGTGCGCGAGGATCTTCGCGATCGGCTTCGCACCCAGCTGCTTCGCGGTCGATTCGCGCATCAGCACCAGCGCAGCCGCGCCATCGTTGATCGACGACGACGATGCAGCGGTGATGGTGCCATCCTTCTTGAACGCCGCCTTCAGCGCCGGAATCTTGTCGAGCCTGGCCTTCAGCGGGCCTTCATCCTTGTCGATCACCACGTCGCCGCCACGGCCGGCCACCGTCACCGGCGCAATCTCCCACGCGAACGAACCGTCGGCCGTAGCGGCCTGCGCGCGCTTCACCGATGCGATCGCATACGCATCCTGCGACTCGCGGGTGAACTGGTACTTGGCCGCGCAATCTTCCGCGAAGGTGCCCATCGAACGGCCCTTGTCATACGCATCTTCGAGGCCGTCGAGCATCATGTGGTCGTACATCATGCCGTGGCCGATGCGGTAGCCGCCGCGCGCCTTCGGGATCAGGTAGGGCGCGTTCGTCATCGACTCCATCCCGCCGGCCACCACCACGTCGTTCGTGCCGGCCATCAGCGAATCAAAACCGTAGATGGTCGCCTGCATCGCCGAGCCGCACATCTTCGACAGCGTGACCGCGCCGGCCGACACCGGCACGCCGGCCTTGATCGCCGCCTGCCGCGCGGGCGCCTGGCCCTGTCCGGCCATCAGGCAGTTGCCGAAAATGACGTCGTTGACCGACTCAGCCGAGATGCCGGCGCGCTCGATGGCCGTGCGGATCGCGACCGCGCCGAGTTCAGCGGCGGACAGCGACGCAAAGTCGCTCTGGAAGGCGCCCATCGGCGTGCGAGCCGCGCCGACGATGACGATAGGATCTTGCATGGAATTCTCCGATGAGGTTCAGGCCGCTTTCGCCGCCGGCATTGCCGCGGTCGCGCTGGCCTCCTGGTTGATGAAACGAATCTCTTGCGGGTACGGGAACACGTCCTCCACCTGGCCTTCGAGGATGCGTTCCTTCTTCTGCCGCCACCACGCGGCCGTCAGCAACTCCGCATGGTATTTCATGAAATAGTGCCGGACCTTCGCGTTCCCGAGCAGGAAGACCCCGAACTGTTCGGGGAATACGTCATTCTTCGCGATCGGATACCAGGGCTCGCTGGCCATCTCGTCTTCTTCGTTGCGCGGCGCCGGTATGTCGCGGAAATTGCAGTCGCTGATGTACTCGATCTCGTCATAGTCGTAGAACACCACGCGGCCCTGTCGCGTCACGCCGAAGTTCTTGTACAGCATGTCGCCGGGAAAGATGTTCGCCGCAACCAGGTCGCGGATCGCATTGCCGTACTCGCGCACGCCATGCTCGAGCTTGGCCTCGTCGCCGGCCTGCTCGGCCTCGGTCAGCCAGATGTTCAGCGGCGTCATGCGGCGCTCGATGTACAGGTGCTTCACGATCACCTGATCGCGGTCTTCCTCGATCAGCGACGGCGCGACCTCTTTCAGCTCGGCCAGCAGCTCGTCGGAAAAACGCGAGCGCGGGAACGCGACGTTGGAGTATTCGAGCGTGTCGGCCATGCGGCCGACGCGATCGTGGTACTTGACCAGCAGGTACTTTTCCTTGACCAGTTCGCGCGTGGTCTCCTTCGGCGCGGGGAAGAAGTCCTTGATCACCTTGAACACGTACGGGAAGGACGGCAGCGCGAACACCACCATCACCAGCCCGCGGATGCCGGGTGCGATCGCAAAGCGGTCGGACGAGTGCGCAAGATGATGCAGGAAGTCGCGGTAGAAGCCGGCCTTGCCCTGCTTGTGCAGGCCGAGGATGGTGTAGATCTCGCTGCGCGGCTTGTTCGGCATGATCGTGCGCAGGAATTTCACATAGGCCGACGGCACTTCCATGTCGACCAGGAAGTAGGCGCGCGTGAAGGAGAACAGCAGCGTGATCTGGCCGGGATCGGTCAGCACGGTGTCGAGGAAAAGCCCGCCGGCGCGGCTGTGCAGCACCGGTATCACGAAGCCATGCGACTGGTTGCCGTTGACCAGCTTGCCGACCAGGTAGGCGCCCTTGTTGCGGAAGAACGGCGACGACAGCACCTGCACCTGCTGGTTCGCCTCCTGCGGCTGGCCGCCGATCAGCATGCGCAGCCGCGCCTCGACCAGCGCGATGTCGCGGTCAAGGTCGACGAATTCGCCGTCGAACTGGAAGTTGGTGATCATCCGCTTCAGCGACGGCCGCAGCCCGTCCTTGCCCGGATAGTAGACGCGGTAGACCGGCATGCCGTCGCGCGGCTCGATGTACTCGGTCGACAGCGTCGGCCAGACGAAGATGAAGTCGTTGTTGAAGTAGGTGCGGTGCAGGATGTTGCAGCAGACCGAATTGAAGAAGGTCTCGGCCAGCTCCGGCTGCCGGTGCTCGGTCAGCATGCCGATATAGTGCAGCTTGACCTCGCGCCAGACGGCGTCGGTCAGTTCGTCCTCGTCGTACTCGTCCTCCAGCGCCTGCACGCACTCCTGCACGCGATGGTCGTAGAACGCGATACGCTCGCGCGCCTCGGCCTGCGCCACCGTCCACGTCATCTTCTCGAAGTGGCGGCGCGCGGCCTGGCTCGACTCGCGGAACAGCCGGTAGTGCTTGTCGAAGCCGTCGAGGATCACGCGCGCGATGTCGAACGCGATCTGCGACGACAGGAGCTTGGGGAAGTGCTGCATCGGCTCGGGTGTCCTGTCAGGCGGTTTCGGCGAACAGCTCGCGGCCGATCAGCATGCGGCGGATTTCGCTGGTACCGGCGCCGATCTCGTACAGCTTGGCGTCGCGCCACAGGCGGCCGGTCGGGTAGTCGTTGATGTAACCATTGCCGCCCAGCGCCTGGATCGCCTCGCCGGCCATCCAGGTCGCCTTCTCGGCCGAGAACAGGATCGCGCCGGCCGCATCCTTGCGCAGCGCGCGCACCTGCTCCGGCGATTTCGCGCGGTCGCAGGCCTGGCCGACCGCGTATACATAGGCCTTGCAGGCCATCATCGTCGAGTACATGTCGGCGAGCTTGCCCTGCATCAGCTGGAACTCGCCGATCGGCTGGCCGAACTGCTTGCGCTCGTGCACGTACGGCACCACCACGTCCATGCAGGCTTGCATGATGCCCAGCGGGCCGCCGGACAGCACCGCACGCTCATAGTCGAGCCCGGACATCAGCACATTCACGCCGCGGCCAAGGCCGCCGAGCACGTTCTCGGCCGGCACTTCGCAATCCTGGAACACCAGCTCGCCGGTGTGCGAGCCGCGCATGCCGAGCTTGTCGAGCTTCTGCGCGACCGAAAAGCCCTTGAAGCCCTTTTCGATCAGGAAGGCGGTGATGCCGCGCGGGCCGGCCTCGATATCGTTCTTTGCGTAGACCACCAGCACGTCGGCGTCGGGGCCGTTGGTGATCCACATCTTGCTGCCGTTGAGCACCCAGCGGTCGCCCTTGAAATCGGCGCGCAGGCGCATGCTGACCACGTCGGAGCCGGCGTTCGGCTCGGACATCGCGAGCGCGCCGACATGTTCGCCGGAGATCAGCTTCGGCAGATATTTCGCGCGCTGCTCCGGGGTGCCGTTGCGGCGGATCTGGTTGACGCACAGGTTCGAGTGCGCACCGTAGGAGAGGCCGACCGAGGCCGATGCGCGCGAGATCTCTTCCATCGCGATGATGTGCGCGAGATAGCCCATCGCGGAGCCGCCGTATTCCTCGTCGGCGGTGATGCCCAGCAGCCCGAGCTCGCCCATCTTGCGCCACAGGTCCATCGGGAACTGGTCGCTGCGGTCGATCTCGGCCGCGCGCGGCGCGATCTCGGCTTCGGCGAACTGGCGCACCGCGTCGCGCAGCGCGGCGATGTCCTCGCCATGGTCAAAGGTGAGTCCGGGCAGGTCGGTCATGAAGTCTCCTAGGCTGTTTGTCTTTGTTCTGTCAGGCGACGCGGGCGTCGTCGTCCGCTGCTTTGGCCGGCCGGCCCTCCTCCAGCATCCGGCGACACTGTTCCTCGTGCGCGGCGATCTCGGCCAGCGTGACCTCGATGTCCTCGCGCTGCTGCTCGAGCGCCTCGCGATGCCGCGCCAGCACGTTCAGGAAGCGCTTGAGCTGCGCGGCCGAGTCCTTGGTCGACTCGTACATGTCGACCAGGTCCTTGATCTCGGACAGCGTCAGCCCGAGGCGCTTGCCGCGCAGCGTGAGCTTGAGGCGCGTGCGGTCGCGCGCGCCATAGACGCGCGTGCGGCCGCCGGTGCCCTCGCGGCTCGGGCTGAGCAAGCCCTGGTCTTCGTAGAAACGGATCGCGCGCGGCGTGATGTCGAATTCGCGCGCCAACTCGGTGATGGTGTAGGTGGCCATGGTCTCCGGATCGCCGGCCAGAGCGCCCCTGGTGTACGGACGGCCCCGCCTTGCTAGAATGGACGTTTACGTAAACGTCAATTGCCGGCTATTGTAGGCGGGACGCCGGGGTTTTGGAATCCCTGCCCGCCTGAACCACGGAAGAACCGAGATGAATCCACAGGAACACGAACTTCACTACCCGCTGGGCGACACCTTGCCCGCCGCCGGCCAGGCGGTCGATGTCGCCCCCGGCGTGCGCTGGCTGCGCATGGGCCTGCCGTTTGCGCTGAACCATGTGAACCTCTGGCTGCTGGAGGATGGCGAGGGCTGGACCATCATCGACTGCGGGATTGCGACCGACGCCACCCGCGACGCGTGGGAACAGGTGTTCGCCAACGAACTGGGCGGACGGCCGGTCACCCGCGTGATCGCGACCCACTGCCATCCGGACCACGTGGGCCTGGCCGGCTGGCTGTGCGAGCGCTGGCATGCATCGCTGTGGATGACGGTCGGCGAATATGCGTTTGCGCGGATGATGTCGGCCGCGCTGCCCGGCGCCGACGGCCCGTCGATGGTGCCGCACTTCCGCCGCCACGGGCTGACCGATCCGGACAAGCTCGCGCAGCTGGAAGGACGCAAGGCCTATTACCCGACGCTGGTGCCGACGGTGCCGGAGCATTTCATCCGCCTCGACGAGCGCTATCCGATAAAAATCGGCGCGCACGACTGGCGCGTGATCACCGGCTGCGGTCACTCGCCCGAGCATGCGGCGCTGTACTGCGAAGCGCTCGGCGTGCTGGTGTCGGGCGACATGGTGCTGCCGCGGATCTCGACGAATACCTCGGTGTTCGCAATCGAGCCGGAAGCGGATGCGGTCGGCCATTTCCTCGATTCGCTGCAAAAATTCCTGCCGCTGCCGCAGGATACGCTGGTGCTGCCGTCGCACGGCAAGCCCTTCCGTGGACTGCAGCGCCGCATCGCGCAGCTGGAGGCGCATCACGCGGAGCGGCTGGAAGAAGTGCGCGTGGCCTGCGCAACGCCGCAGTCGGCCGCCGACATCGTGCCGCTGATGTTCCGCCGCGAACTCGACACGCACCAGCTGACTTTCGCGATGGGCGAAGCGCTCGCGCACCTGCACCGGCTGTGGCAGGCGGGCGAACTGGAACGCAACGAGGGCAGCGACGGCGTGCTGCGCTTCGTGCGCAAGGCTGCGGTGCCGGGCGCGATAGCCGCATGATCATCACACCAGCGTGGTCGATAGCGTAGCAGTATCGGACATGCGTGGCGGGATCGCCGCGCCTCTGGCCCGGGCAAGCACAGCGACTTCCTGCGTGCCCGGCTCAAGAGCTTTAGAAAGTTTTTAACTTTCCTCTTTTTACTCACAATCGGGTAACAAAGAACTGACTGTTACGTGACGGTGTGGAATAGTCACCGGCATGAGCTCGTCACAAGAACGACTGGCCTTCAGCC